>JABIRP010000349.1 GCA_018699735.1 Rhodospirillaceae bacterium | reverse complement strand
CCAGTCGCGGGCGAAACGGCCGGATTGGATATCGGCCAGAACCCGCTTCATCTCTGCCTTCACATCGTCGTTGATGATGCGCGGGCCCGAAACGTACTCGCCGTACTCAGCCGTGTTCGAGACCGAGTAATTCATGTTGGCGATACCGCCCTCATAGATCAGGTCGACGATCAGTTTGACCTCGTGCAGGCACTCGAAATACGCCATCTCCGGCGCATAACCGGCCTCAACCAGGGTTTCGTAACCGGCCCGGATGAGCTCGACCAAACCGCCGCAGAGTACGACCTGCTCGCCGAACAGATCGGTCTCGCACTCTTCCTGGAAGGTGGTCTCGATGGTGCCGGCCCGGCCGCCGCCAATGGCGGAGCTGTAGCTGAGCGCGATCTCAAGCGCGTTGCCGGAGCTGTCCTGGTCAACCGCGACCAAACACGGTACGCCGCCGCCCCGCACATATTCCGAACGCACGGTGTGGCCGGGGCCCTTCGGCGCGATCATGAACACGTCGATGTCGGTGCGCGGCTCGATCAGCTTGAAGTGGATGTTCAGGCCATGGGCAAAAGCAATGGCGCTTTCCGGGCGCATGTTGTCGCGCAGCTCATCGACATAGAGATCACCCTGGCCCTCATCCGGGGTCAGTACCATGATTACGTCGGCCCAGGCGGCTGCCTCGGAACCGGTCATGCACTTGAAGCCGGCGGCCTCTGCCTTGGCGCGCGAGGAGCTGTCCTCACGCAGTGCGACGATCACGTCTTTGACGCCGCTGTCCTTCAGGTTGTTGGCATGGGCGTGGCCCTGGCTGCCATAACCGACGATCGCGACCTTCTTGCTTTTGATCAGGTTCACGTCGGCATCACGATCATAATAGACCCGCATGATGTCGTCCCTTTCCTCTGTCTTGCCTGCTTTGGCTTGCTAACATTGCCGCCCGGTCGGGCGTGTTCGATGATGGTGCGTGGTACTTTAAATTCCGCGTGGGGTTTAGCCCCCCGTGCCGCCTCCGTCCAGGGGAGAGGTTCCCCATCTCCCTCGTTCGTCATCCCCGCGCAGGCGGGGATCCAGTCTTGGCTTCGGCGGTGGTCTGGATTCCCGCCTGCGCGGGAATGACGGTGTGGTTCGGATTAGCTCCCTCAAATCTTACGCTTGCGGGTTTTCTTGCCGGCAACCTTGGAGCGCGACATCGGCATGTCGAGGCGCGAGCCGCGGGCGATGCCGACAACGCCGGTGCGCGAGACCTCGACCCCGCCCAATGCCGCCATCAGATCGACGAAAGCGTCGATCTTGCGCGTGCTGCCGGTCATCTCGAAGATGAAACTTTCGAGCGTGCTGTCGATGGCGCGGGCGCGAAACATATCGGCGATGCGCAAGGCCTCGATACGATCCTCGCCGGTGTTAGCGACCTTGATCAACGCCAACTCGCGCTCCAGATGGCTGCCCTCAGTCGTCAGGTCGTGCACGTCGTAGACCGGCACCAGTCGGGCCAACTGTGCCTTGATCTGCTCGATCACCATCGGTGTGCCGGTCGTGACGATGGTGATGCGCGACAGGTTCTCGCGGTCATCGACCTCGGAGACGGTCAGGCTCTCAATGTTGTAGCCCCGGCCCGAGAACAGGCCGATGACCCGAGCCAGAACGCCCGGCTCATTGCTGACGAGAATGCCAATGACGTGGCGCTCGATCGTAGTTTCCTTGGGATTCACGGGATTTCTCGCTTTGTTATGCGCGACGCCGCCACTTGGTGCAGCAGTGCCGGCTCATTACTGTTCAGTGTTCGATCGATGGTCGGCTCAGACCAAAGCCAGGCCAGCGGCCGATGCGGCGCCACGCGGTCCGCCACTGCCCTCGTCCTCCGGCCCCAGCAGCATCTCGTAATGCGCAGCACCCGACGGGATCATTGGATAGCAGCTCTCATCCTTCACCACGCGGATGTCGGCGATCACGGGCCCTGGATGATCGATCATTTGGTTGATGATGTCGTCCAACTCGCCGGCATGTTCCGCCCGCAGCCCCTTGCCGCCGAAGCACTCTGCCAGTTTGACGAAATCCGGCAAACCTTCGCTGTAGGTCTCGGAATACCGTCCGCCGTGGATCAGTTCCTGCCACTGACGGACCATGCCCATCCACTCGTTGTTCAGGATGAACACCTTCACCGGCAATCGATACTGCGCCATCGTGCCAAGCTCTTGCATATTCATCAGGAAAGAGGCCTCGCCTGAGATATCGACCACAAGCGACTCCGGATGCGCAATCTGCGCGCCAACGGCGGCCGGCAGACCGTAGCCCATGGTTCCGAGACCACCCGAAGTCATCCACCGGTTCGGCTCCTCGAACTGGAAGTATTGGGCAGCCCACATTTGATGCTGCCCGACCTCGGTGGTCACATAGTGATCCTTGTCTTTGATGATCTCGTAGAGCCGTTTGATCGCGTGCTGCGGCTTGATCGGTTGCTTGCCCTTGGTTTGGCTGTAGGCAAGACAGTCCCGCTTTCGCCAACCTTCGATCTGATCCCACCACGCGTCCTGCGCCTTTTTATCGCGGCGCGGTTTCAACTTGCGCCAAGACTTCAACATCGCGGTGGCCACCTTGCCGGCATCGCCGATGATCGGTAGGTCGACAGCCACGTTCTTGTTGATCGAAGACGGATCGATATCGACGTGAATTTTGGTGGAGTCCGGTGAAAATGCATCCAGCCGGCCGGTGATGCGGTCGTCAAAGCGAGCGCCGAGGCAGACCATCAGATCGCATCCGTGCATCGCCATATTCGCCTCGTAGGTGCCATGCATTCCCAACATGCCGACGAACTGCTTGTCGGAGGCCGGGAAGGCACCGAGCCCCATCAGTGTCAGGGTCACAGGCGCACCGGTTACGCGGGCGAGTTCGGTAAACTTCTTGCTGGCATCAGGTCCGGCGTTGATGATGCCGCCGCCGCCATAAAAGATCGGCCGCTTGGCCTTGGCGATCAAACGCACCGCTTCCTCGATCGATGCGGCATCGGGCTCTGTGCGCGGCCGATAACTTGAGTGCTCAGTCTCAAGGTTTTCGGCCGGCTCCTTGTATGTGCCTTCGGCGAACTGAACGTCTTTTGGCAGGTCGATCACGACCGGACCGGGGCGCCCGTTGGCAGCGACATAGAACGCTTCATGCATCACATCGGCCAAGTCCTCGACGTCCTTGACCAGATAATTGTGCTTGGTGCACGGCCGAGTAATCCCGGTCGTGTCGGCCTCTTGGAACGCATCATTCCCAATCAGGTGGGTCGCCACCTGGCCGGTGAGGCAAACAATCGGGATCGAGTCCATCAACGCGTCGGTCAGGCCAGTTACCGCATTGGTCGCACCCGGGCCTGAAGTCACGAGAACCACACCAACCTTTCCGGTCGAACGCGCGTAACCTTCCGCCGCATGCACCGCGCCGCCTTCTTGGCGCACGAGAATGTGGCGCACCGCGTTGGTCTTAAAGAGCTCGTCATAGATCGGCAATACCGCCCCGCCGGGATATCCGAATACGACCTCTACGCCCTGATCCTGCAACGCCTTCATAATAATGGCGGCTCCGCTCATACGTTGGGCGGCCGGCTTAGTGCCAGATTTTCGGGCGCTGGGTTTTTTAGGTTGGGCCATCGGTCCGGTCCTCGGTTTACTCGGGTTTCTGGGTCTTTTGCCTTGGGTATCTACCTGAGACTCCAAGCGCGACCCAAGGGTCGCGCTACGGTCTCTGGCAGTAATCGGGGCGGAACCTAGTCGTTCAATCTGGTGCGGTCAATACATAAGGACGAATTTTTGAAAAGATTTTTGGCCACAAACTTTCCGAATATTGCGTTTCGAGGGCCAAATTTGAAGAAATCTGATGTCTAAACCAGGTCATCTGGCGCTTGGCGTAGCGCCTGGTCTCGCGCTTGGCGATCTCTGTCGCTTCTTCAAGCAACATCTGGCCGCGCTCGACCGCCAAGAGCTGCGGGACACCCAGCGCTTTCATGGCCGGCAACGCCGGGTCGAGACCGAGAGCGGCCAGGCGGCGCACTTCCTCCAGAGCGCCTGCCGCCAGCATCGCATCGAACCGCGCATCACAAGCGGCATAGAGGAGGGCTCGTTCAGGCATCAACGTAATAGTGAACGCTTGAACGGTCGGCGAGGCATCTTGCGACTGGGCCTGCCAGTCTGAGAGCGATCGCCCGGTAGCCTGCAACACCTCCCAAGCCCGGATCAGGCGTTGGGTGTTTCCGGGTGCAAGACGACCAGCCATTTCCGGATCATGCTCGGCCAGGCGGGCATGCATCGCCTCACCACCAATCTCCAGATGCAGGGCGCGCGCCTGCTGACGGATATCGGCGGGGATCTCAGGGACTTTCGCCAGGCCATCGGTGAGGGCCTTCAGGTAAAGACCGGAGCCGCCGCAAATCACCGGCAGTTGGCCGGCCACATGTGCGGCCTCTATCTCAACCAGCGCCATATCGCGCCAACGAGCAACCGAGCAAACTTCGGCCGCCGACAGCGCGCCATAGAGGCGGTGCGGCACACGCGCCTCGTCCTCGGCTCCGGGTCTCGCTGTCAGGATCGAGAGTTCGTCATAGACCTGCATGGAGTCGGCGTTGATCACGACACCGCCAAATTCTTCGGCTATCCGCAAGGCCAAGGCTGACTTGCCACTCGCGGTCGGGCCGGCGATGACAATAGTCGCGGGGGCAGTCGCGATATATGATCCGTTGGCGCTGGACATGGCCCCAGGCGATACGCGATAAGGCCGAACCATGCAACACACGCTCATCCTTACATCAGATCCTAACGCCCCCGCCCTGGGGCCCGAGATCGCATCAGCCGCCCAATCGGCGCTCGCCACTGTATCAGCCGAAACCGGTGATATTGGTTGGCTGGCACCCGAGATCGCCTGCGAGATCCCGTTTTCCGGATCTGAGGCTAGAGCCGATGTGCTCAACCGGACACGAGATGCGATCGGGGATTCGCCAGTAGATGTGAACATTGTCCTGTCCGAAGGACGAGCCAAGAGACTACTGGTCGCAGATATGGACTCGACCATGATCACCAGCGAGACCTTGGACGATCTGGCTGAATTTTGTGGCCTGAAGGACACCATTGCGCCCATCACGGCGCGAGCGATGCGCGGTGAGATCGGATTTGAGGACGCGTTGCGCGAACGGGTTGCGATGCTGAAAGGTTTTCCTGCCTCGTTGCTCGACCGGCTGTTGGCCGAGCGGATTGAACTGACGTCCGGCTCCGGCACCTTGGTTGCCACCATGCGCGCGAACGGTGCCTATGCGGCTTTGGTTTCGGGTGGCTTTACGTTCTGCACCAGCCATGTCCGCCAGTTGCTGGGTTTCGATGAAGACCGCTCCAACACGCTTTTGCTCGAGGGTGACAAACTCCTCGGCAAAGTATTGGAGCCAATCCTTGGACAAGACGCCAAGGTGACAGCCCTGAACGAGTTGGCCGGCCAAATTGGGGCGACACCGGCCGATGCCCTGACCGTCGGCGATGGCGCCAACGATATGGCGATGCTGAAAGCTGCCGGCCTTGGCGTTGCCTTCCGGGCCAAACCCGCCGTCGCGGCGGCAGCGGCGCATCGGATCGATCATGGGGACCTGACCGCACTTCTCTACCTCCAAGGGTATTCACAAACGTCCTTTGCCCCGATCTAGGCAATCGCTCGCGAACCTGTCGCGTGAATGTGACAAGAAAAGAGCGGACCAAAGAGGCATGATTGGCGCATCGTAAATCCTCCAATCACATAAATCGCATGCCAAACATTTTGTATATCGAAGATGATGAAGACCTGCGAGAGGCTGTAATAATGGCCTTGGAGGATGCAGGATTCACGGCCACGGGTGCTGAAAACGGTATGATCGGTCTCGAGTCTGTGCGCCGAGAGCAGCCGGACCTGGTTATCACCGACGTCTTGATGCCGGAATGCGACGGGATCGAATTAATCCAGGCGCTGGCTCGCGAGTTTCCGGACCTGCCGGTCATCGCGGTTACCGGTGGGTTCAAGAATGCGCTCGGCGGCGTTCCCGATAACCGTGACGAAATTGCGCGCGCGGCAATAGCCTTAGGTGCGCGGAAGACAATCACCAAACCGTTCCGATTACGCGCCCTTCTGGACACAATGACGGATTTGCTCGACGGTGACGGCGCCGCGAGAACTGCCTGCTAAGTTTGCCGGGCGGACCTCAGGGCAACCAGCGAATGCCAAGTCAACACGGACACGATGACGGCGCCACCGACCAATGTGGTGAAGGGTGGCTCTTCGGCGATCACCAGCCATACCCAGAGAGGCCCGAGGAGAGTTTCGAGAAGCAGCACCAAACTCACCTCCGGCGCCGGAATGTAGCGCGGCGCCAACGTCAACAGCCAGAATGATGCCGGCAAGATTGCCAGGCCAAGCACCAACAGAAGCTGCAACTGGGGCGGTGTCACCAACAAGCCTGGTGCGACCAATAATCCAATCAGTGCCGTTATTGGGCCTGATAACGCGACGGCCGGCCCAAAATCGGTGTCTTTTGCGATCCTCGTCATGACGAAAAATCCACCCAGGCCGAACGCCGCCATGACCGCAGCCAGATCGCCGAACCGAGCGGCCACCCCGCCAGAAAAATCAAGATCCCCCGCAAAGATCGCCAAAACTGCTAACAGGCAAATTCCGATCGCCACCCAAGTATGTCGCGCCACTCGCTCACCCAAAAGCGGCCAACTCAATAGCGCCGCAAACAATGGGGTCATGGCGATTATGACTAGCGTATTGGCGACCTGGGTGTTTTGAACCGAAAGCTGGAAACAGACCGCGTTGATCGTAAAGACCATCGCAGCGCCGAGCCCAAACCATCCGATTCGATAGAATTGCCGGAAAATGCCGAGCCGGTATCGAACGGCAAACAGTACGACAAAACCGAAAAACATCAGACCGCCGCGCCAGAACAAAAAAGTCCATGGATCTATATCGACCAGCCGGATGATCAGCGTATCCGGTGTCAGAATCAAAACACCGAGCACAGCCATGGCCAAGCCCTTGCCTTGATCGGTCGCGCTCCGCGCCGCCATTGCGACCTCCATCCCGAAAAATGCTCTAGTCGTCAGAAACAATTTACAATTTTTTTACGAATTTCAGTCATCTGTTATAGTTCAACGATCCGAGACGGAGGTGTGACGGACCGGTATCTCTTCGACCGGTCGCATAGGTTGGATGGCATTACAGCACAGTCTTAAGGACAAGTTTCGCGCATGGTGGGCCGGTCGCGACCTGCCGCCGGGCGAAGCTGAAGTGTCCGACCCGCTCGGGCAATTCGACGCCATGCTCTCGGAGGAGCCGGAAGGGGAACCCGAATATTGGGATAAGAAACGGCTAAATCTCATGCAGGAGATTTGGGGGCATGGCTATCTGGTGCCAGGCGGCGTTGATCAAACCTTGACGCTGACCAAGCCCTTCGCAATGAACAAAGACCATCAGATGATGGATCTCTCTCCCGATCTCGGCGGCGGCACTGTGGCGATCGCATCTGAGTTCGACTGCTCTATCCAAGCGTATCAAATGGTGCCGGACCTCTTGCTACCGCTCAAAGAGCACTTCGACAGCTCCAGTGTCAAAGGCAAGATCGAACTCGTCCCCTTCAACCCGACGACCGTCGAATTCAAAACGCGGAGCATTGATTGTATCCTGGCTAGAGAGTTCTTCTGTCTGGTCGAAGACAAGGTCCGCATATTCGAGCAAATCAACAAAGCGATGCGCATCTATGGCCAATTGACCATCACCGATTTCGTCCTGCCGGGTAACAGTGATCAAGTTCCGCCGGCGGTCCAGAAGTGGATCGATCAGGAAGAACAGGATTATTATCTTTGGCCGAAGGAACGCTACGAGGAGCAGATCAAGGCGCTCAGGCTCGACCTGCGCATCTCGGAAGACATCAGCCAAACGTTTCATGGCCAGATATTGTCCAGCTTCCAGAATTTTATGTCCCGGATCAATGACGGCTCGCTTCGCGGCACCCCGGTACAAATGATGGTGTTGATCCAAGAGACCGAGCGCTGGGCTCGGTGCGCCGCGTTGCTGGAGCGCGGCCAGCTAATGGTCCAGCGGTATTTCGTCCTGAAGTCGCCGAAAGAGTAATACCAAGCTGCGTTGGCATTCTTCCCGCAGGTCGGTTGACATCCCGGCGACCGCCGACTAACTTCCGCGCCTCGCGCAACGAACCAACTGACGGATCAAGGCCATGAAGGTCGTTAATTCACTGAAGACGCTGAAGAACCGGGACCGCAATTGCCGCCTTGTGCGCCGCAAGGGCCGGGTCTACGTCATCAATAAGACCAACCCGCGCTTCAAGGCACGCCAAGGCTGATCCTTCTAATTGTGCCCAGGCGATCGTCTGGGTATTCGGGATCGATGCTTTTGGACTGAAATAACAGCGGCCGCCTCCAGCGGCCGCTTTGTCATGTCTGCGTCATGGCTCCGCGAAATATTTTCCGCCCACATTCAGATAATCGGCGTTATCGTCCACCACGAACAGCAACGCGACCGTCGAGGAGAAGCCGGCCATGCGCATGCCGGAACCGGATAGGGATGTGATGGCCCAAAGGGCCGCGATCATCGAGAACTTGAGGGCGATCGCGCCTAATGGCGTCATTGCCGAAGACGACGAGATGCGGGTCTACGAGTCCGACGGGCTGTCAGCCTATCGCACGTTGCCGATGGTCGTCGTGTTGCCGGAGACCACCGCCCAAGTAGCGGCGATCCTGAAATACTGCGGCGAGGCCGGGATCAAGGTGGTGCCGCGCGGGGCTGGCACATCGCTTTCGGGCGGGGCGTTGCCCTTGGCCGATGGCGTGCTGCTCGGACTTGGCAAATTCAATCGCGTCCTCGACATCGACTACGACAATCGAACGGTGACGGCGCAGCCGGGGGTGACCAACCTCGCGATTACCCACGCAGTGCAGGACCAGGGCTTCTACTACGCGCCCGATCCATCCAGCCAGATCGCCTGCTCAATCGGCGGCAACATCGCCGAGAACTCAGGCGGGGTACACTCTCTGAAATACGGCCTCACGACCAACAATGTACTGGGCATCGAGTTCGTGACCATTGACGGCGAGGTGATCCGCATCGGCGGCAAGCACCTGGATGCCGAAGGCTACGATTTGCTGGGATTGCTGACCGGTTCGGAGGGCTTGCTCGGCGTTATCACGGAAGTCACGGTGCGCATCCTTCAAAAGCCGTCGACGGCGCGGGCGGTTCTCGTCGGCTTCGAGAAAAGCGAACAGGCTGGCACCTGCGTCGCGGCCGTGATCGGTGCCGGCATCATCCCGGGGGGCATGGAGATGATGGACAACCCGGCGATCAACGCGGCAGAGGATTTCATCAATTGCGGTTATCCCCGTGACGCAGGGGCATTGCTGATCGTCGAATTGGACGGACCTCAGGTCGAGGTCGATTATCTGATCGAGCGCGTGCGAGAAATTGCTGAAGCCAACGGCGCCACCTCACTCCGCGTCAGCCAGAACGAAGCCGAGCGCGATGCGTTCTGGGCCGGGCGCAAGGCGGCTTTCCCGGCCGTCGGGCGGATCTCGCCAGACTATTACTGCATGGACGGTACCATCCCACGCGCCAAACTGCCGGAGATCCTCTCGCGCATGTCGGAATGGTCCGAGGAATACGGGCTCAAAGTCGCCAATGTCTTTCATGCCGGAGACGGCAACCTGCATCCGCTAATCCTCTACGATGCCAATAAACCGGGTGAGTTGGAAAAAACCGAAGAGTTCGGCTCGCGCATTCTGCTCGCGTGCGTCGAGCTTGGCGGTGTGTTAACCGGCGAACACGGGGTCGGCGTGGAGAAGCGCGATCTGATGGGCGCGATGTTCAATGAAGAGGATCTGAACCAACAACAGCGGGTGAAATGCGCCTTTGATCCGGACGGCCTCCTGAATCCCGGCAAGGTGTTTCCGGAACTGCATCGCTGCGCCGAGCTTGGCCGGATGCACATCCACAAAGGCCAAATGCCGTTCCCCGACATCCCGAGGTTCTGAGACCGTGGCCACCACATTCAAACCTGAGACCGAAGCCCAGGTGCTCGACGCGGTGCGTTGGGCGGTTTCGGAGGCCTCGCCGCTGGAGTTGGTCGGCACCGGCACCAAACGGGCGCTCGGCCGGCCGATGCAGGCGGAGAATACGCTCGATCTCTCAGCGCTTGCGGGAATCAGTCTGTATGAGCCGGAAGAATTGATCCTCGGTGCCGGCCCCGGCACACCTCTCGCCGAAATCGAGGTGGCACTGGCGGCGGAAAACCAGATGCTGCCCTTCGAGCCGATGGACTTTGGGCCCCTGTTCGGTCATGCGGTTGGCCTCGGCACGATCGGTGGTGTTTTCTCGTGCAATCTCTCCGGCCCGCGCCGGATCAAGGCCGGCGCGGCACGCGATCATCTGCTGGGATTCCGTTCGGTAACCGGGCGCGGTGACGTGGTCAAATCCGGCGGCCGAGTAGTCAAGAACGTCACCGGCTATGATCTTTCCAAACTGGTCTGCGGCGCTCATGGCACTTTGGCGGCGTTGACGGAGGTGACCTTCAAGGTGCTGCCTGCCCCTGAGAAGACGCGCACGGTTCTGGTGTTCGGCGCCACTGGTGAGACCGCAATTGAGGCCATGTCGGCGGCTATGAACTCGCCGCACGAAGTGGCAAGCACGGCGCATCTGCCGGCCGAGGTCGCGGCACGGTCCGCTGTCGGTTACGTATCCGGCGCCGGCGGTGCAGTCACTGCGGTTCGGGTTGAAGGTGTCGGACCGTCAGTCGAGCATCGCTGCTCCGCACTTAGAGATGCGCTAGCCAAATTCGGCGCCATCGAAGAGCTGCACGGCCACAATTCAGCGACATTCTGGCGTGAGGTGCGCGACGCCAGCCTGCTTGCCGAGCCACGCGACCGCCACATCTGGCGCCTGTCGGTAGCACCGTCCGAGAGCTGGCGTATCGCCGAACGCCTGCATGCGGCGGGTGAGGTCATGCATTTTCACGACTGGGCCGGCGGCTTGATCTGGGCCGCCGTCGCACCGACATTCACCGCCGAGACGGTGCGCGCTGCGGTCGGCCCCAATGGAGGCCACGCCACCTTGGTTCGGGCCCCAGCCGACATTCGCGCCGCAGCCCAAGTATTCGAGCCCCAGTCCGGTCCACTCGGATCCTTGTCGGCCCGCGTCAAAGCCAGCTTCGATCCCGAACGCGTGCTGAACCCCGGCCGCATGTATCCGGGCGTATAGGGGGGTGATGATGAAATTCGGACAGATCCACCCACTCCCATCGTCATCCCCGCGCAAGCGGGGATCCAACTCTTCGCCGCGAAATCGCCTGGATTTCCACCTGCGCGGGACTGACGGGGTGAGGGGCCAAGACGATGGCCTTCCTCGGAAGCGGTGAGCTTACCATGCAAACCAATTTCTCCATCGCCCAACTCGCTGACCCTGACATTCAGGAAGTTGACGGCATCTTGCGCAAATGTGTGCATTGCGGCTTCTGCACGGCGACCTGCCCAACCTTCTCAATCCTCGGCGATGAACTCGACAGTCCGCGCGGGCGGATCTATCTGATCAAGGATTGGCTAGAGAACGACCGGCCTCCGAGCGAGCGGGTGGTGACCCACATCGACCGCTGCCTGACCTGTCTTTCATGTATGACCACCTGTCCGTCCGGTGTTGACTACATGCACTTGGTCGACCAGGCCCGCGCCCGCATCGAGACAGACTACACACGTCCATTTGTCGACCGAGCGTTGCGAGAACTCCTGGCCTGGATGCTGCCACACCCAACGCGATTTCGTGCCGCCCTCGTGGCTGCATGGCTGGCGCGCCCGCTGGCGCCAGTGGTTAGGGCATTGTTCGGCAAGCGGTTGGGGGCGATGCTGGGTCTCGCACCGGCCGTGATCCCGCCGCGGGGCGAAACCTCGCATCCCAGAACCTTCACCGCGACCGGCCCGAGGCGCAAACGCGTCGCCCTCCTGACCGGATGCGCCCAACAAGTGCTGGCCCCCGCAATCCATGATGCGACCGTGCGCCTGTTGACCCGTCACGGGGTCGAGGTGGTGGTGGCCGAGGGTGCGGGCTGCTGTGGCGCGCTAACTCAGCATATGGGCAAGACCAATGCCGCCCAGGCGTCGGCGCGGGCCAATATCGATGCCTGGGGTCGCGAAATGGACGGCGAGGGACTGGACGCGATCATCATCAATGCGTCCGGTTGCGGCACCACGGTGAAGGATTACAGCCACATGCTCGCCGGTGACCCAGCCTACGCTGAACGCGCCATAAGGATCGCCGAGATTGCCCGTGACGTGACGGAGTTCATCGAGGAGATCGGATTGAACGAACCCGTCGACCCAAATTGCATGACCGTCACCTATCATTCCGCCTGCTCGATGCAGCACGGCCAGAAGATCAAAACCCTCCCTCAGACACTATTGCGGCGTGCTGGGTTCGAGGTCCGTGAACCTCGGGATAGTCACCTCTGCTGCGGCTCGGCCGGCACTTACAACATGCTGCAACCGGATCTGGCGGATGAATTACGCCGGCGCAAGTCGACCCATCTCAACGATACAGATCCAGAAGTCTTCGCGGCCGGAAACCTCGGCTGCATGACCCAGCTGGAGGGCGCATTGGATGCCCCGATCGTCCATACGGTCGAGTTATTGGATTGGGCAACCGGCGGCCCCAAACCGGCCAAACTCGGCTGAGTGCGCTCCAGCCGTCTTGGATTCGCCTCGCATTGGCGAAAGAGCTTTCATAACCGAGCCCGTTATACAGGGCTTTCAAATGCCTAATTTCAGCACCTCCCAGGGATGTGAAGAGGATTTTGCGTGTCCAGGCGTGAATATCACCACCGCTCGCGGTACAATTGACCACATGCTGAGTGGAGGGATGCCATGAGAACAATTTCGCGGATCACTCTCGTTTTGACGATCCTGGCGACATTTATGCCTAGTGTCAGAGCGGATCAGCGGGATCAAAGATTGGATCCCTTGTTCGTGGCACTCGCCGACGCCCCTGGGGTCTCGGAAGCGGCGGCGATTGAGCGGAACATCTGGGTGATCTGGTCTTTGCGTCCCGACGACAGGCGCGCGAACGCTTTGATGCTAAAAGGCGTTACCGAAATGTCCCAGTCGCAGATGCCAGCCGCGCTCGACAGCTTTACCCGGTTGACCCGCCTCGCCCCGGATTTTGCCGAAGCCTGGAATAAACGCGCGACGGTGCTTTATCTGCTTGGCCGCTTGGAAGAATCGGTAATCGACGTAAAGCGTACGCTCAAGCTGGAGCCACGACATTTCGGTGCCCTGTCCGGGCTCGGCCTGATCTATCTTGCTGTCGGTCAACCCGAAATCGCTTTGAAAGCTCTGGACGCTGCACTCGCCATTCATCCGCAAATGCCCGGTCCGCGAGAGAAGGCAGAACAACTGCGTGATGATTTGAAGGGTCGGAAGCTCTAAGCGAGCGTTTCTATAGATAGTTTCTCGGACCTCTGCTTTACCGTTGGCGCTGGTCGCGTTAAACCGACTGTGGGGAAGCAAGCAGGGAGCGTATGGACATGGGCGAACGTTTTGATTTGGTCGTAAAGGGTGGCACCGTAGTGACGCCTAACGGCATTGCGGAAGCCGACATCGGTGTCGTAGGCGGCAAGGTTACCGCTATCGGCGCGTTCAGCGATAGCGCGGCGGCCGAAGTCTTCGATGCGGGCGGCTTGCATGTCCTGCCCGGCGTTATCGACACCCAGGTTCATTTCCGCGAGCCCGGCGCACCGCAGAAAGAAGATTTGGCCCACGGAACCCGTGCGGCGGTGCTTGGTGGCGTAACCGCAATCTTTGAGATGCCAAACACCAACCCTCTGACCCTTTCAGCCATCGAGTTGAATGACAAGCTCGCCCGCGCTGCCGAGGTTGCCTGGTGCGATCACGCGTTCTTCATGGGCGGTGCAGCCGAAAACGCGGACCAGCTTGGCGAGTTGGAGCTTTTAGCAGGGTGCTCCGGGGTTAAGATATTCATGGGATCCTCGACCGGATCGCTCTTAGCCAAGGACGACGCGGTGATCGCGCGCATCCTGGCGCATGGGCGGCGGCGGGTGGCTATCCATGCCGAGGATGAGGATCGCCTGAACGAACGCAAACAGATCGCGGTCGATGCCGGCCACCCGAGAGCGCACCCTGATTGGCGCGATGTCACAACCGCAGTGCGGGCGACAGAACGTATTCTGCGCCTTGCCCGAGAGGCGCGGCGCCCGGTGCATGTTCTGCATATCACCACCGGCGAAGAGATGGAGATCCTGGCGGCCAACAAGGATGTGGCGACGGTTGAGTGTACGCTGAACCATCTGACGATGGCGGCCCCGGACTGCTACGACCGGCTCGGCAGCTTGGCGCAGATGAACCCTCCGGTGCGTGACGCGGCACAACGGGCGGCCCTTTGGCGGGCGATCGATCAAGGCGTGGTCGATGTCATCGGCTCCGACCATGCGCCGCATACCCTGGAGGAAAAATCGGCGACCTATCCCGACAGCCCGAGCGGTATGCCGGGGGTGCAGACCCTGTTACCGCTCTTGCTGAACCACATGGCCGAAGGGCGTCTCAGCCTGGAGCGTTTGGTAGACCTGACATCTGCCGGCGCGCAACGGATCTATAACATCGCGGGCAAGGGCCGCATCGCGCGCGGATACGATGCGGATTTCTCGATCGTGGACCTGAAAGCCGAGCGCGTGATCACCAACGACTGGATTGCCAGCAAATGCGGATGGACACCCTTCGACGGCATGGCCGTGAAGGGTTGGCCGAAAGCAACAATTATCCGAGGCAAGACCGTAATGCGTGAGGACGAGGTCCTGGGCACGCCGTCAGGTGAGAAAGTCCGATTCGTCGGGATGTAATCCCGCTACTTCTTGTCTTCTGTATGTTCTAGTGCCACTCGACCGGCGACGATCGAGAACACGAGCTTGCCGTCACTCGCCTCATAGATCCATTGCTCCAGAGGCCCAATTTTGCTGACTTCCTTGGGTTTTCCGAGTGCTTTTTCCAACTCGGCGACTGTCTCGATCCCTTTGGACTTGTCAATCAAGTCGGCCTTTTTCTCCTGGAGGCAGCCGGCCAACGCCAGGCAAACGGCAAGGAGAACGATAACGCGCGTGGTGGATTTGAACATGCCTACATCTCACTCATCAAAATCGATTGAATTATTCCGCGTGCGCTTCGACAACGGAATTGCCTGCGACAACGAAAACGACCTTGCCGTTATTGGCCTTGTAAGACCATTCCTCCTGGCCATTCATTTTATGCTTCAAATCCGGCTCGCCGAGGATGGTTATAAGCTCACCAATATCCCGAACGTCTTCTGCTTCACTCAGAATGTCTTCCTTGCTCTTGTGAAAACAGCCCGAAAGCGTGATCGCGAGAAACAGGGTCAGGGGAATGAGAAAGCGGTGCATCATGACAACCTTAAAGTAGCTCGTATTGCGTAGGGTTTCATCAATTCTGTCGTAAATCGCGGTCCAGAACGATTAAGGCGCACTGGTCGAAAGATTAAAATGCTGTGCATAACTGTTCAGCATAGTGCTCTGTATCGCAATCAATCGCAAAAGTTCGGACCGATAAGCACCGACATCACCCTCATTGGGCAGTGTGAAAACGGCGACTTTTAATCTCCTGAGATAGCTCAAATTGTGGGTAACAACTTCGGCTTCCGATCGCAACACCGCGTCGGCGAAGGCAACGGTGTTCGGTTCCATGCCTGTGAGCTGTATCAAAGACCCGAGGATCACCCTGAGGGCATCCCTTTCGGCTGGGCCCGGGACGCAAATGAAAGAAACCTCAACGTGGCTGTCTGACCCAGACAGGATTTCCGGCATCAGTGTTTCAAGAAAGATGACCTCTTTCTCCGGCGGCTTTTTATAGGTCATACCACCTGTCGACGCGTGAATAACAAGTTCGACACCAGGTCGCAGTTCCAGCTTCATCGGGATCGAACGCACGAACGAAGTCGATCCATCGATGAAGCCGTAGTGGAGCATCGAATCGAACCGGTCCATCCGATTGTAGTACACGAAGCATTCGTTGGAGTTCTCGTCGGTTTGGGTGCTGGTATCACTCTCGGTCTTGGCAAGGGGTTGGGCGTTGGCGGTTACGACCTGACGCTGCCCGTCGGAACCAACCTGCGACATGTAGCCGGTCGCTGCACTGTGGTGATTTAGAAGATCGATAAACGGCATGACCACCGCGGTATCCGGCCGGGCTGAGTCTCCGGGTAAGACAAGCCAGCGCGAAGAAAGGAAACTTTCGATCAGCAGTTCGTCTTGCCGCCCCTCCAGGAAGAGCGCGTTCAGCTTCGCAAGTTTGATATCGCTCGACCTAGCCTCAAAAAGCGTCTCCAGAACCTCGGTGTGCTCGGCCAGGAGGACCCATGGGCAGATACGTTTTTGGTGTGCCGCCTTGCCGGTCAGATTGTAGAGGGCAAGCAACAATTCCATGCACTGGGTCTGTGCGTCACTCACCTCCCGCCTATTGCCATCCAGAACCAGCGCGTTCAGAACTGGCCCGTTCAGATCCGGCCCGTTTAGAACCGGTCCATTCATGACCAGCCCATTCATAACCAGATCGTCGCCCTGTAGAACGATTTCGTAGTCCATCGGTGCTGGCATGATATCTTCGGCGACTTCGAACAGAAACTTGTCGGTCGCACGCGGCGGCGGTCCCTCAACCCGGAATTCACCGTTTTCGGCTACGATCCTCGCGGTATCGAGAACGCTCCCACCCGCGGAAACCACGACGCGCTCCAGGTCTTGCAGGTATCGCTCGATTTCAGGAGTATCGGATTGAATTTGGGCCATAGGAAGCCTGGCACCTCGGGTTCTGTTTTGCGACGCGTGTAGCTCGCCGGGATCGTACCGCGATAAGACCCCAGCAGCTATGTTCTAAGTGAAAACCGATGACTTTGATGGCTTCCCCGTTGCAGCGGTTTCAGGTAGACACGGGACCAACGGCATTTAGGGCCCCCGGAGGGGACCTGTTCCGTGCAGGGCAGCGCGACCGAGTGAGCAGATCATGGACTGGGACAAGCTACGGATTTTTCATGCGGTCGCCGAAGCGGGCAGCTTCACCCATGCGGGTGAGACCCTGAACCTCAGCCAATCGGCAATCAGCCGGCAGATCAGCCATCTTGAAGCCAGCCTGAACGTGACCTTGTTCCATCGCCACGCTCGTGGCCTGATCCTGACCGAGCAGGGCGAGGTGCTGTTTCAGACAGCGCGCGAGGTTTACACCAAGCTTGCGACGACCCAGGCGGTTCTTTCCGAGGGCAAGGAGGAGCCGAAGGGCCCCTTGCGCATCACCACGACAGTGGCCTTGGGTTCAACTTGGCTTGCCGCCCGCATCGGCGAATTCCTAGAGCATTATCCCGAGATTAACGTCACCTTGCTGATCGGCGACAGTGAACTCGATCTGTCGATGCGCCAGGCCGATGTCGCAATTCGTCTGACACCGCCGCGCCAGGGTGACCTGATCCAACGCCATCTGAAGACGATCAAGTTCCATCTGTACGCCTCTCCGCGGTATTTGGAATTGCAGGGCCAGCCGACAACCGTCGAGGAATTGGATGGACATCGTCTGGTGATCTACGGCGACGCCACCCAACCACCCTTCCCGGAAGTGAACTGGTTGCGGGATTTGGTCTACGATCCACATGGCCGAGAAACTTCGCCAACTTTCAAGGTCAACAATGTCTATGCGATTTTCCGCGCCGTTCAGTCAGGTGTCGGTATCGCCGCTCTGCCGGACTATCTGGCGCGCGAGGATGACAGTCTGGTCCGCATAATTCCAGATCTGGAAGGCCCACAGGTGCCAGCATATTTCGTTTATCCCGAGGAACTGCGCCATTCCAAGCGGATCACCGTGCTGCGGGACTTTTTGCTACAGGAAGTCGCCAAGACCCAATTTTAAGTCTCAACCGAACCTCATCCCGAGCTATGCATCTGGCGCATAGCCGGCTTGCCTGAATATGTATAGTAATTAACCATTCGTACACTTATCTAGTTCAGTATCGAATTGCGGTTGATCCTTCAACCGCCCTCCGGGCCCCCCCGCCCGGATATTAAGGGCCCTCGGGTCCTACGTCTCCCAGACGTGAAGCCTCCCTGTTCAACTTGCCCGGAACCCAACGGTTCCGGGCAATTTTTTGTGCAGGATGGAGGGCGAAGCGGCGCCACGGTGTCAATACGGTGGCAGAAACTACAGCCTTGTGCAGGCCCCGCGCGCACACCAACCCAAGTGACGAACGGCCAACCAACGTTTTCTTCCCGTCACCCATTATCAGGTAAACGGAACCCCTTATAATTTCGCTCTCGCAACACCCAGGTAAATTCAATGTTTCCAAGTTTCTCGACAAATTCGGGCTTTAATGACCCATTTTTATACGCCTGTCGCTGACTATCGACCCACGTAGCGAGCTGTTTGTCGTCAAAGGTTCTGGGTACATCGCAATTGCCATATTCTTTGCGATACTCGACCAACCGGCCAAACATCTGCTTCCACAAAGTTTCGCGGGGGTCCCAGTCAAATCCTATTTGGTTCAATTGATCAACGTACCACTTGTCCAACTTTCCTTTCCGATATGCTTGGCGCTGACTATCAACCCATGCAGATAGCTGTTTGTCGTCAAAGGTGCTGGGCACGTTGCAGTTACCGTGTTCTCCACGGTACTCAACTAGACGGCCAAATATCTGCTTCCACAAAGTTTCGCGGGGGTCCCAGTCGAATCCTATTTGGTCCAATTGATCGACGTACCACTTGTCCAACTTTCCTTTCCGATATGCCTGGCGTTGATTATCAACCCACGCAGAAAGCTGTTTGTCAGAATATGTTTTGGGGACATTGCAATCCCCATGCTCCCCCTTAAAGAATTGCAGGCGTTTGACCATTCGCTTGAACCGGTCAATCAGCGGATCCCAGCTGAAATCTATTTCATTTAGGCGATCAATATAAATTCGGTCCAAAGTACCCTTCCGATAGGACCGACGTTGGTTGTTGACCCAAACAACCAGTTGCTCGTTTTCTATTGGTATCTCGAATATACCATCATCAGTCTTACAAGAGAGCAGTTCGCCGAACATCAACTCCCAAAAACCCTTTACAGCGTCCCACGTGAACCCAATACGGTTTAATCGGACGACATACTCGAATTTTAGGCGGCCAGCATTATGCCGGCTTCGCAAGGACGAAACCCATTTAGCAAGTTTTTGATCGTGATATGTCTCCTGAACAATACAATCCCCATGATCCTTTT
>JABIRP010000348.1 GCA_018699735.1 Rhodospirillaceae bacterium | reverse complement strand
GTCTTCCAAGCCAAGGATATTCGGGTCGGGCTATTCCAAAAAGACCCCGCCACTCAAGGAGCAAACTGATGCGCCGTGTCGTCATCACTGGAATGGGGATCGTATCCTCGATCGGAAACAACACCGAGGAAGTTACCCGATCGCTCCGTGACGGCACATCCGGGATCGTTGCGGCAGAAGAATATAAGGAGATGGGGTTTCGCAGTCATGTACATGGAACGCTGAAAATTGATCCGGCCGAACGTATTGACCGCAAGATGCTCCGGTTTATGGGCAACGGCGCCGCCTACAACTATATCGCCATGGAACAAGCGGTCGCGGATTCCGGTTTGGAGCCAGGCGAAGTAAGCAATGAGCGCACCGGGCTGATCATGGGGTCCGGCGGTCCATCAACAAGCAACATGATGGCGGCATTCGATACCGCACGCGAGAAAAGCCCGAAACGGGTCGGGCCGTACATGGTGCCGCGCGTCATGTCGAGCACCAACTCGGCTTGCCTTTCGACATTCTTCGAGATCAAGGGCCACAACTACTCCATCAGCTCTGCTTGCTCTACCAGCGCACACTGCATCGGCAATGCGTCGGAAGCGATCCAGCTCGGAAAACAGGACGTCGTATTCGCCGGCGGTGGCGAAGAATTGCATTGGACCTTATCGGTTCTGTTCGATGCGATGGGCGCGCTTTCTTCGAAATACAATGACACGCCCACCCGCGCGTCTCGGGCCTACGATGTCGACCGAGATGGGTTCGTGATTTCCGGTGGCGGCGGCGTTCTCGTGATGGAAGAACTTGAGCACGCAAAGGCACGTGGCGCCAAGATCTACGCCGAACTTGTGGGCTACGGGGCCAGCTCGGACGGCGTCGATATGGTTCAGCCCTCAGGCGAAGGAGCAGTCAGATGCATGCGCTCGGCCTTGAGCGGCATTGAGGAACCGGTCGATTATATCAACACCCACGGCACTTCCACCCCGGTCGGAGACATGCGAGAGCTTGAGGCTATCAACGCCGTATTTTCCAAGCGCAACCAGATGCCGGCAATCAGCTCGACCAAATCCCTGACCGGCCACTCACAGGGTGCTACCGGGGTTCATGAGGCGATTTATACCTTGTTGATGATGAAGGAAAACTTCGTTGCCGCCTCGGCCAACATCGACAACCTGGATCCCGAAGCCGGCGACCTGCCGATCGCGCGGGAACGTATCGATGATGCCAAAATCAATTTGGCTCTATCGAACAGCTTTGGCTTCGGCGGGACCAACGCGGTTCTCGCCTTCCGCCAGTTCCAAGCCTAATTCAACCTACCATCCCAGAAGCCATGAAATCCGACAGTCCATCAAATCCGACAGCCCTTCTTGCCGGCAAGAAGGGCCTTATCATGGGCGTCGCCAACGAGCGCTCTATCGCCTGGGGCATCGCCCAGTCGGCAGCGGCGCACGGCGCCAGTCTCGCGTTCACCTATCAAAATGAGCAGCTCGGCAAGCGTGTCGTGCCGCTGGCTGCATCGGTCGGCTCGGATTTGACCGTGGAATGCGATGTCGCCGACGAAACTGACCTCGGTCAGTCGATCGAACAGATCGCCGATGGCCTTGGGGGCCTTGATTTCGTCATCCACGCGATCGCATTTTCCGACAAGTCTGAGTTAAAGGGACGGTACGCCGATACCAGTCGCGAGAACTTCCGTCAGACACTGGATGTATCCTGCTATTCCTTCACGGCCGTTGCCCGGCACGCCTCTCGATTGATGGACAATGGTGGATCGTTGCTGACGCTCACCTATCTAGGGGCCGAACGCACAATTCCGAATTACAATGTCATGGGCATCGCCAAGGCGGCGCTAGAGGCAAGCGTGCGGTATCTGGCTGCCGACCTCGGCGGTGACGGTATTCGCGTCAATGCGATTTCCGCTGGGCCCATGCGCACATTAGCCGGATCGGCCATTGGTGACGCCCGCTATGTGTTTCGCCATTCAGAACAGAACGCGCCGCTCCAGCGCAACGTTAACCTAGACGAGGTCGGGAACGCGGCACTTTACCTGTTGAGCGATTTGTCGGCTGGTGTCACCGGTGAGATTCACCATGTCGATGGTGGGTTCCATGCCGTTGGAATCCCAAAACCAGGCACTGGAAGCGAGTGAATCGCGCCACCGCTGACTTGCCCGAATGAATACCAACTGGCAGCGCCAACCAGAAAGCCCAAGTTGGGGAGTGGTGGCGCCGGCTGATGCTGTGAACAAAGGTTTCCAAAGGGTTGATTAACCTATCAATGGTTGCCTCAATTGTGATCTAACGCGCATTGTTTTCCCTCATCCAAGAGAATATAGTATCTCTAAATTAGGGACCTTGACAAAGAGCGATCAATCAATGGCTGTAGATAAAAAATCCTTTTTCTCCTCGACCGCAGAAACCTTTGAGACTGCAAACGATACTGGGGAAGTCGACGGTCGTTTGGTTCGCCGTCACTACAGATTGCTAGACCGGCGAACCAGTATTTCGCTGAATCCAGAAGAATGGGAAATGTTAGAAACGGTAGCGCAGCGCGAAAACATCTCGCTAAAAGCGCTCATTGGTAAAATCGACGAGCAACGCGGTGAAAATTCAGTACCATCCGCCGTGCGCATCCATCTTCTCGCATATTGGCGCCAACTAGCGGACCGTCACACGCCCGATACTTGATACCGCGCGCGCCACTCGTTTTAAAATACCAACGGATTATCAGAAATCACCGCATCCATCCCGTCCGCCAAAAGGCGCGTGGCCGTTGCGCAATCGTTTACTGTGTATCCGAGAACCCGAAAGCCCTTGGTCTTGATATCGCCAAGCATTTCGGCTGTGTGAATAAACTTATGATTTACGTTGAGTGACCAGCATCCGAGGCGTTCAGCGTCCTCGAGCCAACCGTCACGCGGTTCTCTGATGAGGAGGGCACGGGGCAACTCTGGGCCGATCCGTTGCGCTTCCTCTAGGCTCTCAAGCTGAAAACTGGACAGAAGCAGCCGGCCGCCATTGTCCGGCCAAGTTTGCCGCACAACCCGGATCAACTCCGCTGTTGTCTCGGCCTCGCGTCCCGGACAAGGCTTAATCTCAAGGTTCATCGACAGCCCAAGGCCACAGCAAAGCCGCAGGGCATCATCCAGTCGGGGGACAGGCTCTCCGGCAAATCCAGGCGTGAACCAGGATCCGGCGTCAAGCTGGCGAATGCGGTCCCAGGGCGTGTCTGCGACAGCGCCGCTCCCGTCTGCGGTTCGCCCCAAGACAGCATCGTGATGCAGGATCGCCACGCCATCAGAGGTTAGTTTTACGTCGACCTCGACCCAGGTTGCCCCGAGCCTAGCCGCCGCCCGCAAGGCCGCAAACGTGTTTTCCGGCGCAAACGCCGACGCGCCGCGATGGGCAATTATCCGATTTGCAGGAAGTTGGGGCGGATCAATGGATATTTGGCCCATAGCTCCGCCCCAATCTCTTCAGGACAAGTCGATTCACGCTCAGTCCGTGATCTCGGCGCCGGTCTCTTGATCGACGACCTTCATCGACAATTTGACCTTGCCGCGATCATCAAAGCCAATGACCTTGACCTTCACTTCATCGCCGACATTCACGATATCGGTGGTCTTACCGACGCGCTCAGGCTTCAACTCGCTGATATGAACGAGGCCATCTTTGGCGCCAAGGAAATTGACGAAGGCGCCGAACTCGACGGTCTTCACCACCTTGCCGTTATAGATCACACCCAATTCCGGCTCGGCGACAATCGACCTGATCCAGTCCAGAGCAGCCTCACCACTCTTGCCATCAACCGCCGCAACCTTGACCGTACCATCATCGTCGATATCGATCTTGGCACCGGTGGTTTCCTGGATTTCGCGGATGACCTTACCACCTGGGCCGATGATTTCGCGGATCTTGTCGACCGCGATCTTGATGGTGGTGATCTTCGGCGCATTGTCGGAGATATCATCACGGGCACCGGTCAGCGCCTTGGCCATCTCACCCAGGATGTGCAAGCGACCGTCACGAGCTTGATCGAGAGCGATCGCCATGATGTCCTTGGTGATCGAGGTGATCTTGATGTCCATCTGCAGCGAAGTAACGCCCTCGGAGGTGCCAGCGACCTTGAAGTCCATGTCGCCGAGATGATCTTCATCACCCAGAATGTCGGACAGAACCGCGAACCGGTCGCCTTCCTTGATCAGGCCCATGGCGATACCGGCACAGGGCCGTGCCATTGGCACACCGGCATCCATCAGAGCCAAAGACGAGCCACAAACAGTCGCCATCGACGATGAGCCGTTTGACTCCGTGATCTCCGAGACGATGCGAATTGTGTAAGGGAACTCCTCTTTCGTCGGCATCAACGGGCGGATCGCCCGCCAAGCGAGCTTGCCATGTCCGATCTCGCGACGTCCCGGCGTACCCATGCGACCGGCTTCACCGACGGAATACGGCGGGAAGTTGTAGTGCAACATGAAGTTCTGACGGAATTCGCCCTCAAGCGCGTCAATGATCTGCTCATCCTGGCCAGTGCCAAGCGTGGTAACGACCAACGCCTGGGTCTCGCCACGCGTGAACAGCGCCGAGCCATGGCTGCGCGGCAAGGCACCAACTTCTGAGACGATCGGGCGCACGGTCTTGGTGTCACGACCATCAATGCGGATACCGGTGTCGAGAATGGTCCCGCGCACGATATCGGCTTCGAGCCCCTTCATGACGCCGCCGGAAACAGCGATCTCAGCATCGTCCTCCAGCAGCTCTTTGCCCTTGCCGCGCGCCACTGAAACCAAGTCCTGGCGGGCCGTCTTGTTCGGCTCCTTGTAGGCCTCGCGCAGGTCGTCGCCGATCGCGGCGGCCAATTTGTCGCGTACGGTCGCAACCTCGGCCGGCTGATCCGGTACATCGCGCGGCTCCTTGGCGCACGACTCGGCCAGATCGATGATCAGATCGATCACCGGCTGACATGCATCATGGCCAAACACGACCGCACCGAGCATCACGTCCTCGGGTAATTCGTGCGCCTCGCTCTCGACCATCAGCACGCCTTCGTTGGTACCGGCGAGCACGAGGTCGAGTTTGGACTCGTCCATCTGATGCTGCATCGGGTTCAGGACGTACTCACCATCAATGTAGCCAACCCGGGCACCGGCAATCGGGCCAAGGAACGGCAGGCCGGAAATCGTCAACGCCGCCGAGGCACCTACCATGGCGACCATATCCGGGTCGTTCTCCAGATCGTGGCTCAACACCGTGCAGACCACCTGGGTCTCGCATTTGAAGCCCTTGTCGAAGAGCGGGCGGATCGGACGGTCGATCAGACGCGAGGTGAGCGTCTCCTTTTCCGATGGCCGGCCTTCGCGCTTGAAGAAGCCGCCCGGTATCTTGCCGGCGGCAAAGGTCTTCTCTTGGTAATTCACTGTGAGTGGGAAAAAGTCCAGCCCAACGCGCGGCTGCTTGGCGCCGACCACGGTGCACAGCACGGTGGTCTCTCCGAGCGTCGCCATCACGGCGCCGTCGGCCTGTCGAGCAATCTTGCCCGTCTCAAGGACCAGCTTGCGCCCGCCCCAATCCATTTCTTTACGATAAACATCGAACATCGTTCGTCTTCCTTTCCAGGACCGCTTCTATCTCTTGGTGTTCCCAATGCGAACTAACACGCACACAACCACCGCGCGGCTCAGCGCCGCCGGTGGATCGAAATCAATTTGGCGTGGTTTTCGTGGGTTCGACGCCTAGCTCGTTCCCAATGGCGTCACTAACGGTTCGGTCCAACTGTTTCATATCCTTTTTCGAGCGGGCCTTCTTTGACATGGAACGAGGGCCCGGTCAAATCCGGAATTCCGGTATGTGCAAAAAAACGAAACCCCGCCATCTCTGACGGGGTTTCGAGTAATCGTTCGCCACTGCGGTATCGCGATCACCGGCGCATATCAACGGCGCAAATCAACGGCGCAGGCCAAGGCTCTTGATCAGGCCCTGATAGCGCTCGTCATTCTTTGACTTCAAGTAATCAAGAAGCCGGCGGCGCTGGCCAACCATGATCAGAAGGCCGCGGCGCGAATGGAAATCTTTCTTGTGGGTCTTCAGGTGCTCGGTCAAATTCAAAATCCGCTCGGTCAAGATTGAGACCTGCACCTCAGGAGAACCCGTGTCTCCCTCTTTTTGGCCGTATTCCTTGATGAGCTCGGCCTTGCGCTCTTGCGTAATCGACATCGTGTTCTCCAAACCGTCTAGAGATTGAGGACGCGGATCGGCCAAACACAACCGCCTTTGATCCGGGATATGGCGACCGGAAGACCGTCGTGAACCGTGTAGAGCACATCGCCCTCTCGCAGTCCGCCAAGTCGTTCACGATCGGCCGCCCGAAACACGGGAACTGCCTGACCTCGCCGCAGCATATTTGCTTCCGCCTCTTCCAAGTCGAGCGCCGGGATGTCGTCCAGCGCGGTCTCAACCGGCATGAGGTGCTCGAAAGCGGCGGGACTATGCGTCATGGCCTTCAGTGAATCCAGAGAAATCGCCATGTTTTCATCGAACGGGCCAACGCGCAGACGCCGCAACCCCGAGACGTGGCCGACCGTGCCCAACGCCAAGGCCAAGTCACGGGCCAAGCTGCGCATGTAGGTGCCTTTGCCAGACCGAACCCGAAAGCGGGCAGTATCGCGATCGACGACCTCGGCCAGATCGAAGCGCTCGACATTGACCACCCGCGACTTGATCTCGAAAGTTTCCCCATCACGCGCCAGATCATAGGCCCGTTGCCCGTCGATCTTGACCGCCGAGAATTGTGGCGGCACCTGCACCAGCTCACCCAGGAAGGCGCCGAGAGCGGCCTCGATTTCAGCCTGCTCGGGACGCAAATCGCTGGTTTCGGTGACATCACCCTCGATGTCGTCGGTGGTTCGTGCCTCGCCCCAACGCAGGTCGAACCAGTAGTCCTTGGTCGCGTCCATGACGTAAGGAATTGTCTTGGTCGCCTCACCCAGAGCCACTGGCAGGATCCCGGTCGCAATCGGATCCAGCGTTCCTGCATGTCCGGCCTTGGCCGCATCAAACACCCGGCGCACGATCCCGACGACCTGGGTTGAGGTTATGTCCGAGGGTTTATCGACAATGACCCAGCCATTGACCGGATTGCCGCGTTTGCGTCGCGCCACCTTAGTCGTCCTCGTCAACGTCCGGTGCGATGTCCGGTCCAAGGTCCCGCGAGACCTCGGGAGACCGCATCACCTGATCCATCCGACCAGCCCGCTCGAAACCGGTGTCCAGGAGAAAACTCAGCGACGGCAGGAAACGAAGCCGAACTTCGCGGCCAAGCGCCGAGCGCAGGAACGAAGCGGCACGGGTCAATCCCGCCACCGCCTCCGGACCACGTTCGCCACCGAGCGGCATGACAAACACGACCGCACTCCGCATGTCCGGACTTACGTCGACCTCGGTAATGGTGATTGAGGTGTCGGCCACATCAGGATCGCGGACTTCGCCACGAGATAGAATGCTCGACAGACCATGGCGAATCTCTTCACCGACACGAAGCTGGCGTTGACTGGGTGCCCCCGGAACGGAGGCACGACCCTGGTTACGCGAAATCATAAGCGGATTCCCGATGAACTCTCGCGAGCGGCCGTGCCGCCCCGGCGATCCGTGCTACTGAACCGATTCCAGGGTCCGCGCAACTTCCTTAACATCGAAACACTCGATGAAGTCACCAGCCTGGATATCGTTGTAGTTCTCAAACGCGGCGCCACACTCGTAGCCTTCCCGCACCTCGCGGACCTCTTCCTTGAACCGCTTGAGTGTTTTGAGCGAGCCCTCATGGATAACCACGTTGTCACGCAGCAGGCGCACTTTCGAGCCACGCCGGACGACACCTTCGGTGACCATGCAACCAGCCACCTTGCCGACCTTCGTGATGTTGAACACCTCGCGGATTTCGGCATTGCCCAGGAACTCTTCCTTGAGATCCGGAGCCAGCATGCCGGTCAGTGCCGACTTGATGTCATCGATAAGGTCGTAGATGACCGAATAATAGCGGATTTCGCAGCCATCTTGGCGCGCAAGGTCACGGGCTTGCGGGTTGGCGCGAACGTTGAAACCCAAAACCATGGCGCCGGACGCATTGGCCAGCGTCACATCGGACTCGTTGATACCGCCTACCGCACCATGCAGGATCCGAACCGCAACGTGATCGTTGCTGAGCTTCTCGGCCGCTCCTCGGATCGCTTCCAACGAGCCATGCACGTCGGTCTTGACCACGATTGGCAGTTCCTCTGCCTGACCGGCAGCGATGGCGGAGAGCATTTGCTCAACCGTGCCACGGGCACCGGCCGACACTTGCTTGTCACGTACAACCCGCTGACGATATTCGGTGATTTCACGCGCGCGGGCTTCATTTTCGACGACGACGAAATCATCGCCGGCTGTCGGTGTCCCGTTCAAACCGAGGACTTCAACCGGCTGGCTCGGGCCTGCCGAAACAATGTTCTGACCGTGGTCGTTGATCAGGGCCCGTACCCGACCCCACTCGCCGCCAGCGACGAAAACATCGCCAACCGAAACCGTGCCGCGCTGGACCAATACGGTCGCAACACTGCCGCGGCCGCGTTCAACTTTCGCCTCGACAACCGTACCGTCTGCACGACGGTCCGGGTTGACCCGAAGTTCCAGAACCTCAGACTGCAGCAGGATCGCTTCCTCGAGCTTATCGAGTCCGGCACCGGTCTTGGCCGAAACCTCAACGGCAAGAACGTCGCCACCCATTTCCTCAACAACGACTTCGTGTTGCAGGAGCTCGGTGCGAACCTTTTGCGGATCAGCACCTGGCAGATCCATCTTGTTAATCGCGACAATCATTGGGCTTTTCGCCGCTTTGGCATGGCGAATTGCTTCGACCGTCTGGGCCATTATGCTGTCGTCGGCGGCAACCACCAGAACCACAAGGTCGGTGACGTTCGCACCACGAGCGCGCATTTCAGTGAAGGCTTCGTGACCAGGGGTGTCTAGGAAAGTGATCTTCTCTCCGGACGCCAAGGTAACCTGATAGGCACCAATATGCTGAGTGATGCCACCGGCCTCACCCCCAACCACATCGGTCTCACGCAAAGCGTCGAGCAACGAGGTTTTACCGTGATCGACATGGCCCATGATGGTAACGACCGGTGCCCGTGGCGCCAGCGTGCCCGCATCGTCCTCGTCGCCCAGCAGGCCAATCTCGACGTCTGATTCCGAAACCCGCTTGACGTTATGCCCAAAATCCTGCGCTACAAGTTCAGCGGTATCGGCATCAATCACCTGATTGATCGTGGCCATCACGCCCATCTTCATCAGCGACTTCACCACCTCACCGCCACGCTCGGCCATGCGATTGGAAAGCTCCTGAACGGTGATGGTCTCCGGGATGGTAACGTCGCGGACCTGCTTGGCGCCTTCGCCCAACGATTCCCGCAGCCGCGCTTTTTCCCGCTCGCGGGCGCGACGCATTGCCGCAAGGCTGCGCGTGCGCTCGCCACTGCCCTCGTCGAGGGCCTGGGTAATCGTCAACTTACCGGAACGGCGACGTTGTTCACCGCCACGCCGACCTGGCGTCGTGGGTCGGCGAACTTGATCGTTGCCGCGTTTCCCGCGACCACGACGTCCAGAATTATCCTCTTCCTCAGCAGCCGGGGCCGGGGCTGCCGCCGCCGGAGCGGGTGCCGGGGCCTGGCGTTCGGCCTGACGGGACGCAGCTCGGTCTGCCGCCGCCTTGGCCTGCTGACGCGCTGTTTCTTCTTCGGTCAGTCGCGCATCTTCTTCGGCACGAACAGCGGCTTCGTCTTCGGCGATACGGCGCGCTTCATCAAGCTCGGCTTGGCGCCGATCAGCCGGCGTCGCCGGAACCTCGGGCTCAACCGGAACAGCTTCAGCGGTCGCCTCGACCGGTGCGTCCGTCTCGGCCTCAGCCGCGTCGACATTCGCCAGACCTTCCTTCAAGGCTCGCGTGCGCTTCGCCCGCTCCTCGACGGTCAGCGTGTCCTGACTTGGATCCGCCGCGATGTCCATACCTGGGGCTGGGGCCGCAACACCACGCTTGCGCCGGCGTTCGACCTGAACCGTTTTTGAGCGGCCATGCGAAAAGCTTTGTTTGACCTGACTGGTCTCGATCGTCTTGCCGAGAGACAGCTTGCCGCGCCCGGAAAGGCTCAGCTTCTTACGGTCTTTGTCATTTTCGTTCGTCGTCGTCATGCCTTGACTACGCGTCCTCTCTTCTCGGGCTCTCTTCTCGGGCTCTGATCTCGGGCCCTCATCTCGGCGTGTTCCCGGACCCTGGCCCGATCAATACACCCCTAAGCCAATTTTTCCAAGTCGCGCGCCGTTTAACGAACTCGAAAGCCCGCCAATCGGCCCATTTCCCGGACCATGCGTTCGGCTAGGCTCTCGCCCGCGCCGCCGGCGCCCCTGAGGAACGCCGCGTGTACCGTTCGAGGCCGATCGAAGGCCCGTCCCATCTCATCGGCGGTCAAGACATCAGCTGTCTCAAACCCCGCCTTTCGCGCGCCTGCCGCTTTGCCCCGGGCAGTTTCCCCGGCGTCTGCAGCCTCAAGGCGCAACAACAATCGACCCGTGCGCGTTGCCTCGCCTACTTTCTCAAACCCTGCGACCGCCGCACCGGCCCGCCGAGCCAAACCAAGTAAAGCGATGCACCGCTCCACCAAACCGGCCTCGATCCGATCAGCCAACTCGGGCTCGACCTTAATCGCCGATTTCAGCGCCCGAGCAAAAAGTTTTCGCTCAACCGCCTTGCCGATCTGCGCACGATCGGCCGTGATCCAAACGCCGCGCCCTGGAAGCTTCTCTTCCAAGTCTGCGACTAAATTCCAATCAGGCGCTACGACCAATCGAATCAGCCCGGCCTTGTTCAGTCGCTCGCCAGTCGCCACGCACCGACGCAAAGGGCCGTCTGCAGCCTCATCTTCGCCATCGGTCACTTGATGACCAGGCAGCCGACCATCAGGCGCCTGTTTCCTCCGCCGCGCCATCCGTCGCCCCATCTTCGGAAGTGCCCTCACCCGATGCTTCACCTGTTGCTTCGCCCGGTGCTTCGTCGGTGGGCTCTTCCTCGTCGTCGAACCAATGCGCGCGCGCGGCCATGATCAACGCATCCGCCTGCTCACTATCAAACGCGCCTTCACCAAGTATTTCTCGCACTTCGTCGCTGGCCAGATCGGCAAAATCATCAAGCGTTTTGATCTCGGCCTCGCCAAGCGTCACAACCTGCGCCAGGCTCAAGCCCTCAAACGCCACCAGATCATCAGCAATGCCAAGCTCGGCCCGACGCCCATCCAGGCGCTCGCGCTCTGCCTCCATGAAGAGATTCGCGCGGGTTTGCAACTCGGACGCAATGTCTTCATCGAAGCCCTGAATGTCTGTCAGGTCTTCCATTTGGGTATGCGCAATTTCTTCGACCGAACGAAATCCCTCGGCCACCAGCAGGTGGGCCATCACGTCATCAATGTCGAGCGCATCGATAAACAATTGTGAGCGCGAGCGGAATTCTTCCTGACGACGCTCGGATTCCTCCGCTTCAGTCAAGATGTCGATGTCCCAGCCCGAAAGCATTGAGGCGAGACGCACGTTTTGGCCGCGCCGACCGATTGCCAAGCTCAACTGTTCGTCGGGCACCACAACCTCGATCCGTCCGGCTTCCTCGTCGAGCACGACCTTGGCCACCTCGGCTGGTGCCAAGGCGTTGACGACAAAGGTAGCGGGATCCGGAGACCAGGGAATGATGTCGATCTTCTCGCCCTGAAGCTCTCCCACAACCGCCTGAACGCGCGATCCGCGCATGCCAACACAAGCGCCAACCGGATCGATCGAGCTGTCGTAGGAAATCACTGCGATCTTGGCCCGACTGCCCGGATCCCGGGCAACGGACTTGATCTCGATGATGCCGTCATAGATTTCCGGCACTTCCTGCTGGAACAACGCCGACATGAATTGCGGATGCGTGCGCGACAGAAAAATCTGCGGCCCGCGCTGTTCCTCGCGAACGTCGTGGATGTAAGCGCGAACGCGGTCGCCATTGCGGAACGATTCACGCGGTAACAGTTCGTCCCGGCGCAGGATGCCCTCGGCTCGGCCAAGGTCGACCGTAACATTGCCGAACTCGACCCGCTTGACGATGCCGTTGACGGTCTCGCTGACGCGATCTTTGTATTCCTCGAACTGACGCGCTCTCTCGGCTCGCCGAACCTCTTGGACGATCACCTGTTTTGCCGTCTGGGCCGCAATCCGACCGAAGTCGATCGGCGGCAGGGGCTCGACTATGAAGTCACCAAGAGCCAAGGCCGGGTCACGCTTTTGGGCTTCACCCAGCGTGATCTGGCGAACCTCTTCCTCGACCTCTTCGACCACTTCGGTGCATCGGGTCAGCCGAATTTCACCGTTGCTGCGATCAATCGCCGCACGAATGTCGTGTTCATGGCCATATTTCGAGCGACCCGCCTTTTGGATCGCCTGCTCCATCGCCTCGAGCACTTCTTCGCGCTCGATACCCTTTTCGCGAGCCACCACGTCCGCAACTTGGATCAGCTCTAGCTTGGGTTGGGTCGCTGTCTCCATCACCATAGATCCCGCCCGTTTTTCCCTTGTGTCACATCACGCATCAGGCTGCCCCACTTTCGGCCGCCTTCAACAACTCGTCCGTCATAACCAATTTGGCCGAGCGAATGTCGTGGAACGGCAACCGCCAGGGATCGCCCTCCACATGCTCGACAACAACCAATTCTTCACCTTCCACACCCATAAGCCGGCCGCGAAAGCGCTTGCGGCCATCAATGCCGCGCGCCAACTCGACTTTGGCCTCAAACCCGGCAAACCGTTCGTAATCGCCAAACCTTGTGAGCGGGCGATCGATGCCCGGCGAACTCACTTCAAGCTGATATTCACCGGAGATCGGGTCTTCCACATCAAGTATCGCCGAAGCCGCGCGACTGACGTCAGCGCAGTGTTCGACTGTCAATTCCGCAAGGTCCGTCCGTTCGATCATGATCTGAAGCGTTGAGCGCTCACCGCCACCAAAACTGACGCGAACCAGATCGAATCCCATCGCTTCGATGGAAGGTTCGATCATCTTCGCCACACGCTCGGTCAACTCTTCGGACAACTGCGTTCCTTCACGTTTCGTCCAGCAACATTTCGGCCATCACACAGCCAACAAACGGTCGCCAGAACGAAAAGGTGGGCCACCGGCCCACCAACCACTTAACTTACGAACAGACTGGAGTGAGCGGACTATACGTATTTCCACCCCTGCATCAAGGAAATTCAGCGCCCGCCGGCTAGGCCAGCACAACCGGTTCCACCATTTCGGACAAAGCGTAAAAAGCACGGGCTGCGCCCGGCCTCTCGGGCCTTCTCTTCATAGCGCGTGGCCGGCCAGTCCTCAGGCCTTTCACGCCAATCTCGCGGCCCCTTGGCGAGCCACTGGAATCCACCCTGGCGCAACACGCGGGCAAGCATCCAACGCAAGTATTCCATGTCGTCGGTTGCGAGCCGCAATTCACCGCCTGGGCTCAGCAATCTGTGGAACGACGCTATGGTCTCAGCCTGAACGATGCGGCGAAAATGGTGCCGGGTCTTGGGCCATGGGTCAGGAAACAATACGAAGATGCGGGAAAACGACCCGTCGGCCAAATGGTCCAACAAAGGCCGAACATCATCGGCATAGACGCGAATATTGTCGACGCCAAGGTTCCTGCGATGACGCAGCAGGCTCGCCACGCCGTTCAAGAACGGCTCACCGCCGACGATACCAACATCCCGATTGACGTCCGCTTGCCAAGCCAAATGCTCGCCGGCGCCAAAACCGATTTCCAACCAGATCTCTCGGGGTTGATGTGTGAACAGCGTCGTCGGGTCGAGGGTTTCGCCGTCGCCAGGCGGATCAATCGCCAGTTTCGGCAGATCTTCTTCCAACAACGCGCTCATCGACGCCCTGAGCTTTCGGCCTCGACGGCGCCCGTAGAAGATCCGATGCACCGAGCCGGCGTCGCCCGAATTCCCGGAGGACGCGTTCATCTCTTTGCTCCAAGCGTCAACGCGTTAGGAAAACGCCCCTTTGAGGTCGTCGACCAGATCCAACCGCTCCCACGTGAAGCCGCCCTGATCATCTGGCTCACGGCCGAAATGGCCATAAGCAGCAGAGCGGGCATAGATTGGATTAGACAGCGACAGGCGCTCGCGAATGCCGCGCGGCGACAGATCGACCACCTCTTGAATGACTTCACCCAAGCGGACCAAGTCCACCGAACCAGTGCCATAATCATCCACATAGACTGACAACGGATGCGAGACACCGATCGCATAGGCGACCTGGATGACGCATTTCTCGGCCAGTCCGGCGGCGACAACGTTCTTTGCAACCCAGCGCGCGGCATAGGCGGCGGAGCGATCGACCTTGGTCGGGTCTTTACCGGAAAAGGCGCCACCGCCGTGTGGCGCCGCGCCGCCGTAGGTATCAACAATGATCTTTCGGCCGGTCAGGCCGGCGTCACCATCCGGGCCGCCAACAACAAACCGCCCCGTTGGGTTTACGTATAATTGGTCTTCCGGGCACATCCAGCCGTCGGGCAGCACGTCGAGCACGAACGGGCGAACCAACTCGCGGACCTGCACCTGATCCAAGTCTCCGTCATGCTGGGTCGAAACCACGACCGAGGTCGCACCCACGGGCTTGCCATTTTCGTACTGCAGAGTGACCTGGCTTTTCGAGTCCGGCCCGAAGCCCTTAACCGCGCCGGAATGTCGGGCATCGGCCATGCGACGCAGGATTTCGTGGCTGAAATGGATCGGAGCCGGCATCAACGCATCGGTTTCGGTGCAGGCATAGCCGAACATGATGCCCTGGTCGCCTGCACCCTCGTCCTTGTTGCCGGCCGCATCAACGCCCTGCGCGATATCGCCGGACTGTTCGTGCAGCAGAATTTCGACCTCGGCATTTTTCCAATGAAAGCCGTCCTGCTCGTAACCAATATCCTTAACCGCCGCGCGAACCTTCTCTTCCATCAAGTCCCGAGTGATTGAGCCTGGACCCCGAACTTCACCAGCCAGAACCAGCCGGTTTGTCGTTGCCAATGTTTCGCAAGCGACGCGCGAATGCGGATCGGCACCAAGAAACAGATCAACGATGGTGTCGGAAATGCGATCGCAAACCTTGTCGGGATGTCCCTCGGATACGGATTCGCTTGTGAAGACATAATTGGACTGATTCAACGGAGCCTCCGCGGCAGAGCTGGTGGGTCAAATGGAATGGCGGGTCCACTGCACCCTCACGGCATACAGCACAGCTCCGCCTAACCCCTTTGACAAGGGCCGAGTGTCTTTGCAGGGTTTGGATTGGTCGGTCAAGAAAAACCTTGGCGTTCGACGGCCCGCCGAAATTGATCGTTACTCTTCGCCGCTCATGGTCGACGCAAGGGCACGGGCCAATTCGTAGAACTTACGGCGCGCTTCGACGTCAGTAATTCCATAATAAGCCCGCACCAGTTCAAGCGTCTCGCGCCGCGCCATTGGATCGGCAGCCACGTCATACGGATTGGGATCACGACGATCGGCGTAGAGCTGGCCCGGCGACTGGCTGCTGACTTCGCCCGGCATGTCATCAAAGAAATATGAGACCGGAACTTCCAGCACGCGGCTCAGATCGAACAAACGGCTTGACCCGACACGGTTGGCGCCACGCTCGTACTTTTGAATTTGTTGAAACGTCAGGCCCAACGCGTCGCCGAGTTTCTCTTGGCTGAGCCCCATAAGAGTTCGCCGCAATCGGATTCGGACACCGACATGCACGTCGATCGGATTGGGTTTTCCAATGCTCGCGGTCCGGCCGAACTGGCGACGCCTTGTGGTCTTTTTCTCAGCCATAACCCCATCCGCTTGCGTTTGGTACGACAAAGTTTTTGCACCATACAATGGTATGCGGTCAAGCCTTAACGCTCGCGAGATCGTACGGCTTTCGAGATGGCGGTGAGGATTGTTGGAATTGCGCCGATTATGCCGGCCGCAAATATCAATGCTAAGAATGCCCAATTGCCAACCGACGAGAACACCGTCGGTGAGGCCAGCGGCGACGGCAATTCCGCATCGATCACACCGCGGGCTCCAAGGTCGAGCTTCGCGGTGATCCGCCCCATCGGATCAACCACACCGGATATGCCTGTGTTCGCGGCGCGAACCAGTGCCACGCCCTCTTCAATCGCGCGCATCCGACTGATAGCGAAATGCTGATACGGACCCGAGCTGTGACCATACCAGGCATCATTTGTAAGGTTCAGGAGCATCGCGGGCCGGGGTTGATCGGCCGGTATCACGGCTCCTGAGAAGATAATCTCATAGCAGATCAGCGGTGAGATCGCGGGCAACCCTGGAACCGCCAGCGAGACCAATCCAGGCCCCGGAGTAAAATCCTGAAAGGATTGAACGATCGGCGCGATTTCAATCCAGTTGCGCAACGGCATGTACTCGCCAAATGGCACCAGATGCACCTTATCGTACCGCGCCACCACACCACCCTCGCGGGTGATCGCGAACAGGCTGTTGTAGACTCGAGGTCCAGCCTCGCGGTTAACGCGGGGAGCTCCGGTGACAATCGCACCGCCAGGCGGTGCCGCCGTCGCAATCAGTCGGGTCAGGTTTTCGTCTTCACCGAGAAAATACGGAACCGCTGTTTCCGGCCAGATCACATGTGTTGGTCGCACGTTCGTCGACAGTCCGGCGGAGCGTTTATCTGCCTTAACTTGTCGGCTCATCTCCAGATATCGGTCAAGATGAGCTCGGCGCATTTCCGGGCGCCATTTATCCCGCTGCGCGATGTTGGGCTGCACTAGTCTCAGCACAACGCCGTCAACGGTTTCCGTCGGGTTGGAGGCCAAGCGCCAACTCCCAAACCCCCAGATCGAAACCGTCCCGACCAAACATGCAAGGACCAACCGTCGACCCGAAAGCCCCGGCCTGCCAAGAGCGGAAGGCGCCACCGCAAGAACCAGAGTGAGGAAACTCAATCCGTAAGCCCCGACGAATGCCGCCACCTGCATCATCGGTTCCGATTGCGTCCAGACATAGGCCGACAGGTTCCAAGGAAACCCCGTGAAGAGTGTGCCGCGTAACCATTCGGCAATGCTCCAGACACCGGCAAGCAACAAGGCTTCGCTCGCTGGGCGCCCAAACATCCAAGGCCCAAACATCCAAGGCCGGACACTCCACACCGCCAGCGTCGCTAAACCACCGAATATGGCAAGGATCGCCGGCAACCCCGCTGCCGCCAGTGGCACCGCCCAGGCGTGCCGCGCACTGTCGACCAACATGGCATTTGCGATCCAATAAAGACCGGCCACGTGATAGCCGAAGGCGAAGGCCCAACCGAGTGCAAATGCTTTCCAAAGACTGCCGGCAGACCGCAACAGCCAGGCGAGGCCCGCGAAGGCGAATACTCCAGGGAGAAAATGCACCGGCGGCAACGCTGATGCCGCCACGGCGCCTAACACAAGCGCAATCGCGAACAACCGCCATCCAGCGAAGGCGGCAAGGCGGGTGCTCAAGCGGCGCGCAAGCGCCTCAATCACCAGCGGTGTCCCCGCTCCCGCCGGTTTCTCGGATCCGCAGTGTCTTGACTCGCCTCGGGTCGCTATCGACGATTTCGAAATCCAGGCCTGACAGGTAGTGGATCACCTCACCACGACGCACCACGCGCCCGGCAAAATTGGCGACGAGCCCGCCCAGCGTATCGATTTCGTCCCGCTCTTCTTCGGTGAGGACCGGCCCGTAAAAATCTTCGAACTCCTCGACCGTGGCCCGCCCGTCGGCCAGCACCGTGCCATCAGCTTGACGAACCAGTTTCGGACCCTCGACCGCGTCGTGCTCGTCAACGATCTCGCCGACGATCTCCTCGACCAGGTCCTCGACTGTGATCAACCCGTCGATGCCACCGTACTCGTCGACCACAAGCGCCAGATGGCGTCTGGTAACCCGCATCTCGTGCAGCAAATCCAATGCTCTGATTGACGGCGCCACGAACAGGACCTCGCGCAGTAGCCGGGAGAGCGGTAGATCCTGCTCACCTTGCAGATGAGCCAGCACATCCTTGATGTGAACCATGCCGACCACATCGTCCAAGGTCTCGCGGTAGACCGGTAATCGGGAATGCGCCACCTCGGCCATCTGGGCCGCAAGGTCGGAAAGCGACGTTGATACATCGACACCGAAGATATCGGCGCGTGGCACCATGACATCGACGGCGGAAATATCCCGCAAGCCAAGCACGTTGCGGATCAAGGCCCGTTCGTGCAGGTCGATCTCAACCTCGTCTTCGCTTTTTTCCTCGATCAATTCTTCGATCGTGTCGCGCACCGTCGTCCCGCCGTTGCGCGACAGGCCGAGTGACCGGAGGAGACGTTTTAGGGGGCCTCGTGCTGCGCCGGATTCAGCATATCCGTTAGCCATGCTCACCTCCAATCGCGCCCACCTGGCCCCCATCCGCTTGGAACTCGACCTCCTGATAGGGGTCCGCGACCCCGAGCGTGGCTAATATCTCAACTTCCAGCGCCTCCATGCGCCGGGCCTCTTCGTCGTCTTCGTGATCGTATCCCAAAAGATGCAGGCATCCGTGAACGACCAGATGCGTTGCGTGATCGGCTCGGGCCTTACCCTGCTCGACCGCCTCTCGCCGCACGGTTTCCTCGGCAAGCACCACATCACCCAAGAGAGTTTCGTCATCAAAGGCCGGCGGGAAGGACAGCACGTTGGTAGCGCTGTCTTTACCGCGATATTCGTGGTTCAGGCGCCGCACCGTCGCGTCATCTGCCAGGACAAGACTGAGTTCCGTGCAAGTTGCGGCCCGGCCCCGAAGGGCCGCCCCGGCGGCACGTTGGCAGAGCCCTTCATCGTCATCATTCCAGGCTCCGGCAATTGTCGAGACCGCGATCTCCACTGCCTGCTCAGGCATCGCGGTCCCGCTGGTACTTCCAGGTTCCGGTTCGGGCACCAACTCGACGCCGCCAAGTGTCCCAACGGTCATTGCTTGTTATCCTCGGAAATAAGCGGGCCTTCTTTACGGTTATACGCATGCACAATGCGGGTCACCAACGGATGGCGCACGACGTCAGCGGCCGTGAACTCCACATAGGAAATGCCCTTCACCCCTTTCAAGGTGTCGGTCGCGTCCCGCAAACCTGATTTGGCGCCAAACGGCAAATCGATCTGAGATAAATCTCCGGTCACCACCATGCGAGAGTTCTCGCCAAGCCGCGTCAGAAACATCTTCATTTGGGTCGGTGTGGTGTTCTGCGCCTCATCCAGGATGACGAAGGCATTCGACAAGGTCCGTCCGCGCATGAAGGCGAGGGGCGCAACCTCGATCTCACCGGCCGCCAGCTGACGTTCGACCTGCTCACCCGACATCATGTCGTAAAGCGCGTCATAGAGCGGGCGAAGGTATGGGTCGATCTTCTCGCGCAGGTCCCCAGGCAAAAATCCCAGCCGCTCGCCAGCCTCGACCGCCGGGCGCGATAGGATCAGGCGGTCTACCTTGCGTTCTTTCAGCATGGCCACAGCCATGGCGACGGCGAGATAGGTTTTACCGGTTCCGGCAGGACCGAGACCGAAAACCAACTCATCCCGCCGCAAGGCTTCGATATAGGCGTGCTGGTTGGGGGAGCGTGGCTCGACGCCGCGCCGCCATGTTCCGAGAGTGGCCGACCTGTCGTCAAAACGCGCGTCATCGCCGCCACCGGAATCTTCGACAGCGGCATATTTGATCGCCGCATCAACGATCCCAAGTTCCAACGGCACCACGCCGCCACCGGAGTCTCGTTCGCCCGCAAGTCTGCCGTAGAGCGATTCGAGCGTCGTTCGCGCCGTAGCGCACGCGCCCTCCTCACCGGAAATTCGTACGGTATTTCCAAAACAGGCCAAGGAAACGCCAAGCTTTTGCTCAATCCGCGCCAAATTGCGGTCATGGTCGCCGAAAAGAAATGGTAGCAGGCCGTGATCGTCAAATTCCAGCTGGATGGCGCTGGTGCCGATCGTTTCGGTGCTCAAGCGATAGCCCTTTCGATTGGCTCGCCGCCAGGCACGGAGACCCCGGTGACCACCTCGCCGGCGAGACTGTTCGCAAAACCCTCAAGAATCTTAACATCAACCAACGTATTGAGCAGGCGTTCCGGTCCATCGAAATGAACCGCCTGCATGTAGGGGCCGCGCCCAACCAATTGGCCGGCACGATTGCCATGGCGCTCGACCAATACGTCCTGGTTCGTACCCGCAGCGCTCTGATTGAACGCAAGCTGTTGCGCGCCAAGAAGCTGTTGCAAGGATTGCAGGCGTTCGGATTTGATCGCTTCGGGCACTTGCTCAGTGGTCTGCGCCGCCGGAGTACCTGGTCGGGCAGAATACTTGAAAGAATAGGCCTGGGCATAACCGATATCGGAGACCAAACGCAGTGTGTCGGCGAAATCTTGGTCGCTCTCTCCCGGATGCCCGACGATGAAGTCTGATGAAAATGCCAGATCCGGCCGCGCCGATCGCAATCGGTCCACGACACGGCGATAGTCGTCGGCCGTATGCCGTCGGTTCATCGCAGACAGAACCGGATCCGAGCCGGATTGCACTGGTAAATGTAAATAGGGCATCAACGCCGGAACTTCACCATGCGCAGAAATCAGATCGTCATCGACGTCAAGCGGATGCGAGGTCATATAGCGAATACGGTCCAGCCCGTCGATCTCCGCCAACTCGCGGATCAGGCGACCCAGCCCCCAGTCCCCACTTCCGGAACCTTCTCCGTGATAGGCATTCACGTTCTGGCCCAGAAGCGTGATCTCCGAGATGCCCTGTGAGACGAGGCTCCGAGCCTCTCTCAGCACCGCCGCCACCGGGCGCGAATACTCGGCGCCACGAGTGTAAGGGACGACACAAAACGAGCAAAACTTATCACAGCCTTCCTGCACGCTCAAAAACGCAGAGCAATTAGAGCCAGCGCTGGGCTCTGGCAAAAAGTCAAACTTGCTCTCGACGGGGAATTCGGTGTCGACAACGGGATGACGCGCTGACGGATCCGCCGCCGCGATCATTTCCGGCAAGCGATGATAGGCCTGCGGACCAAACACCAAATCCACGTACGGCGCCCGGGCCATGATCTCCTCGCCCTCAGCCTGCGCGACGCAACCAGCAACCGCCACGATCATCTCCACACCCCGTTCGCGGGCACGGTTTTTCTCGGCGCGAATCCGACCGAGTTCGGAGAACACCTTCTCGCTCGCCTTCTCACGAATATGACAGGTGTTGAGGATCACCATGTCCGCACCGTCAAGTGTGTCGGTGGGACCATAACCCAACGGCGCCAAGACATCCGCCATCCGGGCGGAGTCATAGACGTTCATCTGACAGCCGTAAGTTTTTATCAGAACTTTCTTTTTCAAGGCCGCGACTACCACCGAGTCCAATATCGAGTCCAATACTCGGTCGGGTCGATCGCGACGGAAACAACGGTCATTCCAATGGGTCCCGTATGTACCTGATCGTTAGAGGTCAAGAGTAACACTGGCGCAAGGCAAGTCAAGCAAAGCCCGGGTTTTCGTGGCGTCCTGAAAGCGCCCGCGCAACCCCACTCCGAACCGCCGCCTCGCAATATGCCGCGAGGGCTTTTCTGTCGCGCGCCCCGTCGATCTCAATTGGTTGGTGAAACTCCACCACGACACTCAATCGGCCAAGCGAAAGGACGCGCGGCAAATGCGGGATCAAATCCATATCACCATACCAAGCGACATTGGGCCGAAGAGAACGACCGAGCGGGATATCGTTAAGCCGGGTGTAGGTAACCGAGACCGGCTGCACCTTGGTCCCCGCCCCCATCTTGACGGCGGCGTCGAACAACGGCGACTTGAACGGCAGAACATGTGCCCCATCTGAGCTTGTTCCCTCGGGAAACAGGATCAGATTGTCGCCACGCGAGAGCCTATGGGCCAACCGGTCGCGCTGCTCTGCGACGTCTCCACCGGTCCGCTGAACGAACTCTGTTCGCTGCAGATACGCCAGAAATCCTATAAATGGCCACTTGGCGACCTCGGACTTGGCAACGAAACTGGCTTCTATCGAAGCACCGAGGGCAACAATATCGAGATAGGAGACGTGATTGCTGGCGAGCAGCGTCGGGCCGCCATCTGATGGCTGGCCGCGGATATCGATCTGCAACCCGATCGCCAGAGCCGAGAGACGATGAAACCGCCTTGCCATGCGGGCAGCACTCCGGCGGCTAATGCAAGCCAAGGCCAAATAAATCGGAACACAAGCCGCCACGAGGCCAAAATATTTGAACACACGCGCCGCCGCCTGCGTCGATGACCGGGTTCGCTGGATCTCATTCACTGGCAATTTTTCACTCCGGCGCCCCGCCGGCGCCAACCTCTCGGCTGTAATGCCGGTAATAGCGCGGGCTGACCCGCTCGGTCTCGACCACCATGCAAACATCGACAGTGTTGAACTGATGGTCGATCACGGCGCCATCGCCAACCGACCCACCCGCTCTGAGATAGCCTTTTAGTAGCGGCGGTAAGGCCGCAAGGATCTGGCGATCATCGATACCGTCGGTCGACACCCGGTCCATCGCCACATGCCGCGCAGCGATGGCGTGCGGTCGCAAGAATTCCGGCGCCAGGTGCCGGTGATGCAGGTAGGAAAGCGGCAAGTCTAGTGCCTTAACATCATTGCCCGGCAGGCTGGCGCAACCAAACATCAAGGAAACATCATGGGCGAACACGTACGCCGCAAGGCCGCGCCAAAGCAACTGCATCGTCGGGCGGGTACGATAGGGACGGTCAACACAAGACCGCCCCAACTCCAAGACCTCACCGTCAAATTCATTCAAGCAGGTCAGGTCAAATTCGGCGGCGGAATAGAACGGCATCCGCCCGGCCAAGACCGACCGCCGAAGCAAGCGATAGGTTCCAACAACGCCGCCGCCTTGCTTGCGAGGTCGGTGATCAATCACCATGAGGTGGTCGGCCAATCCGTCGTAATCGTCAAAATCCCGCTCGGCGGCCGCCATCGCCAGGCTCGGGTGAGCCGCCATTTCGCGATAGAAAACTCGATAACGAAGTTCCTGCGCCGCACGAACTTCGGATTCGTCCTCGGCCAACCTGACCTCAAGGTAGGAGGTGTCGTCTTGAACCAAGTCCGGAACCGATTGCCAAGCCGCCTCGCTCACACCTCTTCGCCCTCTTCAATGACCAGCACCCGGCACATACTCAACGCGTCTGCTCTGGTGCCATCGGAACGACTGTAATATTTGGAACGCCGGCCGACGACCTCGAAGCCAAGCCCAGAATAAAGCGCGAGCGCGGCCATGTTGTCCTCGGCAACCTCAAGAAACATTTCGCAGGCCCCAACCACAATGGCGGAAGCCATCGCCGCCCGCATCAGACGCTCGCCGACACCATGACCCCGCCAAGACTCCGCTACAGCAATGGAGATAATCTCGGCCTGGTCTGCGAGCCGTTGAACGACTACAAAACCAACCGCCGGTCCGCCCCCATCGCCCGAATCCGCTTCGGCGATCAGGCCAATGGCACCGGGGATCGCTAGGATCCGGCGCATGTCGGCAAGGTTCCACGATTGCGAAAAAGCAGCGTTCTGCAACGCGACAACCCGCACCGCATCACCAGAGACATCAACACCAGAGACATCAACACCAGAGACATCGACACCGGAGACATCAACACCGGACCTTTCGGCACCAATGGTCCGGACTGAGACCGCCGGTGTTGTCCGTCTTTCTTTCGGCTGGGTCATGGGCTCATACCGGCGGGTAGAGTCACGTCTGGCGCCCGCAGATAAAGCGGCTCAGCCGGCAAGCCGGCCACGCCAGCCGAAAACCCAGTTTCCGCCAATGCTGCCAAAGTGCCCGCCTCAGCCACATTACCAGCCGGAACTAGCATGCATTCCAGCCCCACAGCGGTAAGCGCCTCGGCAACCTGGTTCACGGCATCACCGACCAGCAGATATTTCCCAGCGGCACCAGACGACGATACGAGCGATGCGGCAAGCTTGCTCGGGGTGACGGCTTGCGCGTCATCCAGCGGGTTAGCATCGGCATCAAAACGCTGCACGTAGACGTCCGCGCGTTTGCTGTCGATCACACAAAGAATTTCACAACCCTCACCAACTGAGTGAGCCAAAGCCTGGCGAGCAATAACTGCCTGGCGAGCAATAACCGCAAGCGTCGAGGCGCCGAATATCGGGGCGCCGCACGCAAGCGCCAGACCGCGCGCGGTCGCCAATCCGATTCGCAGGCCCGTGAACGAGCCAGGGCCTACCGTGACGGCAATCAAATCGAGATCAGCCGCACCAAACCCTGCTTCGCCCAACGCCGCCTCGATCATCGGCGCCAGTACCTGCGCATGACCGCGCGCGAGATCACGACCTAGCGAAACACGCAGCACTCCGCAGTCCCGAACCGCTACCGAGCACGCGCTGGCCGATGTATCGAAGGCGAGAATTTTCATATCTTCAGCCCGCAAGAAATTGCGCCATTGTACGCTGATACTCGCCGATGCCGTTTCAATCTTTCAATGTTCGAGCGTGCGAGTATCATGATCCCCATGGAATTGCTTTCGTTTTTTGCATCGACACGGGCGCGGGCCGGACTGTTATCGGTGCTAGCCGTTCTGATGCTGGGTCTGTGTTCTCTTCAGGCATCTGCATCCAACTCCGCCGTGGTGTTCATGTACCACCGCTTCGGCGAATCCGACATGCCCTCGACTAATATTCAGATTAGCCAACTCAAGGAACATCTGAAGGAGCTCAAGTCCGGCGGCTATAAAGTTCTGCCTCTGGGCAAGGTTGTCGAGGCGATGCGGAAGGGCGAGGATCTGCCGGACCGTACGGTCGCAATTACCGTCGATGACGCCTATCGCTCGCTCTACACCAAGGCTTGGCCGCTATTCAAGGAAGCGGGAATACCGATCACCCTGTTCGTTGCCACAGACACCGTGGATCTGGGTGGCAAAAAATATATGAACTGGGACCAGATCCGGGAGCTGCAAAAGGCTGGCGTGACGATCGGCAGTCAGACCAAGAGCCACCCGCATATGACCGAAATCTCGCTGGAGATGGTCAAGGCGGAGTTGGATCAGGCCAACGCCCGCATCAAATCCGAGTTGGGCGAGACCCCAACATTATTCGCATACCCCTACGGCGAATATTCCCGTGCGGTGCGGGACATTGTCGCTCAACGTGGCTTCGTTGCCGCATTCGGACAAAACTCCGGCGTGGTCTATCCCGGGCTCGACCCCCAGGGCCTCCCGCGGTTCGCTTTGAACGAGACTTATGGTGGCATTGACCGCTTCCGGCTGGCGGCCAACGCCCTGCCGATGCTTGCGAGCGATATTTTGCCGAAGGACCCGCTGATCAAGGACAACCCGCCGGCATTCGGGTTTACCGTGGCCAGGGAGTTGAAAGGGATTGAGCAGTTGGCGTGTTTCGCGTCCGGCCAAGGCCGTGTTCGGATCGAGCGTCTGGAGCGCCGGGTCGAGGTTCGACTGCGGGAAACTTTCCCACCGGGCCGCGCTCGCATCAACTGCACCATGCCGGGCCCGAACGGCCGCTGGCGCTGGTTCGGAGTTCAGTTCGTCATTCGAGAATAGAGCGGTCGTGAATACGACAGCGACCGATCACGGTTTAACCGACCTTCGGCTCCATCCTGATCGGCCCCAGCCGAGCCCCCTCCAGCGCTTCCAGGCGGTTGACCCGGATGATCTGGCGCAGATCGTCAACATAGGCTTCACCACGTTCGGAATAGGCCGTGAGATATGCGGCCAGGCCTGTCCCCGACAAGGGCTCATCCCGGCGACGGTACCCTGCCCGCGACACCCGGAATTCACGGTAATGCGGGCTGGTGTTCAAATTCATCACATAGGACCGAATCGAGTGCGCCAGTGTGCCATATCGGCGGACCGAAAATTTCTCATCTTCGGCAATCCCGTCCGGGCGCAATCCGGCGCTGGGCATCCAGGTTCGCTCTCCGAACAACGCATTGCCGCGGCGGGCGAACCGCGACGTACCCCAACCGCTTTCAGCCGCCGCTTGGGCAACCGCGAGCGCAACCGGAACCGAATCGACACGCAGCACAAGCTCAGCTAGCCAATCGGGACGCAGCGCGCCTTCCTCCGGCATCGCAAACCGGTGGCCAAGCTCCCGAAGCCACACCTTCTCATCTCCAGTTAGAGTGCCAGTTTCCGTCATAGGGATAAGGCGAGCACGGTCCTGGAGAATACGCGCGTTCTGCCGCAGTATCAGCGGCAAAACCACTCGGATGAAAATCGATTTTCTTGCACCAACGGATCGCAAGGCACCGAGATCCGACGGAACCTTGGCGATGAACAGTCGTGGCACCGGCTTTGAGGCCAGACCTGTCGTCTCAAGCGTAAATCCCAATTGGTTGAAACCCGTCAGCAGGCGGTCTGACGACGGAACCGACACAAGCTCGAATTCCCGCACCAGGCCGCCCGGGGCGATCTGCCTGTAGAGATCTTCGAAACCACCCGGCGGCAGGGTTGCCCGTGGCACCGACATCACTGGTGCCGGCTTCAACGCCATCATCCGGACGCTGCTCGGCGGCACAAAAAGGCCGACCAGCTGCATCATCAAGACCATGGAGCCAAGGCAAGCCAGCGCGTTCCGCCCAAAGCGGTCGATTTCTGAGAAAAAGCGTTTTAAATCCACGATCCCTGGAGGCGACTGCGCCTCACCGGTCACATGCCAGCGGCGCGCACCTCGCGCACTTCCGGGATGTAATGGCGCAGCATGTTCTCGACGCCCATTTTGAGGGTTGCCGTCGCACTCGGGCATCCAGCGCAAGCGCCGCGCATTGACAGCATCACCACGCCATCCTCAAAGCCCTCGTACACGATATCGCCGCCATCCTGAGCCACGGCCGGACGCACGCGCGTGTCGAGCAGCTCGCGGATTTGTTTGACGACCTCGCTGTCTTCCTCACGCGCGCTGTTATCGTCCACCGCATCTTCCAGCATCACTGGCCGGGCTGCGGTGAAGTGCTCCATGATTGCACCCAATACTGCCGGCTTCATCACCTGCCAGTCTTTCATCTCCGACTTGCTGACAGCGATGAAGTCGCCGCCAAGAAACACGCCGTCAACACCATCAACCTCGAACAGGCGCTGAGCCAGCGGCGAGCGTCCGCTCTCCTCGGCACTCTTGAATTCGGCCGTGCCGGTCCCCATCACTTCTCGACCGGGAATAAACTTCAAGGTCGTCGGGTTCGGGGTTTCCTCGGTCTGAATGAACATCGAAACTGCCTCCGGCCGCTCAGCGGCGTCACTACAAAATTCAGGCCGCCTATTGGGGACGGACTAATTCATGTCAATTTTCACGTACAAGGGATATGTGGGCAAATTAGGGCTGGAGGTCAAGTGAATGACGGATGAACAAGGCGAATTGGACCGATCGTTGCTCTTAGAGGTTACCCATCAAGGCGGCATCGGATCGGACGGAACGTGTTCCATGGCGCCCGAAGATCTGGCGCTGACGCCTGAGGATTGGCTCCTCACGCGCGGACAGGACTGCAGCCTGACCCGCCATCTTCTGCAATCGCTTTGCACGGTTCTCCTGCATCACGGCCTGCCGCTGATGCGTGTGACCTGTTTCGTGCGCACGCTGCATCCCATGACCAGCGGCAACAGCGTGATCTGGCGACGCGACAAGCCCGACCCGGACGAAATTCGCGTCCTGCGGGGGATCGAGGACACCCAGGCATTCCGCGATAGCCCCCTGCCGGCCATCTTCGAGGGGGCGGCCGCCATCCGCCGGCCGCTATTTGACGACCGGTGCCCGATGGACTTCCCCATCCTCGCCGACCTAAAGGCCGAAGGTGCGACCGACTATGTCGCCATGCCGCTTACCTTCAGCGACGGCGAAATTAATTTCGTCACCTGGGTCGCCGACGGACCGAATGGGTTCTCAGTCGAGCAATTGTCGCTGCTCGATCGCCTGATGGCCGCGCTTTCTTTGCGGCTGGAGGTTCTTGCCCGCAAGCGAGTGACGCGGGAACTGATGCGCATCTATCTCGGCGAAGATCCAGGACGCCGGGTTCTCGAGGGAGCAATCGAGCGCGGCCACGGCGAAACCATAGAAGCCATCGTCTGGTATTCTGATTTGCGCGGTTTCACGACGTTATCGGACCGCGAGCCGCCGGAGCGCGTGATCACTCTTCTGAACGATTATTTCGAAGCCGTCACAATTCCAATCGAGGAGCGCGGTGGCCAAATCCTGAAATTCATGGGCGACGGCGTACTCGCCATCTTTCCGCTGGCAGACAATGCGCGTCAGGCGATGACGGCGGCCGCTCTCAAGGCGGCGCAAGAAGCCTGCATCCTAATCGATGCCTTGAACGCGCGACGGAAAAAGAGCGGCCTGCCCACTGTCGGCCACGGCATCAGCCTGCATGTCGGCGATGTACATTACGGCAATATCGGAGCGCCCGAACGGCTCGACTTTACGGCTATTGGACCCGCCGTCAATCTTGCCAGCCGGATCCAGACGCTCTGCAAGCGGCTCGACACCCAGCTGCTGGTATCCGGCGATTTCGCTTCGATCACAGAGCAATCCTTGCAGTCGCTTGGCTGGCATCCGGTACGAGGTCTCGCCGATCCGATCGAGGTTTTCCGGTTACCTGAGCAAACGGCGATATAGCGCGATCACTTGACCCAAAACTGCTTGGCGTGAAAATCGCGCCTCGGCGTCAGCACGGGCGGCAGCCCCCATGCGTTGGCGCAATTCAGGATCCGAAACCAACCGGTCCAAAGCGACCAAAAGGGCGGCGGTATCGGATGGTGGCACCAAGTACCCGGTCTCGCCATCCCGGACTACATCACGGCATCCGGGGGTATCGGTTGTCACGATTGGACGGCCGCAGGCCGCCGCTTCGCTCAGACTGGTCGGCAACCCCTCGCGGTATTGCGAGGGCAGGCACGCGATATGTGCCTTCGCCCACTCCGATGCGACGTCAACGACCGGCCCGACATAGTCGACGTATGGGAGATCGCCCCAGGCCTTCAGACGGTCTTCGGAAATCGATTCTGGATTGCCTGGGTCCGGGCCGCCGATCAGCCGCAACCGGACCAGCTTGCCCGCTGCCGACAGACCGCGTACCGCTTCGACGGTTTCGATCACACCCTTGTCTCGGAGCATGCGCGCGACCAGGGCAATCGTGACCGAACCGTCCGGCTCCGGCGTCGAGTGAAACCGCTCAACGTCGACGCCAATGCCCGGAACCACCGACACGCTCTCGTTTGGGACACCGGCAAGCACGGCAAGGAAGGTCCTGTCATCCTCGTTCAGGACCATGATCCCGTCCTCGCGAGACAGGGCCCGGCCGAGGGCCGAGGTCACCATCGGGCGCAGCAGTCGGGCCTTGGCCGTTCGCGATGAAAACACATAGCCGAGGCCGGGAATTAGATTGACCCTGGCCTGAATACCGAGCCGGCGGGCCGCCCATTGTCCATGCAACACCGGCTTGATCGCCACATGCTGCACGATATCGGGCGCCAGATCGCGATAGAGCCGCAGGATTTGACGTCGTGCCCTCAGGTCGTCAAACGGATTGAGCCCTGAACGCCGCAAGTCGATCTCATGCACCGCGAACCCGGCATCGCGAATTTCCGAAGCCGCTTCTGGCCCGCGTTCACCGGTTCGGGCAATGAGATGCACATCGAACCCGGCGTCACGCGCCGCTTCGGCCCAATGCAGAAAATGCAGGCGGAAGTACCAGTCCTCTGAAACCAGCCAAACCAATCTTGGCCGGGATCCCATCACGGGCGTAAAAAGCCGACGATATCCTGTGCTTCCCGGACCACAGGTTCGGCCATCGCCCGGGCCCGCTCGGCGCCACGACGAAGCACCGCATCAATTTCATCCGGCTCATCCATGAGGCGCTTCATCTCCGAGCCGATCGGACCGAAGGTGGAAACTGCAAGATCCGCAAGCTCGCTCTTGAAGTCACCAAAGCCCTTTCCGGCAAAGCGTGTCAACGTCGCCTCGGGCTCTTCATCGGCGAGCGCTGCGTAGATACCGATCAAATTGCGCGCCTCCGGCCGCTCTTCCATTTCCGCCACGGTTTCCGGCAAAGGCAGTGGGTCGGTCTTGGCCTTGCGGATCTTCTGAGCGATGGCGTCGGCCTCATCGGTCATATTGATGCGCGAGAAATCCGATGGCTCCGACTTGCTCATCTTCTTGGACCCATCCCGCAGGCTCATGACCCGGGTGGCACCGCCGAAGATTTGCGGCTCCGGCAGGGGAAAGAAATCGACTTCGAACATCGAATTAAACGCCTGGGCGATGTCGCGGGACAGCTCCAGGTGCTGCTTCTGATCCTCGCCGACCGGAACATGGGTCGCCTTGTAAGCCAGAATATCGGCTGCCATCAGGATCGGATAATCGTACAGCCCGACAGTGGCGTTCTCCCGGTGCTTGCCGGCCTTCTCCTTGAACTGGGTCATGCGGTTGAGCCAGCCGAGGCGGGCGATGCAGTTGAAGATCCACGTCAGCTCGGCGTGTTGCGGCACCTGACTCTGGTTGAAAACCACCGATCCCTCAGGGTCAATGCCGGACGCAATCAGCCCGGCCGCCGCCTCTCGGGTCGAGCGGGTAAGCTCGGCCGGATCCTGAGGCACGGTAATCGCGTGCAGATCAACCAGGCAGTAGATGCATTCGAACTCTCCCTGCAGCCGCGCCCAATTACGGATGGCTCCCAGATAGTTGCCAAGATGCAGGTTACCCGTGGGCTGAACGCCCGAAAAGATGAGGCCCATGGTCGTGCCTTCCGTCGAATGCGGCTGTTGCTGATTTACGTGGTCCGGCCGGCTTTATCGCGACCTCGCCATCAGGGGTCAAGCCTGATCCTCTGAATTCGCCTCTGATTTCGAGTCCGAGCCGCGTCGAGAAAAGGCTTCTCGCAGCTCGCGTGGGCGGGCGGCACCTGTCACAAATGCCAAGCTGAAATAGACCACCATCCCGCCGGCGATCAGGATCGCGAGAACTGCAGCAGCACCCCACCCAGACGCCCAGTCGCCAAATTTGAGAGTGTCCACCGCCACCACCAAGCCTACCGCCATGCCAGTGGCCGCCAACAATGCCAAGCCTGACCGTGCGACGGTCCGACGCTCAAAGGCAAAGTTGTTTCTTTTGCGCAACAAATAAATTAACATCGCCGCATTGGCCCAAGATGCGATTGCCGTCGCTAAAGCCAACCCGACATGTGCCAAAAATTGCATCAAGATCAGATTCAACACCAAATTGATTGCCACGGCGACAATCGAGACAAACACTGGCGTGCGTGTGTCCTCGCGGGCGAAGAACCCGGGCTGGAAGACCTTGACCGCCACGAAGGCTGGAAGCCCAAACGCATAGGCCATAAGCGCCATTGCACTCGCGGAACTCGCTGTTGCATCGAAGGCACCGCGCTCAAACAGCACCGCAACAATCGGCCCGGACAAAGCCATCAGCCCCGCCGCAGCCGGCAGGCACAGCAGCATGGCAAACTCAAACGCCCGGTTCTGCGTGGTCAGGGCCTCACCATCTTCACCGGCGCGCAATTGACGGGTCAGCATCGGTAGCAAGGCTGTGCCGACCGCCACCCCGATGACGCCCAAGGGCAGCTGATTGACCCGGTCGGCATAGTACAAAAACGAGATCGATCCGGTCGGCAGGGTCGAAGCCAGGATGACGTCGATCAGCAGGTTCACCTGCACAACGCCGGCGCCCAGCAGGGCCGGCACCATCAGCCGAAACAGTTTACGCACACCCGGGGTCAGGCGTGGCCTAACCAGACGCGACCAGGCGAGGCGTGGCAACAACCCTTCACGGCGGCAGGCAGCAACAAGCCAGAGAAACTGCGCCAATCCGGCCGTTGCCACACCCCAGGCCAGAACATGACCCGGTGTTTCCAAAGCATGTGCAGCCGTGGCCATAGCGGTGATCAGGATCAGATTCAGCAGGATCGGTGCGGCGGCAACAGCAGCAAACCGCCCAACGCTGTTCAACATCCCCCCCAGCAGCGCCACCAGCGAGATAAACGGCAGATAGGGAAACGTCAACCGGGTCAACTCGACCGCCAAATCAAACCGGTCCGGTGTCGCAACAAAGCCCGGTGCCATGGCGATCATCACCCAAGGCATGGTGATTTCGATCAGCAGGGTCAGAGCCAGCACAATCGTTGTCAGCACCGCCACGACCTCGGCCGCGAAGCGCAAGGCCGCATCCCGGCCCTCTTCCTCCAACAGTCCCGCGAACAGCGGGATGAACGCGACGGTGAAAGACCCCTCGGCGGTCAACCGGCGAAAGAAGTTCGGCAGCTTGAAGGCAACGAAGAACGCATCGGCAATCGGCCCAGCGCCGAGCAGGGCCGCAATCATGATGTCACGCAAAAATCCCGTCACCCGGCTGATCATGGTGAAGCCGCCAACGGTAAAGATCGCGCGGTAGAGGGACATCTATGGGTTCCAGGCAGCCAGCGACGAGAGGTCCGCTCTACCTTTGAATGGCGGCGGTTTCAAGGCATGGTAACGGCGGGCGGATGCGCTTAGACAACAGTCTCCGCTTTTTTCTTAGCCTTTTCCGGCTTAAGCGCCGCCATCAGGGTTTTGCGGATTTCATCCAGTTTTCGTTCGGATTCGATCTTCAAACCGAACAGATCTTTGACATAGAACACGTCGACAAAGCTCTCACCATAGGTCGAGATCTTAGCTGTCTGGATCTGCACGTTGACCGTCGCCAAGGCGCGGGTGATGCGGTAGAGCACGCCCGGACGGTCGGTGGCGTTCACCTCGACCACGGTGTGGGTGACGCTGGCCTTGTTGTCGATCAGGACCCGCGGCGGCACTTTCATGCCCCGCATCCGCTTCGGCAAACTGGCTTCGCGTCGGGCAATTTCGGCCCGCAAATCGACCTCGCCCTTCAAACCCCGCTCGATCATGCGGGTCAGCCGGTCAAGTCGGCGACGTTCGGTTATGGCGCCCCGCTCTTCGAGGTCCTGGATCCAGAACACATCAAGCGCCATGCCGTTGCGCATGGTGAAAATACGCGCATCCACGATGCCGGCGCCGGACGCTGCCATGGCCCCTGCGATGCGCCAGAAAAGCCCCGGATGGTCAGCCGCATAGACTGTGACCTCGGTCACCTCGCGCCATTCGTCGACCCGCATGTCGACCGCCAACGGTGCCTCTGCCTGCTCGGCGGTTCGGATTATGTTGGCCTGCCGAGTGTGGGTCTCCACGTCGAAGGCGAGCCAATAGGCCGAATGACCTCGCGCGACATGGTCATCGAAATCCGCATCCGTCCAATCCGACAAGTGCTCACGCAGGGCATCACGCGCGGCCGAGCTGCGGGTGCGGACCCCATCCTCAATGGTTTCCCCAGAAAGCACTTCCTCGGCCCGATAATACAGCTCACGCAGCAAGGCGGCTTTCCAGCCGTTCCAGACGTTCGGACCGACCGCGCGAATGTCGGCGACGGTCAAGCAGAGCAGCAGCCGCAATCGTTCTGGAGATTGAACGATATCGGTAAAATCGGTGATGGTCTGCGGGTCGTTCACGTCGCGCTTGAAAGCTGCGTAGCTCATCAGCAGATGCCAGCGTACCAACCAAGCGACGGTTTCGGTCTCCTCCGCTGTCATACCCAGTCTGGGGCAGATCCGACGGGCGACCTTTTCGCCGAGTTTGGAGTGGTCACCGCCCCGTCCCTTGGCGATGTCATGCAGCAGAACCGCTACGTAGAGCTCCCGGCGGGAGAGCACCTTGTGCACCACATCGGTGGCGATCGGTGCCACCTCGGCCAGTTCACCTTGCTCGATCTGATGCAGGATACCGAGCATGATGATGGTGTGCTCATCGACGGTATAGACGTGGTACATGTCGTATTGCATCTGCGCCACGACGCGGCCGAAATCCGGTACGAACCTGCCGAAGACCTGGGCCTCATTCATTCGTCTCAGAATACGTTCCGGGCCGTTCGGCGCTGTCAGGATCTCCATGAACAACCGGTTGGCTTCCTCGTCACGGCGCAGTTTAGCGTCAATTCGCTTCAAGTTCTGCGTTACCAGACGCAAGGCGCGGGGATGGAACTCAAGATCGTATTTTTGGGCAAAATGGAACAAGCGGATCAGGTTCACTGGGTCGTGCTCAAACACATCGTCGGATTTGACGTTCAAGCGATCGCGGTCAATCGTAAAGTCGCCGGTATCGCGCTTGCGGGACAACAACCTCGGAATACGCAGCCGCGGCCGGCGCTGGTGCTCGGCCTCAATCGCGGCGCAGAATATACGGGTCAGATCGCCGACGTCCTTGGCGATCAAGAAATAGTGCTTCATGAAGCGCTCGACGGCGACACTGCCGGCATGATCGGTATAGCCCATGCGCCGGGCAATCTCGCTCTGCACGTCAACGGTCAATCGCTCTTCCGCCCGCGCACTCAAGTAATGCAGATGACAACGGATGGTCCAAAGCTGCTTTTGGGCTTTCGCGAACCGTCGGGCTTCCGACAGCGTCAGCACCTGCCGCTCGACCAAGGCTGAGACTTTTTCGACCTGATAGACATATTTGCCGATCCAAAACAGCCGATGTAGATCGCGCAGGCCGCCTTTGCCGTCTTTGATATTTGGTTCGGTAACGTAACGAGAATCACCCAAGCGTTTATGCCGCTCATCAGCCTCGGCAAGTTTGGCTTCGACAAATTCAAGCGCTGAGCCATCGACGATTTCCTTGGCAAAGCGATCGCGAAATTCCGTGAACAACGGCATCTCACCCCAGAGATAGCGCGCTTCCAACAAGGCTGTGCGGATCGTCATATCGGCTTGGGATTGGCGGATACATTCCTCGACCGAGCGGGTCGAATGACCGACCTTGAGCCCAAGATCCCAGAGCAGGTAAAGCACGAACTCCACCACCTGCTCGACATGCGGGGTCATCTTGTAGGGCAACACGAACATCAGATCGATGTCCGAGAATGGCGCCAACTCCCCTCGGCCGTATCCGCCGACCGCAACCACAGCCAGCAACTCGCCTTGGGTCGGGTTATGGACCCGATACACACGCTCGGTCGCAACCTGGCAGATCGCTTGGATAATTCGGTCCATCATGTAGGCGTTCGCCCGAACCGCGCCGGCACCGTCGTTGGTCTCCAGGAAACGCCGCTCGACCTCGCTGCGCCCGGCCGCCATGGAGTCTTTCAGAATCTGCAACAGGCGAGATCGGAATGCTTCAATCGTTTCGGTATCGTTCCAACAGGATAGAATCGCAGCATCCAAGACAGCCGGATCAAGGATACCCTTGCGATTTCGCACCTTGCGATCGCTTGCCACCAAGCCGTCCAACCCCGGACTTACATCGTCTTGCTCAACCGCCGCCACAAAACCCTCCCAAACTCCATCAAGGCTCAAGATAGGCGACAGAGGCTCTGGAGACCAGTTTCTCGGCTTGCCAGCGGGCGTGAATTGCCGGAGGCTCGCGATGATATGCGAGTTTGGCGGCCAAAATCAGGAGGGCTGAATGGATCATCGGGATGTTGTAATCGCGGGCGGCGGCGTAATAGGCGGGGCCAGTGCCTACTTCCTCGCATCCTCACCGGATTTTGACGGAACCGTAACCGTGGTCGAGCGCGATCCAACATACGAGCGTGCCTCGACACCCCGATCGCTTGGCGGCGTGCGCCAGCAGTTTTCCAACGCCGAGAATATCTTGATCGGCCTCTACGGTCACCACTTTGCCAGCAATGTGGCAGATTACCTGACGGTTGATGGTGAGGCACCGGACTTGGGTTATATCCAGGGCGGGTATTTGTTTCTTGCCAGCGAGGAAGGTGCCGCAATACTGCGCGAGAATCACGATGAACAAGCCCGCTGCGGCGCGGACATCGGGCTGATCGGGCCGGACGAGTTGGCCCGGCGCTTCCCATGGATGAATGTTGATGGCGTAGCGCTCGCGTCGCACACAAACTCCGGCGAAGGCTGGCTTGACCCGAACGCACTCATGCAGGCCTTCAAGCGCAAAGCGAGGTCCCTCGGTGTGGTCTATGAGGCCGCCACTGTGACCGGAATAGACGTTAAAGGCTCGCGCGTCACCTCGGTCGGGCTCGACGACGGCCGGCAGATCGCCTGCGGCACGCTGGTCAATGCTGCCGGCGCCCAGGCCGGCCGGCTCACGGCCTTGGCTGGCCTCACGCTGCCGGTCGAGCCGCGCAAGCGGATCATCTACGTTATCGATTGCCGCGAGCAACTCACACCGCGCCCGCCGTTGACCATTAACAGCAATGGTGCCTTTTTCCGACCCGAGGGCAGTCAATACCTTTGCGGCATCTCACCGCCGGAGGACCAGGATCCGATCAGCGATGACCTGGAAATTGATTACAACTGGTTCGAAGACATCGTCTGGCCAACCATCGCGCACCGGGTTCCAGCTTTCGAAGCGGTGAAACAGACCCGCGCCTGGGCCGGGCATTACGACTACAATACGTTTGATCAAAATGGCATCGTCGGACGCCATCCCGAGGTCGAGAACCTGATCTTCGCCAACGGTTTTAGCGGTCACGGCCTGCAACAGTCGCCAGCCGTGGGCCGGGCGGTGATGGAATTGATTGCCCATGACGGCTTCCGGGCCATCGATCTGGCGCGTTTCGGCTATGAGCGCATTGCCGAAGGTCGGCCGCTCATGGAGCGAAACATCGTTTGAGCCAGGGAATCGTGAAGAGCACACCCGGTCTAAAGCGCCAAACAGATCGTTCGACCGGTGCCGGTAGAATTCGAAGGCGGAACGGTACCGGCTGTCTTGGTGAAATGGCGTTCGGTGATCCGTCACGGCGCGCGTTCGCTACGGCGAAACGGGTGTTACAATCGTAATACGGTCCCATGCGGAGAAGAATGCCTGATCCCTCCTGACAGCATGGCGTCAGGAGAGGTCGGTTAGGGTCCACACCCAGGAGAAGCCCATGCGACGAGCCGACCGATTTTGTTCGACATCATCCAGCAGCTCCGCCGAAAGCGCCTGATGCGGGCGCGTGATCTGGCCGAGGACCTGGAGGTCTCCGAGCGCACCATCTACCGTGATATCCGAGACTTGATGGCGAGCGGTGTGCCGATCGAGGGCGAGGCCGGGGTCGGCTATATGCTGCGCGATGGCTACGACCTGCCGCCGTTGATGTTTAACCTCGAAGAGCTGGAGGCGTTGATCCTTGGCGCGCGCATCGTTGAGACCTGGTCCGATCAGGGATTGGCGGATGCGGCGGCCAATGCCATCACCAAGGTTGAAGCGGTGCTGCCTCGGGAACTTGGCGAGTTCATGGCCGGAACCTCCTTGTTCGCGCCGCCATGGTCGTATGTCGAGCCGATCGAGGTCGATCTGGCCCAGATCCGGCGCGCCTTGCGAGACCGGCTCAAGATCAAACTCGCTTACCGGGATGCCGAGGCGAGCGTAAGCGATCGGGTGATCCGTCCCTTGGCGCTATCGTATTTCGGCCCGGTCTGGCTGCTCTCGGGTTGGTGCGAGATGCGGGCTGCCTTCTGCACCTTCCGGGCCGATCGCATCGTCAGCGCCGAGGTTCTGGACGAACGCTTTGCCCAAGAGCCCGGAAAAACGGTCCGGGATTTCTTTGTCTACAATGAAAACTCGCGGCGGGACTATCTGGCGTCGGAGTGAGCGCCATACGCTTCCATTTATTCGTCATCCTGAGGTGCGCGGCCAAAGGCCGAGCCTCGAAGGACGCAAATCGCGGGCGGCCTGCGTCCTTCGAGGGTCGCTCCGCTCCCACCTCAGGATGACGAGAGGAACTAAAGAAGGAGACGTATCTCAAAAGCAGCCCCTATCTCAAAAGCAGCCCCTAGTCCTCCACCAACCGCCGCAACTCGTAGAGAACCTCGAGTGCTTCTCGGGGAGTGAGTTCGTCGGGATTGATCTCGGCCAGGCGGCTCTCCGCCGCCGAAGGGCCGGAGGTGCCGGCCGGCCGTTGCGAATTATCCACGATTGCCTGGAAGAGCGGCAAATCATCGGCCAAGCGGGCGACGGCGCCGGCTTGGTCGCCTTTTTCCAGTTGCGCCAGAACCTCTTCGGCGCGCGCGATGACAGCGGGCGGCAATCCGGCCAGTTTGGCGACGTGAATACCGTAGGAACGATCGGCCGCACCAGGGCCCACCTCGTGCAGAAAGACCACCTCGTCACGCCATTCCTTGATCCGCATGGTATGACAACTCAGTGCATCCAGCCGGCCGGTAAGTGCCGTCAGTTCGTGATAATGCGTCGCAAACAAGGCCCGACAACGGTTGACCTCATGAAGGTTTTCGACCGTTGCCCAGGCGATCGACAGACCGTCGAAAGTGGCAGTGCCTCGGCCGATCTCATCCAAAATCACCAAAGACCGCTCACTCGCCTGGTTCAGGATGGCCGCCGCCTCGACCATTTCGACCATGAAAGTCGATCGCCCGCGCGCCAGATCATCGGCCGCACCCACCCGGCTGAACAACCGATCAACCACTCCGAGACGCGCACTTTCAGCCGGCACGTAAGAGCCCATCTGGGCCAGCAGCGTTATCAAGGCGTTCTGGCGCAGAAACGTACTCTTACCTGCCATGTTCGGCCCGGTGACGAGCCAGAGCCTGTCTTGCGGGGCCAGACTGCAATCGTTAGCGACAAAGCCTCCGTCCCCTAACGCCGCCGCACCCAGCGCTTCGACGACCGGATGACGGCCGGCACTGATCTCGAATTCGAGGCTGTCGTCGACTGTGGGCCGGCAATAACGCCGCTCGATCGCCAGTTCCGCCAAACCGGTTGCCACGTCAAGCCTGGCGAATGCCGAGGCCGCGAGGCCGATATCCTGCGCCCGGCTGGTTACCTCAGCCACCAGGTCGCTGAAAATCTGTTGCTCTACCGCCAAGGCCTTGTCGGCAGCCTGCGACAGGTCGCGCTCCAACTCGCCGAGCTCAACCGTGGTAAAGCGCCCGGCATTGGCCATCGTCTGGCGGTGTATGAAATTGTCCTGGCCCAGCATCTTGTCGGCATGCGTGGCCGTGACCTCGATGAAATAGCCGAGAACGTTGTTGTGCTTGATTTTAAGGGTCGGGATGCCCGTTTCGTCAGCGTAACGGCCTTGCAACGTCGCAATCAGGCGACGGCTCTCGTCCCGCAACCCGCGCAATCGGTCAAGTTCCGGCGCATAACCGGGCGCCACCAAGCCGCCATCTCGGGCCAAGAGTGGCGGGTCAGCAGCCAGTGCCTGGGACAAAGTGTCGACGAGATTAGCGTGATAGCCGAGATCCGCATCGATGGCCGTAACACCCGTCGGAAGCCCGCCCAGAGTGTCGTCTCCACGCGCGAGCATGTCCCTAAGCGCGCCGATCTCTCCAAGCCCATCGCGAATACCCGCAAGGTCACGAGGCCCGCCCCGATCGAGCGCCAGTCTTGACAGCCCGCGTTCGAGATCCGGGACCCGGCGCAGGACCACGCGCGCGTCCTCTCGCAAGCGCTCGTGGTTGACAAAATGCGTGACTGTGTCGAGGCGCCCGTCAATCGCCGCCGGATCGGTCAAGGGTGCGCCGAGCCAAGCCCCCAAGAGCCGGGCACCGGCACCGGTGAGGGTGCGGTCGATAACGCTGAGCACACTGCCGCGCCGCTCACCTGAAAGCGTGCGGGTCAGTTCCAGGTTTCGCCGGGTGGCGGGGTCAATCTCGACCGAACCGCCCTCGCGCCAGCGTCTGGGGCTGGAGAGACGCGGAATTCGACCTTTTTGCGTTAGATCCAGATAATCGACCAGAGCCCCGGCAGCCGCCATTTCGCCACGCCCAAAGCCGCCAAACCCTTCGAGCGTGCCAACCCCGAACATCGTCTCCAACCGCCGTCGCCCGTTTTCGCTGTCGAAGCGGCTGGAGGGTTGCGGGACAATCGCATCATCCCAATCCTCCAACACTGCACTCAGGTCCGGACGCGCCAGCAGTCGGTCCGGGATCAGGATTTCGCTTGGCGCCACGCGCGCTAGTGCCGCACCAAAACGTTCGATCTCGACCGGCTGAAGCTGGAAATCGCCGGTCGACACATCGACCCAGGCGAACCCGAACTGACCTTGTGCGTCGGCGAGGGCGGCCAAATAGTTGTGGCTGCGGGCCTCAAGCAGGGCCTCCTCAGTGATCGTTCCGGGCGTGATTACCCGGACCACCTCGCGGCGAACCACCGACTTTGAGCCGCGCTTCTTGGCTTCCGCCGGATCCTCCGTCTGCTCACAGATAGCGACACGGTGGCCCTGTCGAATGAGGCGGGAGAGATAGGACTCGGCTGCATGAAACGGCACCCCGCACATCGGAATATCATCACCTGCGTGCCGGCCGCGCTTGGTTAGCGTGATATCGAGGGCACCCGCCGCCGTCACCGCATCCTCGAAGAACATCTCGTAGAAATCGCCCATGCGATAGAACAGCAAGGCGTCAGCGTGATCCTTTTTGACCTCGAAATACTGCGCCAACATCGGCGTCAGCCCGGCTTCGGCATTTTGCGAGGGAGGGGTGGGTTTAGGAGGTGCGGACACTGGGCGCCGTGTAGTTGCTGGTGGGGACGATATTTGACGCACTTGTAGCATGCCGTGCCAAACCGAATCCACGCTCCGGTGGCGCTATTCAAGAGCCTGCGAATTATTTCCCGCCGCCCTCGATCACCGTATCGCGGTCGCGCCAAGAGTTCGACCTGCTACCGCGTTGTAAAAAGTACGGTTAAGGTAGTGTCAAATAGCTGAAGTAATTTGGATCGGACCCAGCGACCCCGTTGGTGAATTCCGACCGCCGAACAAGGACACTCACATGGACGACGCCAACGACCAGAACTTCAAAGATGCCCTGGAATTTCACTCGCGCGGTCGACCTGGGAAATTCGAGATAGCACCCTCGAAGCCCCTCAACACCCAACGTGATTTGTCGCTCGCGTATTCGCCAGGTGTCGCCATTCCATGTCTGGAGATCGAGAAAGACCCCTCGCTCGCCTACGAATACACCGCAAAAGGTAATATCGTCGCGGTAATCTCCAATGGCACTGCGGTGCTTGGCCTCGGTGATATCGGCGCACAAGCGGCAAAGCCTGTAATGGAGGGCAAGGCTGTCCTGTTCAAGCGTTTCGCCGATGTCGACGGTATCGACCTGGAGGTTGACACCAAGGACGTGGATGAATTCATCAACTGCGTGCGCTTTCTCGGCAAGAGCTTCGGCGGCATCAACCTTGAGGATATCAAGGCGCCGGGCTGTTTCATTATCGAGCAACGTCTGCGCGAGATCATGGATATCCCGGTTTTCCACGACGATCAGCATGGCACCGCGATCATCGCCGCCGCCGGCCTGATCAACGCACTGCATTTGACCGGGCGCGACATTGCGACCGCCAAAATGGTGATCAATGGCGCCGGGGCCGCGTCGATCGCTTGCTCCGAGCTGGTCAAATCCTTGGGCATGAAGCACGACAACGTCATCCTCTGCGATACGCGCGGGGTCATATATGAAGGTCGCGAAGATGGCATGAACCAATGGAAGTCGGCGCATGCCGCCAATACCGACAAGCGCACTTTGGCCGAAGCTCTCGACGGCGCCGACATTGTGCTCGGCCTTTCAGTCAAGGGCGCGATTAGCCAGGAGATGGTCATCTCCATGGCGGAAAAGCCGATCATCTTCGCCATGGCCAATCCTGATCCCGAGATCACGCCGGAAGACGCCCGAGAGGCGAGGCCGGATGCGATCGTGGCCACCGGTCGGTCGGATTATCCGAACCAGATCAACAACGTCCTCGGATTTCCCTATATCTTCCGGGGCGCGCTCGACGTGCGAGCCCGAGAGATCAACGACGCGATGAAAATCGCCGCCGCCCACGCACTGGCGGAACTGGCGCGCGAGGACGTGCCGGATGAGGTCGGTGCTGCCTACGGCCGCCAGCTTTCCTATGGCAATGACTACATTATCCCGGCCCCGTTCGATCCGCGCCTAATCGTTAAGGTCTGCTCCGCGGTTGCCCGTGCAGCGATGGACTCTGGCGTCGCACAAAAACCGATTGCCGATTTCGAGGCCTACGAGGCCGAGCTCGGCGCCAGGCTCGATCCCACCGCCAGCAGCCTGCAGGGCATCTATCACCGTATCCGGAACGACCAGAAGCGCGTGGTCTTCGCCGAGGGTGAGGAGGAAAAGGTGATCCGAGCGGCCCTCGAATTCCGTAACGGCGGCTATGGCCACCCAATCCTAATCGGTCGCGAGCGACGGATTAGAGCGGCCATGGAGCGCATAGGCGTCGCCGGCGAGGAACTCGAAATCACCAACGCGCGTCTTTCTGAACACAACGATCAATATGCCGATGCCCTGCATGATCGGCTAAAGCGGCGTGGCCATCTCCTACGGGATTGCCAACGCATGGTGAACCAGGACCGCAACGTCTTCGGCGCCAGCATGCTCGCTGCCGGGCACGCCGACGCCCTGGTCACCGGGCTGACCCGGAGCTATGGCGTCTGCCATGAATACGTCACCCGCGTGCTCGATCCCAAACCGGGTCATCGGATCATGACTGTAAGCATGCTGATCATGCGTGGGCGCACGATCTTCGTTGGCGATACCAATGTGCACGAGATACCAACCCCAGAAGAGTTGGCCGATATCGCCTGCCAAACCGCCGCAACGGCTCGCGCCATGGGTCATGAACCTCGGGTAGCGTTGTTGTCGTTCTCGAACTTCGGCAACCCGCCACGAGAGAAGGCCGTACGCATTCGTGACGCGGTCGAGGTTCTCGACGGCCGGGAAACAGATTTCGAGTATGACGGCGAGATGTCCGCTGACACCGCGCTTGACCCGGAGCTGATGGCACGCAATTACCCGTTCTGTCGCCTCTCAGGCCCAGCCAATGTCCTCGTCATGCCGTCATTGCATGCGGCCAACGTGACGTACAAGCTGATGCAGCAATTCGCGGGCGCGGCCGTGATTGGACCAATGTTGATCGGCATCGAGAAGCCGGTCCAGATCGTTCAGGTAACCGCCAACGTACACGATCTGGTAATTGCCGCCGCAATTGCAGCGCACGACGCAATCCAGGCCTAGGTTCGGGCCGGACGAGACGCAAGTCGGTGATCGGAGACAACCGTGAGGGAGTCGATCCGCCGCCTCTCGGCCTCAGCGGCGATCCTCGCTGCGGCAATGGTGGCGCTGATGTTAACAGGTCTGGTCACGCCGCTCGGCGCTGCCCTCTCATGGGTGGCAGCGTTGGCGGTCATAGTCCTTTTACTCCGGCCCGGGGATAAGCAAGAAAGCACGGCCGAGCCGACAGATCAGACCGAGACGCCACAAGTTTCGGGTGCCCGGGAAAATGAGCTCTCTGCGATGCTCGACGGGTTGCCGGACCCGGTTCTGCTCGTCGATGAGCAGGCCAAGATCATCTCGGCCAATCGCGCTGCAAGAGACCGATTTGGCAACAACCTCCCTGGCCACGATCTTTCAGGCCGGGATCTGTCCGTCGCTATCCGTCACCCGGTGGTCATCGAGGCGGCCCGCGACGCGATCAATACAACAACAGGAAGTGAGATAGAGATCGAATTGGGCGGCGCAAATGGCCCGATCCACCGGGTCCGAGCTGAGCCATTGGAACAGACCGCGCTTTTGCTTTTCACCGATATAACCGAGATCCGCCGGGTTGAGCGCATGCGAGCGGATTTTGTCGCCAATGTCAGTCACGAGTTGCGGACCCCCTTGACCACCTTGGCTGGATTTATCGAGACCCTGCGCGGCCCCGCGCGCGATGACGCCGAGGCCCGAGCCCGGTTCCTCGATATCATGGAAACCGAGGCGGCACGGATGACCCGCCTGGTCGGTGACCTGCTATCGCTCTCGCAGATCGAAGCGAATGTGCATCAAGCACCGCCTGATCTGCTTCAAATCGGCCCGGTCTTGGAACAGATTTCATCAACGCTCGAACCCGAGGTGGCCCGCAAATCCATGACCATCCAACTCAACATCACATCCGATCTACCGAAGGTTCCGGGTGATGCCGACGAGCTTGCCCAGGTCGCCCAGAACCTGATCGAGAACGCCATAAAATATGGCCGAGATGGCACCGAAATCACGGTCAAAGCATGGCTGGAACCATCCCCGCCGCCCCACTTTCCAACACCAGGCGTTTCGGCACTGGCAATTTCGGTGCAAGATCAAGGAGACGGAATTGCGCGCGAGCATTTACCGCGATTGACCGAGCGGTTCTACCGGGTCGACACGGCCCGGTCGCGCAATCTGGGCGGCACCGGGCTCGGTCTTGCTATCGTGAAGCACATCGTTACCCGTCACCGGGGCGCCCTGGGCATCGAGAGTCGCCCCGGAGAGGGTAGTGAATTCACGGTGTATTTGCCGCTGGCGAAGTAGTGCGCGCAGGTGTCATCGTTTCGTAACACAAACCCCGTACAACAGTCCCTGCCTCACTACTCGATCCGAACTCGTGGAGCGCGCAGGACCCTTGTTAAAGACCCGTATCAGCCTCGCGGCGCCACTTGTGATCGCGCTCGCCTTGATCCTATTCGGGTCAACCATGCTTATCCCGGCCAGCGCCGTTGCGCGTGACCAGATCCGAATTGTTGGATCTTCGACCGTCTTTCCCTATACCCAGGCCGCAGCCGAAGAATTCTCCAACCGAACCGGCAATGCAGCACCTGTCGTCGAGGCCACGGGGACCGGTGGCGGCATGAAGATCTTTTGCCAAGGTCTCGGCATCGAGTATCCGGACATCACCGGCGCATCCCGAGCGATGAAACCCTCTGAGCGTGCGCTTTGCGCCAAGAACGGCGTGACCGACATATCCGAGGCGCTGATCGGTTACGACGGTTTATCAGTCGCGGTTTCGCGCCAGGGCACGGTTCTGGATCTAACCAAGGCGCAGCTGTTCCTGGCGCTTGCCGCCGAGTTGAGAGATCCATCCGGCAAGTGGATTACCAATCCTAATCGAACCTGGCGCGATGTCGACGCGACGCTGCCGAACCTGAAGATTCAGGTGTTTGGCCCGCCGCCCACCTCGGGCACTCGCGATGCCTTTGTCGAATTGGCAATGCACAAGGGCTGCAAGCAGCTTTACGGCAAACTGCCAAAGACCGAGGTACACCACCAATGCTCCCGGATGCGCCAGGACGGGCCATTCATCGAGGCGGGCGAGAACGACAATCTCATCGTCCAACGCCTGAATGCCGACACCACGGCCTACGGGATCTTTGGCTACTCGTTCCTTTTTGAGAACCGCGACACCTTGCGGGCGATCAAGGTGAAAGGCGTGGTGCCGTCGATGGCCTCCATCGCTGATGGCAGTTACGGAATTTCGCGACCGCTGTATTTCTATGCCAAGAACGCCCATCGCGGCGTCATCGCCGGCATGCAGACGTTCCTTGAGGAATATCTGTCCGACGCCGCCATGGGCAAAGGCGGGTACTTGCTGGAGCGAGGTTTGGTGCCACTGGCGACCGATAAGCGGCTCCAGATCCGAGATGCCGTTGTCGGCGCCAATCCTGTGAAAGTAACCGGTGACCTCCTCCCCACTTCAATAGCCTGGCTAGGCTGGATCGTGCTGGCGCTTTTGATCACCTTGCCGGTTGCCGGGTTCCTTGGCGGTCGATCGCGCGCGGCTGCGATTTCAGACAACATGCATTCCCTTGCGATCCATCACGGCGCCTATGTGGCACTTTGGACCAGCGTGCCGACGCTCGCGGTTTTGCTGTTCTGGTTGGCACTGCAGACCCCGGCGCTTGATGCCATGATCCTGGCGTCCCTGTCGGACGCGTTCCTGGCCGGCAAGACGGAAACCGCGCCGAGCCTGATCGTGGCCCAGATCGAAAGCGTCGCCGCCGGCCGGTTCTTCACGGAACCCACAGCCGAGATCCGGGCGGCCGCCGACCGCCTGATCGAGTGGCGGGCGATTGCCGACAAGGGGCTGGTCGCAGCAATAGCCATCGTTTCGCTAATCGGGCTGCTGCTGGCCCGGGCTCGGGTCGCGCCCGACTTCCGGGCCCGATACGGGATCGAGCGTATGTTGGACGCGTTGATGTTGCTCTGTGCCGTGGTCGCAGTTTTCTCCACGCTCGGCATCGTACTGTCGCTGGTCTTCGAGAGCGCGCGATTCTTCGAGCATGTATCGATTGCCGACTTCCTTTTCGGGCTCAAATGGGAGCCACAAATCGCCATGCGCGCCGATCAGGTCGCGGGACATGGTGCATTCGGCGCCGTTCCAGTGTTTCTCGGCACACTTTTGATTGCCGGCATCGCGATGATCGTGGCAACCCCAATCGGGCTCCTGTCGGCAATCTATTTCGCGGAATTCGCCTCGCGACGGATGCGGGCCTTCGCCAAGCCGGCGATCGAGATCCTGGCCGGCATTCCGACCGTGGTCTACGGCTTCTTCGCCGTGCTCGTGGTTGCCCCGGCGCTGCGCGAATTCGGCCTGAAAATCGGGCTCGACGTCGAAGCCAATAGCGCTCTCGCCGCCGGCGCCGTCATGGGGATTATGATCATCCCGTTCATCTCCTCGCTTGCCGATGATGCGATTACCGCCGTCCCGGGCGCGCTCAAGGAGGGCTCGCTCGCTCTCGGGGCGACCAAAAGCGAGACCATCACCAAAGTGCTGTTGCCCGCGGCTCTGCCCGGGATCGCGGGCGGATTGTTGCTCGCAGTAAGCCGAGCTATCGGCGAGACCATGATCGTGGTCATGGCCGCCGGTATGATCGCGCGCATGACGGCCAATCCACTGGACTCCGTGACCACCGTCACGGTGCAAATTGTCAGCCTTTTGACTGGAGATACCGAGTTCGACAGCCCAAAGACATTGGCAGCGTTCGCGCTCGGGCTGGTGCTGTTCCTGGCAACGCTGGCGCTCAATATCGTGGCCCTGCACATCGTGCGCAGATATCGAGAACAGTATGACTGACCCGGCAACGACAGACCTCGCTGGCAAAGACCGAGGTCGCACCACGGTTTGGGGCTCGCCGGAACAAGCGAGGCGCTTCCGTGCCCGGCGGCGCGCCGACCAGCGCCTGCGTCTATTCGGTCTCGGTGCGGTTGCACTTTCGCTAGCACTGATCCTGATCCTGATCGGCTCGCTCGGCTATTCCGGCCACACCGCCTTTACCCAGACCCACCTGGTGCTCGATGTGACCATCGATCCGGCCAAGGTCAGAGCCGATGAACCCGACACCGGAAACTATCGCGCACTTATCCGGGGCGCGCTCTGGTCGCTATTGCCGAAAGTAAGAAATTCCGCGGATAGGAACGATCTGGCGAAATTGGCCAGCCAGGGAGCCCCCTACATCCTACGGGACCGGGTGGTCGCCGATCCTTCCCTTATCGGACAAACGATCAAGATCGCGGTTCCTGTTTCCGACCCCTACGACCAACTCCATAAGGGCGTCATCCCGCGCACTGGACCGGAGGAAGAACGGCGCCTGAAGGACAAACAGATCGCCTGGTTCGACGACCTGGTCGTCCAAGGCCAGATCGAAAGCCGATTAAACTGGGGCTTGTTGTTCAATTCCGACAGCCGTTTTCCCGAGTTGGCGGGCCTCGCCGGCGCGATCTCCGGCTCGTTCTACGCGCTTCTGGTCTGTTTCGCGTTGAGTTTCCCTATCGGCATCGCATCAGCGGTCTATCTGGAAGAGTTCGCTCCGCGCAATCGCTGGACCAGCCTCATCGAGGTCAACATCAACAATCTCGCCGCCGTACCTTCGGTGGTTTTCGGATTACTTGGTTTGGCGGTGTTCATCCAGTTTTTTGGGATCCCCCGCTCAACACCCTTGGTCGGTGGAATGACGCTGGCGCTGATGACCCTGCCAACCATTATCATCGCGACCCGACTGGCGCTCGCTGCGGTGCCGCCGTCCATTCGCGAAGCAGCGTTAGGCCTCGGCGCATCCGGCCATCAGGTGGTGCTGCACCATGTGTTGCCGTTGGCGATGCCCGGGATCATGACCGGCACGATCATTGGCATGGCGAGAGCCCTCGGCGAGACGGCGCCGTTGCTGCTGATCGGCATGAACGCCTTCATCATCTCGACCTCCGGCGGTATCCTGGAGCCGGCAACCGCCTTGCCGACGCAAATTTTTATATGGGCCGACAGTCCGGAGCGCGGGTTCGCCGCCCGCACTGCCGCCGGGATCTTGGTTCTAATCGCATTTTTGGTGGCCATGAATTTGTCGGCCGTCGTCCTCCGCCGCAAGTTCGAGCGGCGCTGGTAGGAGATTTCTCGATGACCGAAACCGCATCCAGCGCCTCAAAGATCACCAGCACGATGACCGGCAAGATGACCGGAAGAGGCGTCAATGTCTTCTACGGTGACAAACAGGCCTTGATCGACGTCGACCTGGAAATCCTTGATCGTGAAGTAACGGCACTTATCGGCCCTTCGGGTTGTGGCAAGTCGACGTTTCTGCGCTGTCTCAACCGGATGAACGACAGCATCGAAATCTGCCGGGTCGTCGGTGACATCCGCCTCGATGACGAGGATATTTATGCACCCGAGCTTGACCCTGTTTTGCTGCGCGCGCGTGTCGGCATGGTGTTCCAGAAGCCCAACCCCTTCCCGAAATCGATCTATGACAATGTTGCGTACGGCCCCCGTATTCACGGTCTGGCAAACACCCGCGCCGAGTTCGACCAAATCGTCGAGACCAGTCTGGAGAAGGCCGGGCTTTGGGGTGAGGTTAAGGACCGCTTGAGTGAGCCCGGAACCGGTCTATCCGGCGGTCAGCAACAGCGGCTCTGCATTGCGCGCGCCATCGCCGTCGATCCCGAGGTCATCCTGATGGACGAGCCATGTTCGGCCCTGGACCCGATCGCCACGGCGCGCATAGAAGAACTGATCGATGAGCTGCGCGAGAACTACACCATCGTCATCGTCACCCACTCAATGCAGCAGGCGGCCCGGGTCTCCCAACGCACAGCGTTCTTTCATCTGGGTGAATTGGTCGAGGTCGGCGACACCGAACAGATCTTTACCACGCCCCGCGAAGAGCGTACGCAAGGCTACATCACCGGCCGGTTTGGGTGAGGGGTGGGGTTGGTCCTAATCCTTCCCACTTCCGCTTCCCGGCCGAGCATCGCGAGAGCCGAGAGGCGGTGCTTTGTGGCAGTACCAGTAAGAGCAGGTCCAACATGAACCCGCGCATACTCATCGTCGAGGACGAAGCCGCCCTGGTCACGCTGCTGCGCTACAACCTGGAGCGCGAGGGCTATACCGTCGCGGAAGCGGCGAACGGCGAGGATGCGTTGATGATGTGCCGCGAGGCGCCACCTGATCTGGTCCTGCTCGACTGGATGGTACCGCTGGTTTCCGGCGTCGAGGTCTGTCGCCGGTTGCGCCGGGCGCCGGAAACACGCGCGCTGCCGATTATCATGCTGACGGCGCGCGGCGAGGAAGATGACCGGGTTCGCGGCCTCGATGCCGGGGCCGACGATTACGTCACAAAACCCTTCGCTGTCGCCGAGTTGATGGCGCGGGTACGGGCCGCTCTGCGCCGGGGCGGCAGTGTCGCCGACGAGGGCGTATTGGTCGTGGGCGACATCGAGATGGACTTGGCCAGCCTGCGCGTGCGGCGCGCGGGCACGGAAACCCATCTCGGCCCGACAGAATTTCGTTTGTTACGCCATTTCATGACAAACCCGGGACGCGTGTTTTCGCGCGAACAACTCTTGAACCGGGTTTGGGGGCACGACGCACCGATTGAGCCGCGCACCGTGGACGTCCATATTCGACGGCTACGCAAGGCGATAAACGCCGGCGGTGCCCCAGATCTAATTCGCACCGTGCGCTCGGCTGGCTATTCTATGGAAGCGACCAGCCTCTGATAGGTCTCAGTCGCTTCTCGCCCGAAGGTGCAGAAAATTAGGCGCTGAACCCCGGAATGGTCTTGTGCAGTCTCAACTGCGATCCGCGTCGCCTCTTCTAGAGGATATCCGAATATGCCGGTGCTGATCGCCGGAAAGGCTATGCTCCTCACGCCGTTCTCAACCGCAAGATCTAGCGAATTGCGATAACAGGCCGCCAGCAATTCCGGCTCGCCTTGACCTCCGCCATGCCAGACCGGGCCGACGGTATGTATGACGAAGCGTGCCGGCAGCCGGTACCCGGCGGTAATTCGCGCCTCGCCGGTCGGACAACCGCCGAGGCTGCGGCATTCCGCTTCCAGCTCTGGGCCCGCCGCACGGTGAATGGCGCCGCAAACGCCACCGCCGGCCAAAAGCGCTTCGTTCGCCGCATTGACGATGGCGTCAACCGCGAGCCGGGTGATATCAGCCTCCAGCACCTCGATCATGGATCCGCTCCACCGCGTCTGTGTGCGTGATCGGGATAGAGACGTTTCAGCCATATGAGCAAAATCAAACCCGGCAGTGCGACAAATGTCGACGCGATAAAGAATTCGACCCAGCCAAGGTTCTCCGCGAACCACCCACTGGAAGCGGACAGTACTGTTCTTCCAAAGCCCATGAACGAGGATAGCAGCGCATATTGCGTGGCTGTGAAGGCGACATTGGTCAAACTCGAGAGGTAGGCGACAAACGCTGCGGTTCCCATGCCGCCGGTGACATTTTCGATGGCGATGGTCGCGGTCAGAACGTTGATGTCGTATCCAACCTCCGCCTGGACGGCGAACATCAGGTTGGACACCGCTTGGAGAACACCGCAAACCAAGAGCGCGCCCAATAACCCCATGCGTTTGACCAAGACCCCGCCGATGAACAGGCCGATCAGCAAGGAGGCCAAGCCGAAGACCTTGGTCACCTGAGCGATCTCGGTCTTGGAAAACCCGGTGTCAATATAGAACGGATTGGCCATGGTGCCGGCAAAGGCATCGCCGAATTTGTACAGCAGGATAAAAAGCAGCACCGCGAGCCAACCGTCCCGGCTCATGAATTCGGAAAACGGCGCGACCACAGCGCTTTCGCCCCAAGCCGTTAAGCGTTGGCGAATGGGGGCATCCGATGGCAATGCGATCACTTCACCCGCATCCGGCTCCGGGCTCGCCAAAACAGCTGCAATTCCGATAACAACCAAGCCAGCCATGATTAGATAGACCTCGAACCATCCCAACATGTCAGCGAGCAGGAGAGCCCCGGCACCGGATGCGAGCATGCCGACGCGGTATCCCAGCACCAGCGTCGCGGCACCAGCACCTTGCTCGTCTTCGCCCAAGCTCTCAATTCGATAGGCGTCAACCACAATGTCCTGGCTGGCTGAGCAGAACGAGACCAGCACCGCCAATGTTGCCGTCGTCCAAGGAGCCATGATCGGATCGCTAGCACCCAGCGCGGCCAAAGCCGCCATCAAGGCGAGCTGGGTTGCGATCATCCATCCACGGCGACGCCCGAGCCAATTGGTCAGCGGCGGCAAGGGTGCCCGATCCATCAATGGCGCCCAGAGAAACTTCAGAACGTAGGGTGTGCCCACAAGGCTGAACACGCCGATCGAGGCCAGATCAACCCCCGCCTCGCGCATCCAGACGCTCAGGGTTGAAAATGACAACGCGAGTGGCAGGCCGCTGGAAAACCCCAGGATCAGGACAACCAGGATTGGGCGCCGAACATAGACCGCCAGCGATTGGAGCAATGCGTTCATTGGACGCTGCGTCCTTCCACCGTCACCTTACTCACCGCTCCCCGGAAGACGCGGAGCGGCTGTCCCCATCTTGTTCGCCGCTCCCCGGAAGACGCGGAGCGGCTGTCCGGGCCCAGGGCCGATCGCGCCGCGCTAACCGCCCTGGATCCCGGTCTTGGTTACGCCAAACCGGGACGCGGAATGAGGAGTGAAAGCGACCCAATCTCACCCCAGCTTTTCAGCCACAAGCGTCTTCAGGTCCGTCTCGGGCCGGGCGCCGTAGTGCGAGATCACCTCGGCCGCAGCAATACCGCCATAACGGCCCCAGAGGGCGGGGTCCAGATCCTGGCAATAGGCATGCAGGAACCCGGCGGCATAGAGATCACCAGCGCCTGTGGTGTCGATCACTTTTTCCGCCGCCTCCGCGTCATGGAAGTGGACCTCGTCCTTGACCATAACGACCGAGCCACGATCGCCTCGGGTCACAGCCGCAACATCGCACTCCCAGCGCAATTGCTGCATTGCCTCATCGAAGGAAGACACCTCAAACAGCGATTTCAGCTCGTCTTCATTGGCAAATAGGATATCGACGTGGTGCTTGACCAACTCGCGAAATTCGACCCGGTGCCGATCGACACAGAAGGAGTCCGACAAGGTCAGTGAAACCTTTCCACCAGTCGCATGCGCTATGCTGGCGGCTTTGGTGAACGCTTCTTTGGCGCGCGGTGGATCCCAGAGGTAGCCCTCAAGATACACCACTTTGCTCGCCGCGATCACGTCGCCGTCCACGTCCTCTGGCCCGAGATCGACACAAGCACCGAGATAGGTATTCATCGATCGCTGCGCATCCGGTGTCACCATGATCAAACACCGCGCGGTCGGCGGCCCATCGCTTGCGGCCACCGTATCAAAACGCACGCCCGAAGCTTGAATATCATGGCGAAACACTTTGCCCAGCGTATCGTCGTGGACCTTGCCAATGTAAGCGCCTGAGCTGCCCAGCTGAGCGACGCCGGTGATGGTGTTGCCGGCCGAGCCGCCGGACATTTCGAGGCCTGGCCCCATATGGTCGTACAGGAATTCGGCCCGCTCGGCATCGATCAGGTTCATCGCCCCCTTCTCGATCCCGTGCTCACCTAGAAAGCCGTCGTCGGAGCGGGCAATCACGTCGACGATCGCATTGCCCAAAGCGGTTACATCAATCGATTTGTCCGCTGATTGGTACGGGGTCTTGTCTGCCATGATGGCCAAGGTCTCCTGCTTGCACTTGATCGAGGGCGAAACTATACGACGTAACAGGCGCGAGAAACCCCGAATTCAGGACCGCCGACAACAAGGGAACACAAAACATGATCGCCGATCTCTCCAAGGCCATCGCGCAGCTGTCCGACCCGAAGCTGAGGAACGCCATAATTCTGAGTGTCATTGCCTCTCTGATACTCATCGCCGCGTTCGGCTTCCTTGCCTGGCTGCTGGTCGGTGCATTGAGCAATTTCGGATGGGACTGGGTCAACGAATTGGTGGCCTGGCTTGGTGCGATCGCCGTCGTGGTCATCGCCCTGATCTTCTTTCCATCCGCCGCGAACGTTATCAGCGGATTGTTTCTCGATCAGGTCGCCGACGCGGTCGATGCGCGCCACTATCCGGATATGGGACCGGGTCGTTCCACAGGTGTCGCCGAAGCGATCGCCGGCAGTTTGCGCCTGTTGCTGATCGCTGTGGTCCTCAATTTGCTGGCCTTGCCGATCTATCTATTGCTGCCGGGGATCAACCTGGTGCTGTTTTACGGGCTGAACGGCTACCTGCTCGGCCGTGAGTTCTTCGAGGCCGTTGCCCAAAGGCGGCTTGACGCAAAAGAGGCGCGTACGCTTCGCAAACGCAATCGGATTCGGTCGCTCTCGGCCGGCGTGGTGATCGCGTTTCTGGCAACCATTCCAATCGTCAACCTCACGGTTCCGGTCCTAGCGACCGCTTTCATGGTCCATGTTGTGCGCCGCTTGCTCCCGGGCGGCAATCCGGCATAATGGCGCCAACCCTGTGTTGGGGAGCGCGCGCCACGGAGGCCATACCATGTTCCGTCGAAACGATAGCGAAGACAAAGAACCGAAATTGACGGAGGCGAGCGGATCCGGCACGGAAACATCGTCTGGTGATAAGGGCTCGGGCGACCAGTCAGCTGTGACTCAATCAGGCAGTGGCAGTTCAAGCACCTCAGGTTCAGGTTTCGTGCCTGAAATTCCGCGCCGCACCCTTGATCTTCCGGGCGCTCCGGGTGGACCAGCTCGACGCGGCGCTCCTCGCGTCGGTAACGTCGAAAGCAAACGTCTGTCGGTCGGCCGCGATATCTCGCTTAGCGGCGAGATTACAGCCTGCGACACACTGGTGGTCGAAGGGACGGTTGATGCGACGCTGGAAAACAGCCGTCTGTTGGAAGTAACCGACAGCGGCACCTTTCGGGGCAAGGTTCAGATAGAGGACGCCGAGATCGCTGGTGTGTTCGAGGGTGATCTTTCGGTTCGCAATCGCCTGTTCATCAGGTCCACCGGACGGGTTACTGGCACGATCTCCTTTGGCAAGCTTGAAGTTGAGCTTGGTGGCGTGCTCAGTGGCGATATAAACGTCTTGAGCAGCGAGACTGAATGACGGCAGAACAGGGTCGTTCTAACCGTTGGCTTTCCACAACGATTTGATTCACATTATGCCCCTCGGTAACCGCACCTGGCGCGCGGCATCTCTCAGCGTATTGATATTCGCAGCCGCCTGCTCCGGGCCAATTGGCGTGCCTCACCCACCAAAACCCACGGAGGCTGCCCGAGCCACCGCCGCTGCACCGGAACCTGCTACATCGGAACCTGCGGCAAAAAACGCCGCTGCACTGCCAAAACAAGACCCGACACCTGAGGCGAAGCAAAGCACTAGCAGACCGCAGTTCAGCGCTGCCGAGCGCGACCCGGACCGGCTTCTCAATCTTGATGTATCAGGGCTGGCTGGTATTCTTGGGGACCCGACATTTAAGCGACGAGATCGCTCCGTTCGGGTTTGGCAATACCGCGACGAGGGCTGCATCCTCGACCTTTTCCTCTACCCGAAACCGACCGAATACAAAGTTACGCATTACGAGTTCCGGTCTGCTTCTGATGCAAAAATCTCGGGACAGGGTTGTTTTGAACGGCTTCTCGTGCGCACCAGGGCGGCAAAGCAAGGGTAATTACGTCTCTTTTGCCTTGTAGCGACAGAGATCGACCACCGGACAGTTCGGGCAGTCTGGTTTGCGGGCCTTGCAGATATATCTGCCATGCAGAATGAGCCAATGGTGAGCGTGGCGTTTCCAATGGGCGGGTATTCGTTTCTCCAACCCCAATTCAACGGCAAGAGGGGTTTTCCCCGGCGCCATCCCGGTTCGATTTGAAACCCGGAAGAGATGGGTGTCGACCGCGATTGTCGGCACCCCAAAGGCTATGTTGAGAACCACGTTCGCGGTCTTGCGGCCAACACCAGGCAAGGTTTCCAAGGTTTCGCGGTCCCGGGGCACCTCGCTGTCATGCTCAGCAATCAGGCGCCGTGACAATTCGATGACGTTCTTGGCCTTCGAATTGAAGAGGCCAATGGTGCGGATATAGCTCTTCAATCCTTCCTCGCCGAGTGCCACCATTTTCTCGGGCGTATCGACCACAGCGAAGAGCGGGCCGGTCGCCTTATTAACACCGACGTCCGTCGCCTGAGCCGATAGCACAACGGCAACCAACAACGTGTAGGAGTTGATGTAATCGAGTTCACCGATCGGTTCCGGGTCGCGCTCGGACAATCGAGCGAAGAAGAGGTCGGTGTCGGCAAGGGTCATGCGTTTGCTCATAGATCTCTCTTACCGCGCATTCAGTGAACGGGCGAGACTTTACCGCCGCAGGGTCCGTCATTATTCTTGGCTGCATGGACAGGATTGAAAACCAACCGGTCATGGATCAGGTGGACCCAGAAACTCCCGTGCTGGATATCGTGGTCTACCCCCATCGCAGTCTTGGCCCCAAAGGGTTTGCGATCCTAATGATCGCTATTGTCGGGGTCAGCATGATCGTCGGAGGGGTCTTCATGGCCGTCGGAGCCTGGCCAGTCATGGGGTTCCTCGGCCTTGATGTAGTTCTGATTTACGTCGCTTTCCGCCTGAACTATCGCGACGCTCGGGTTTACGAAACGGTTCGTATCAGCGGCGCTTCCATGGAAGTGGTCAAGGTCGACCGACATGGCAAGGTTCGCCGGGCAGTGCTGCAACCGTACTGGGTCTCGGTAGTGATCGAGGATCCATCCTCAAGAGACACTCGGCTGAAACTGCGCTCGCACGGCCGCTCGGTCGAGCTTGGTAAATTCTTGGGTCCGGAAGAAAAACAGGACCTCGCGGATGTCTTGCGGGAGGCCCTAGTCAGAGCGCGCTCGGCCCCAAACCTGCTCTAATCCAGACCCAGCACATCGGCCATGCTGTAGAGCCCGGGCGCGCGACCCGGGGTCCAGAGGGCGGCACGGACCGCACCAGAGGCGAACAGCTCTCTTCCAGCCGCTTTATGCGTCAGTTCGATACGTTCCCCCGGGCCGGCAAATACCACGGTATGGTCACCGACGACGTCACCGCCGCGCAGGGTGGCAAATCCGATTTCGCCCCGGGTACGAGCGCCGGTATGGCCTTCGCGGGATAACACAGCAACATCGTCGAATGGGACCGACCGACCCGCTGCGGCGGCCCGACCAAGACCAAGAGCGGTGCCGGAGGGTGCGTCGACTTTTCGGTTATGATGCATTTCCACAACCTCGATATCGAAATCTTCGTCCAAAGTGGCCGCCACCCGTTTCACCAGAGCGAAAAGCAGGTTTACGCCCAAGCTCATATTGGGGGCATAAACGATCGGAGCCGTCTTCGCCGCTGCGCGTAGTTGTTCTTCCTGTTCGTTTGAGAGCCCGGTGGTTCCGATCACCATAGCCGTGCCGGAGGCGTTTGCTTCGGCTGCGTTTGCGACCGTGGACTCAGGCAAGGTGAAATCGACTACGACATCGGAGGCTGCGAAAACAGCTTTTCGGTCGGCAGTCGCGACAACACCCAGCGGCGGCAGCCCGGCGAGGGTACCAATATCCGTTTCGAGAGCGGAACTATCTGGATGTTCGCCGCCGGCGACGATCGCACATCCCTCTGTCGCGCCCACTTGGCGGACGACCATTCCACCCATTCGACCGCCAACGCCCATGACTCCTATCGCCAAGCCCGTCATGTCGCACCCCTTCCCTCGTTTTTCGCTCTAATTTCTCTAAATTTTCCGCCGGAACCCGTCTCGCTACCTAAGCCGCAGCACATCTGGGCGACCGTCGCATATTTATAACTCTGCCGGCAAGTCAAACAATTTAATCCCATAACTATTTTAATTTATGATATTATTCAGTTTAACCTATCAAAAATAATTAGCGAATGATTTATGGATGCTCGTACATTATGCCTCGCGGCACTCAGCTATGGAGATGCCAGCGGATATGAAACCCGCAAGCGAATTTCGGACTGGTTCGGGCATTTCGCACGGATCAGTACTGGTGCACTCTATCCCGCACTCGGGGCACTACTGGCCCGGGATCACATTGTCTGCGTCGCCGGCGGCGACGGCCCTTTGGAGCGACGAACCTATCGTCTCACGTCCTCTGGAGCCGAGGCGCTGCTCGCCGCACTACGCGATGGCCGCGAGACCGAGCGATCGCGATCAGATTTCCTCGCCAAGATGTTTTTTGCCGAACATCTGGACAGCAATGACGTCCAGCGGCTGATCGACTCGCGGCTCGCAGCACTACGTGGCGAGCAAGGCGATCTTAACCGATTGCCGATCTCCGAAATGAACGAAGGTCAACGCTTCACCCTGCGTTATGCACTGGCAATAAGGCGAGCAGCCATCGAATTTCTACAACATGAGGGTCGCGTGATTGCCACAGCAATTGATCGATATAAGCAATAATATCAATTGGTTAAATATTCAGTAGTGCTCACACTTCAAGTTCGATACAGGGTAGTTCTAAAATTGAAGTGATATTTCTGCAACACTACCGTTCTTCACGGAATTCGCCCCAAAGATCCTTCACGCGTTCGAAGAATCCGGTCGATTGCGGGCTGGTTTCCTCGCTCTCATATTCGGTGAATTCGGTCAGTAGTTCCTTTTGGCGCTTGGTAAGGCTGACCGGTGTCTCGACCATCGCTTCAACGTAAAGATCGCCTCTCGAGGGGCTGCGAAGGATCGACATGCCCTTGCCACGGAGACGAAATTGCTTGCCCGTTTGGGTGCCTGGTTGGATGGTAATACGCGCTCGGCCGCCCTCGACCGTCGGAACTTCGATCTGCCCGCCAAGCGTGGCAGTGGTCATCGGCAATGGCAGACGACAATAGACGTCCGCACCGTCGCGTTGGAAGATCGGGTGCGGTTCCATCGACAAGAATAAGTATAGATCACCGGACGGCGCGCCGCGCATGCCGGCTTCGCCCTCATTGGCCAATCGAATGCGGGTGCCATCCTCGACACCTGCCGGGATGTTGACCGATAGGGTCTTTTCTTTCTGCTGACGTCCGGCACCCCGGCATTCACGGCACGGGTTCTCGATCGTCTGACCGGCGCCACCACAACTCGGGCAGGTCCGCTCAATGGTGAAGAAGCCTTGTTGCGCCCGGACTTTTCCGTGGCCCTGACAGGACGCGCATGTGGTCGGTTGAGACCCCTTCTCGGCGCCGCTACCGTCGCAGGCCTCGCAGGAAATCGAGGTCGGGATACGAAGCTCGGCCTGCTTGCCCTGGAACGCCTCTTCAAGCGTTATCGAGAGATTGTAGCGCAAGTCGGCACCACCGCCGCTGCGGCGTCCACCAGAGCCGCCAAACAGGTCTTCGAAGATATCGGCGAACCCACCCATACCACCGAACCCTTCAAACCCGCCGCCACCGGCACCAGGCCCACCATTCTCAAAGGCAGCATGTCCGAACCGATCATAGGCAGCCCGGCGCTGCTCGTCCTTCAGGACGTCATAGGCCTCATTGAGTTCTTTGAATTTTTTCTCAGCTTCAGGATCGTCATGATTACGGTCGGGGTGAAATTGCATGGCGAGCTTGCGGTAGGCCGACTTCATCTCGCCGTCCGTCGCCTGACGCTCAACACCCAGAACCTCGTAATAGTCTCGCTTGGCCATCGCCGATTACCGCCCCACTACCTGAATTCCGCCCTGGTTCCGCAAAACAAAGACATCCCGAAAAAGAACAACCGCCCAACCAGGACACCACGTGTGTCGGGTTGGGCGGTCATCATTGTCTTCACTCGGTCGAATTTAGGCCGATTTATCGCGGTTCTCATCCTGGTCGTCGACTTCCTCGAAGTCGGCGTCGACCACATCATCCGCGGTATCCTCACCAGCGGTGTCTTGTGTCGGGTCACCGCCATCTGGAGCCTCGCCCTCAGCACCCGCCTCAGCTTGCTGGGCCTGATACATGGCTTCGCCGAGCCGCATGGAGACCTGTTGGAGCTTCTCCATCTTCTCCTTGATGGCCTCCCCGTCTTCGCCCTCCATCGCCGACCTAACGTCGGTAATGGCGTCGTCGATTTCCTTGCGATCACTCTCGGCGATCTTCTCGCCATGCTCGGCTAGCATCTTTTCGGTGCTATGGACGGCGGCATCCGCCTGATTGCGGGTCTCGACCAACTCGCGGCGCTTCTTGTCCTCGTCAGAGTGAGACTCTGCATCCTGGATCATCTGTTCGATGTCCCCGTCAGACAAACCGCCAGAGGCCTGGATCCGGATTTGCTGTTCCTTGCCGGTCGCCTTGTCCTTGGCCGAGACATGCACGATGCCGTTGGCGTCAATATCGAAGGTGACCTCGATCTGCGGCACGCCCCGCGGCGCGGTCGGAATACCGACCAGATCAAATTGACCAAGGACCTTGTTGTCGGCCGCCATCTCGCGTTCACCCTGGAAGACCCGGATTGTCACCGCCGTCTGGCTGTCTTCGGCAGTGGAGAAGGTTTGGCTCTTCTTGGTCGGGATCGTGGTATTGCGGTCGATCAGGCGCGTAAACACACCGCCCAGAGTCTCGATGCCGAGCGACAAGGGCGTCACGTCGAGCAGCAGCACGTCTTTGACGTCGCCCTTTAGCACGCCAGCCTGGATCGCGGCACCGGTTGCCACCACCTCGTCCGGGTTGACACCGCGATGCGGCTCACGCCCGAAGAAGGTCTTCACGGTCTCCATGATCTTCGGCATGCGGATCATACCGCCGACCAGGATAACCTCGTCGATCTCGCCTGCGGTTACGCCCGCATCCTTGAGCGCCGCCTTGCAGGGGTCGATCGTGCGTTGCACCAAGTCGTCGACCAAGGCCTCGAGTTTCGCCCGCGTCAGCTTGATGTTGAGATGCTTGGGGCCCGCTTGATCGGCCGTGATGAACGGCAGGTTTACTTCTGTCTGCATCGAGCTCGATAGCTCGATCTTAGCCTTCTCGGCCGCCTCTTTCAGGCGTTGCAAGGCAAGCTTGTCGTTGCGCAGGTCGATTGCGTTCTCTTTCTTGAACTCATCGGCTAGGTAGTCGATTACCCGCTGATCGAAGTCCTCACCACCAAGCAAGGTGTCACCGTTGGTCGATTTGACCTCGAATACACCGTCGCCGATTTCGAGAACCGAGATGTCGAAAGTTCCGCCACCGAGATCGTAAACCGCGATGATACCGGACTCTTTCTTCTCCAACCCGTAAGCGAGCGCCGCCGCCGTCGGCTCGTTGATGATGCGAAGCACATCGAGCCCGGCGATCTTGCCGGCATCTTTGGTTGCCTGGCGCTGGGCATCGTTGAAATAGGCCGGAACGGTGATCACCGCCTGAGAGACGGTATCTCCGAGAAACGCCTCGGCGTCCTCCTTCAACTTGCGAAGGATGAAGCTCGAAACCTGGCTCGGGCTGTACTTCTCGTCGCGTGCCTCAACCCAGGCATCACCGTTGTCACCGGGCACAACATTAAAGGGCACCATATCGCCGAACTTCTTCGCCGCGTCATCACCATGACGTCGTCCGATGAGGCGCTTGATCGCGTAGAGCGTGCTTTCTGGATTGGTGACCGCTTGGCGCTTGGCTCCCTGGCCCGCCAGTCGTTCGCCACTTTCGGTGAACGCGATCATGGATGGTGTTGTACGGCCACCCTCGGCATTCTCGATGACTTTCGCGTCTCCGCCATCCATGAATGCAATACAAGAGTTGGTCGTACCAAGATCGATACCGATTACTTTGCTCATCTGTCCCTCTTTTTCGCAGCAGACGACCCCGACCTTCGCCGAAGCACCGGGGTCATCCCCCTTAGGGTGGCCCATTAGGATGGCCCAATAGGATAGGATATCAGTTCAAACGCTATATAGGAGCCGTCGGTCGACCCTGCAAGCGCTCAGGGGTGCGGTTTCTACCAAACCTCGCCTCGACAACCTTGGCCAAGCGGCCTCAACAACCCTGGCCAAGCGGCCTCGACAAACCTGGCCAAGCGACAGCATCATACGAATCATGATCGTATCGGCAAGCTATCGAACCGACATTCCAGCCTTTTATACGGACTGGTTCCGCCACCGTCTCAAGGCTGGTTACGCGCTGGTACGCAATCCCTATGGCGGTCAACTCCACCGGGTCGACCTTCGTCGCGAGGCGGTCGATGGGTTCGTCTTCTGGACCCGAAACGCTGGCCCCTTCATGGCAACACTGGACGAGATTGCCGCTGCCGGCACCCCCTTCACCGTGCAATTTACGATCACCGGCTATCCGCGCGTGCTGGAGAACTCGGTTGTCGACACCAACCGGGCGATCGAACAGATCCACGCATTAGCTGGCCTATATGGCCCGCGCGCCGTGGTGTGGCGTTACGACCCGGTCCTAATCACGGACCAGACCAACAAAGAATGGCACCCAGAACAGTTCGAGCGCGTCGCCAGCCAATTATCCGGCCTGGTCGACGAGGTGGTGTTCTCCTTCGCGCATATCTACCGAAAAAGCCGAACGAACCTTGATCGCGCGGCGCAAAAGCACGGCTTTGAATGGCGTGATCCAAACGATGAGCAGAAAACCGCGCTGCTGACCCGATTAGCTGATATCGCTCGAGGTCACAAGCTACGGCCAACCCTCTGCGCCCAATCCGGCCTTCTCGTCTCGCCACTGACCCCGGCCCGCTGCATTGATGTCGAGCGTCTCAGCGATATCGCCGGTCAACCGATCTCGGCCAAGACCAAAGGAAACCGTGAGGGCTGCCTTTGTGCCGAAAGCCGCGACATTGGCGCCTACGACACCTGCCCACACGGCTGTGTCTATTGCTATGCTGTGCGCACCCCAGACCTCGCGAAATCTCGTTACAAATCGCATGATCCGAAAGACGAGAGTTTGGTGGCGTAATCTGATTGCCCGGGAAAGCGAGCATCGAATAATCGGCGTCGAATTGACCGGATCAAGCCGTCGTGTCGACGCTCTCGCCAGATCCGCCGCCGCCCTTGGAGACACCAACCATGGCGGCCCGCAACAGCCGATCTTCGATCATATAGCCGGCCTGCAGGAC
>JABIRP010000347.1 GCA_018699735.1 Rhodospirillaceae bacterium | reverse complement strand
TGCCTCGGCGGTGCCGGTATCATCCGTAAGTTCGGCCGGCGACAGCGGTTCTTGGCCCACTTCTAGGCGACCGGTGGTGGCGTCAAAACTAGCCCAAATCCGATACCATGATCGCGTGCGAAAACACCGGCCGGTTGCGAGGCGGATGGGGTTAGGCTCATCGCATGCCAGCCGGACGACAGCGCCTTCGGGCCCTATCTCGAGTGCGAAACCGGCCGTGCCATCCAGGGATAGATTGGCCAGAATTGCCTGGTCGCCCTGGTTCGGAAGGGTCGGCCAGATTACGGCACCGACGGTGAAGCTCTCAAGCCCGGCGATGGCAGGATGCGCCGGAATCGTCGCGTAAGATCCCAGATGAGTTTCCTGGAAGCGCGATGGCTGGGTGCGGGAGCCGAACTCCGGTACATCGATATAACGCAACCCGGGACCGGCGGGGTTCGGATCACCATGGCGGATGCGAATGACATCCACCGTGTAGTCGGTTTTAAAAGTGCTGGAGATCTTGAAAGCGATACGTCCGCCCGATGTCGCGGAAAGACGATCTGTGTAGCCGGTCAGGGGTAGCATGGTGGCTCCTTTTCGATTCAGCTCATCTACTTAAAACCCGTTTCCCGGTCGAGTGTTTGCGAGAGCCGGGATCTCGATCCAGGTTACGCACAATATCCCCGCAAGGCCCCGGATAACCGCGGTGCGGTTTCCGGGGAGCGTCAGGTCTTCACGTTCGCTATTCCAGGCTGTTTGGATCGACGTCACGGCCGAGGTGGAACAAGCAGTCCCCGCGTTCCGTGCGACCGGGGATCCGCTTGCAGACGACGAGACCTGCTTGTTCGAAGTTGACTTGCGCCGGCTCGCGCCAGGGCGTCTCCGGGTAATGGATCAGGGCCGCCGGTTGACCGGCTTCAACCTCGTCACCAAGCTCGACTAGCGGCTCGTACAGCCCATCCTCGCTGGCATAGGCGTAGTAGGTGAAATCTGGCGCCCGCAGGATGCGCGATGGCGTTGCGGGCGCGTCGGGAATGCCCTGGGTCAAGACACCCAGGTGGCCGAGTGCCCGGCGCACACCATCTTCGCAGATCGCCAGACAATCAGGTGTGACGGTACCGCTACCACCCATTTCGGTTCCGATGCCAATCAAGCCTTTTCTGGCGGCGCCTGACGAGCTGGTGCCTGTCGCAGCCCCGCCCGGCATGACGAAAGAGATCGGCGCACCGAAGGCGCCGGCAAGCTCCAGTCGCTTTTGATAATCTGCTCCGCCGTCGCCGATCGGCACGATGGAAGACGCCAAATACATGAGTGAGGAGCCACCAGAGTGCAGATCCATCACATAGTCCGACATCTCCATCAGGACGGTCTCGACGTAGTGAGCGATTGCCAATGTTACCGTGCCATCGGGATCGCCCGGATAGACCCGGTTCAGGTTCAGGTCGTCTATTGGCGAGGTCCGCAGGCCCGCCTTGGCAGACGGGTAGTTGGTCATCGGCGAGATAATTAGCCGGCCTTTGATATGGTCCGGCTCCACTTCGCGGATTAATCGGGTCAAGGCCACCTGACCTTCGTACTCGTCGCCGTGCGTGCCAGACGTTAGGAGGACAGTCGGGCCATCGCCGTTCTTGATGCAGCAAATCGGCATCGGCAGCCAGCCATAAGCCGATCGGTGAACGGAATGTGGGATACGCACGAAATCGCACTGCTTGCCTTCGGCAGCGAAATCGATGGTCGTACTCAGGCGGGAGGGTTTGTCGGTCATGTTTCGGGTGGATCCATCGGAAAAGGCCAGAACGAGGATCGCCCCAGCGAGAGGTCTATTTTGACCGGGGCGGTGCCGGGTTGTCTAGGCAGGTAAGTTGGAAAACGGCCTGGGAAATGGGTGCTCGACCATTGAATTTTGCAAAGCAAAAAAGTAATTTGGATATAATATTGCAAAAATGGATGATCCAATGGATTGGGATGACCTCCGATATTTCGTTGCGGTTTCAGCGGCAGGCAGCCTTTCTGGTGCCGCGCGTGCGCTCAAGGTCAACCCGGCAACATGTGGTCGCCACGTCGACTCACTGGAAGCGCATCTCGGTGCCCGGCTGTTCGATCGTCGCAAGGATGGGTATGCGCTGACAGTTGCGGGTGAAAAGCTGTTGGACCGGGCGCGCGTGATCGAGACCGAGGTGTTTGCTTTGGAGCGCGGGTTTGATGCCGAAGACCGAGGCCTTGAGGGAACGGTCACGGTAACCGCGACGGAAACGCTGGCGGTCTCATTCCTAGTTCGAAACTTGCCTATTCTGCGGGCTCGCCAGCCTGGAATTAGGGTTCATGCCGTGACCGAATATCGCTCGCTGAACCTCTCGCGGCGTGAGGCGGATGTTGCGATCCGCCTGGTGCGACCCGAGCAGGGGGATTTAATCCAACGACGGATCGGTGAACTCGGTTACGGGCTTTATGCCTCACCGGAGTATCTCGACCTGGCGGGGCGCCCGGCATCGGCCGAGGCGCTTGTCGAGCATCAGTTGATCGGCTGGCTTGATGACTTCCCGGAAGTGCCGCCGGTGATCTGGTTCCGTCAGCAGCAGGCCGAAGCGCGACCAGGGCTCGCGACCAATCAGCCGAGCGCGCGTCTGGCTGCTGCCCGGGCCGGGCTTGGCATCACTGTCGTGCCGTGTCTCTCGACCCTCGGGGTCAGTGGATTGGAGCGGGTGTTGCCGGATGAGATAATTCCAACCGTCGATCTCTGGCTGCTGGTGCATCGTGATATCTCGCGACTGGAGCGCGTTCGCGTGGTTCTTGATTTCATCAACGAACGCGCAAAGGCGGATGCAGCCCTTCTAGCCGGCCGGGAAACCGGATAGGCTCGCCAGGAATTTAGGTAGGAGACACGAACATGGACGTCATTGAGGCAACCGGCGACCCAAGATCGATTGGCCGGGCAATCGGTGAGCGGGGCGCTGAGGCAATTCATCAGGCGGTGATGGCGACGCCGCAATTCCAGCGCCTGCAGGTCTGGCATGGCACTGACCGTATGGCGGAATTGCGTGCGGCGGCGCGCGCTTCATACCCGGAGCATCTCGAAGAAATCGCCGGGATCGCCGAGGGGGCTGGTGTTGACGAGGAGGCGCTCTTCATTTGGAATTGTCGGGGCGACAACGACGGTTTGGAAAGCACGGTCGACGATGCTTGTACCAGTCTGTTGTTGCCGGCAACCGACGACCATCCAGCGACCATCGCGCATAATGAGGACGGAGCCCCTGAGTTCGCCGGGCTTTGTTTTATGGTTCGAGCCCGTCCCGAGAAGGGGCCGGCTTTCGAGGCGTTCTGTTATCCAGGTATGCTGCCCGGGCATGCGTTTGGCGCCAATGAGCACGGCATCGTTCAAACCATCAATCACATACGACCAGGCGATCGGACGGTCGGCGTGCCGCGGCACATTGTCTCGCGTGCGGTCTTATCGGCCCAGTCCTTGGAAGCGGCGCTTGCGATCCTAGAACGCACCGATCGTGCCGCCGGGTTCCATCACAATATAGGAGATGCGGCGAGTGGTCGGTTGTTCTCGGTCGAAGCCCCAGCGAGTGGGTGCTCGGTTGTTGAGGCGCTCACGCCGATGGCCCATGCCAATCATCTGGTGCATGAGAAGTTTGCCGGATTGAAGCAACTGGTGACCCCGTCCTCCGAAGCTCGTCAGGTCCGTGCCGAGACCGTCGTCGGCGACCTTGCAGCCGAGCCGCTTTCGGTCTTGTTCGATACAGCTGGCGAGGATCTCCCGGTTCTCTGTCGCGGTGAGGTCGGGAGTGGCGACAGCTACACGCTCGCGACGGTGCTTTACCAACTGTCTACTGCCCGGATCGCGTGCGCGGTGCATCATGGCCCGGCCTTGGCACCGGTTGTCGAGCGGGTATTGCCGGTGCATGGCGGAAAAGAGCGCCACGCGGCCGAATAGTGCCGAAAATCAATAGATGTGGACGGATTGTTGGTAAATTCAGACTTTCGGAATGAAAGCTAATTTGTACAATTTACTTTCCGAATGAATTCATGTGTCAAATGTTCCCTTATCGTTCCTGGGAGTACGTCACTATGTCCTTGCTGCACCGCTGACACTGTCACGAAACTTATCCACAGCTAAGTATTTACCTCCAAAGCACTGAATCTCGGGGCTTCTTTCGGTGTTCGGGACGTTTTGTCCAGATGCTCATAGGTATTGTGACCGCGGTAAATGCGGTTGGCAGGCTGCGGTTAGTAATCTCGTTGGCTTCAAGAGTTATCAAGAAGGGCGTCCGTCTTGTCCTTGAGTTTTTTCAATGTCGGTGGTTTCAGAATGAAGGCATCAACACCGGCTTGCATCGCCTCACGCACGATTTCAGATTCTCCATGCGAAGTCAGAAATATTACTGGCATCTCCCGGACCCGTTCGAGCTTGGTTCGGCGTAAGGCCTTTAGGAAGTCAATGCCGTTCATCGGTTCCATCTCAATATCGCAGTAGATGATATCCGGCAGGCGATCCATGCAGGATTTGATCGCGGCCTCGCCATCGCCCGCTTGGCTAACGGCGCCGAATCCGATGACACCAAGCGCCTGGGCCACGAGTTGGCGCGTGAATTCGTCGTCCTCGACGACCAAGGCAGTGAGGGCCTCATAACTCGAACTGCTTGCCATTGGGTCCTATCCCTTGCCGCGCGCGCTAATCGCGCCGTCCAACTGATCGATAAAGCCCGGCAGTTTTGCGATCAAGTTTGCAGTGCTCTCATCATCTTCGTTGGCCGCCGCATGCTCGATCCGTTTCAACAGAGTTCCAAGTTGGGTAGCACCGGCCGAGTGGGCGGCGCCACTAACCGAATGCGCATGTTTTCGAACGCCGGGCAAATCGCCAGCGGCGCAAGCAACTTCGATCTCGGAAAGCTGGCCATCTAGGCGCGAGCGAAACATGAATATCATCTGCTCGATCATGTCCGTGTCGCCGCCGCACATCTCAGCAAGTTGGGTTATGTCGAGCACTGGCTGTGTGCCGTCAGCCGCTCCCAATACTGCTTCGGTTTTGGTCACAGGGGGTGCCGGGTCAATTCGGTTTTCTTTTTGGGCGGCATTTTCACCGCGCCCACTCCAGCGCGCCAAGGCGTCGGCCAGATGGCTTAGTCCGACGGGCTTGGTCAGAACCTCGTCCGCACCAGCAGCCCGGCAGACCGATAGTTCGTCCGGCATCGCGGACGCCGTGAGCAACAGCACTGGCAGTCTTTGTGCCCCGGCCGTCTCACTTTCGCGAACAGCGTGGGCGAGCGCTAGGCCATCACGCCGGGGCATATGCCAGTCGGTCAAGAGGATGTCGAAACGCCCTGTCTGGAGAGCTTCGAGCGCTTGCTCACCATCCTCGACGATGGTGGCTCTGCAGCCGAGGTCCGCCAGTTGCCGTCCAATCAACCAGCGATTGGTCGGGTTGTCTTCGGCGACTAGGATGGTCAAATCGAGGTCTGTGACCTTGATGGAGGTCACTGTATCTTCTATTGCGCTCTCATCGGTCGCGGGCAGCGGGAGCAGGAGAGTGAAGCGGCTGCCGATGCTTTCGGTACTAGTGACCGTGATCGAGCCGCCCATCAAATCGGCCAACTGTCGACATATCGCCAAGCCCAAACCCGTCCCGCCGAAGAGCCGAGTGGTGGAAGGGTCGGCCTGAGTGAATGGCTGGAAAAGCGCGTCGATCCGGTCCGCAGGAATACCGATACCGCTGTCAGTTACTGTGATTTCAATCCAATCTCCGCTGAGTGAACGATCGGTCGAAACTTCTATCGCCACTCGGCCGACCTGAGTGAACTTGATCGCGTTTCCGATCAGGTTGACCAAGATCTGGCGCAGCCGTTGACGGTCGCCGAGCACCGCCGCCGGAAGTGCTGATGGCATCAACACTTCGAGGGCAAGCCCCTTGGCGTTGGCGGCTGGCTCCAACCCACCGCGAACTTCTTCCAACAATTGGCCGAGGGCGAAGGGCTCAGGGATGACATCCAGCCGATTGGCCTCAATTTTTGAGAGGTCGAGCACGTCGTTGATGACGAGCATCAGCGAATTTGCGGAATCCCGGATTAGGCGCACCATCTCTTCCTGCTCGGAAGAAAGTTCGGATCGGTCGAGCAACTCGGTCACGCCGAGCACGCCGTTCATCGGAGTTCGGATCTCATGGCTGACCGTAGCCAGGAAGCTGGACTTGGCTTGGTTTGCGGATTCAGCCACGCGTCTTGCCTCTCTCAACAAGGTCTCACGTTCGGCTCGATAACGGAGCGTTCGGCGAATCAGGACGATGGCGATCAATCCGGCAAGGGCCACCAGGGCGATTGAGGCAACCGAGGCGTAGCGCCCGATCCTCGCGTAACTTTCGGCGGTACGCGACATGTCGAGATAGATCTCGAACGCACCAATCACAGTCCCGCCGCGCAGGACAGGGACGTAGGCTTCGGCGAGAACCAATCGGTCGCTCCCGGCTTTGGATGGGGTTTGATATTCGACATTTACATGGCTCTTGCCGCGCAACAGCTTGTCGTCCCAGTAATCGGAGGTCTTCTTTTGGCCAACCAATGCCGGATCGGAGGCTGCTATCACACGGGCGGTATCGTCAAACACGGCATAGGCATGCAGATCGCCCAGTTGCGAGGCGAGGTTGATTACCGAGCGGTCGGCCTCCGACAGTCCGCGCCCATGGAATACATCATCCACCTCGTGCATTTCTTCTAGGATTGTGGTGTTCCACCGCAGCGCGGTGGCCATTGCATCTTGCTGAAGTAGGCTTACCTGGATACGGTCGATTGTGAAGGCGATGGCGCCGGCCGACAGCAGGAGAACGGCCAGAACGAGGGCAATTAGCCATCGATCGGACGCGGTTTTCGCGGGCTCGGTCACGGACATGTCCTAACTATAGCCCGGATTTTGGGCCAGATCACCGTCGCCAATGCGCGGCCAGCGACCTTCGTGTGCAGGGCGATACTGGAAGGCACGAGACGATGAGTGAGACACCTCAAACAGTAGATGCGAGCGGACTGAAATGTCCGTTACCAGTGCTGAAGGCGCGGAAGGCGATAAAGGATCTGCCGAGTGGAGAGTGTCTGCGGGTGATTTCAACCGATCCAGCATCGCCACTGGATTTTCAGCATTTCTGCAATACTTCGGGACACGAGTTGATCGAGATGGTGGAAGGCGATGGTGACTTTTCATTCTTGATCCGTAAGGCGTCATGAGCGACGCAGGCAAAAATAGCGCATTTGAGATCTCACCTCTTCCTGGTGCGACGTTTGGTAGCGTCGTTCGGCTCGCGGAGGGCAGCGGTATTCGAGATCTGATTGCGGTGGCGGAAGCGGCTTCCGAGGCCTTGCCGAGTGCGCTCACCCAAGCCCAAGGATTTCTCTTGCTTCCAGGCATGAACGCGATCAACCAAGAGCCGGAGTTGCTGGTCCGTCTCAGCCGTTTGTTCGGGTTGGAAGTGGAAAACTATCTCCAGACCCTCACCAGAAAAAACGCCATTCACACGGAAGTGCCGGAAATCCTGATCGTCTCGAACACGCCGCCATGCAGCCGCATGCCACCGGAGCGCCCCGATCCACCGTTGACGGCAGATGGTACGATCCCGGTCCAGTTCCCGCTTCGCCGTGGCTGGCACACGGACCAGAGTTACCGACGCCCACCGCCGGACATCTCCCTCTTCTATGCCATGATGACGGCATCCAAGGGGCAGGGTCAGACTTGCTATGCTAATGGTATCGCCGCCTATGAAGCCCTGTCTCCAGAGATGAAGGAGCGCGTGGAGCGCCTGGAAGGCCTGCATGTTCAACCTGGCACCGGGCGCTCGGAGCAGGCGGTCAAAGAGGGCGAGACGCCGAGACCCCTGGCACCCCATGAAAGCTCGCTTGCACAGCCGGTGGTCCGGGCCCATCCGGTAACCGGCCAGCGCGCGCTGTATCTGTGCGAAGGCGGTCAGATGGATTGGGTCGACGGACCCCTGGTCGGGATGGAACCTGGGCTGGATGGCGACGGCGCTAAATTGCTCTACGAGTTGATGACGCACTATACGCGACCGGAATTCGTCTACGCGCACGATTGGCAGGAGGGGGATCTGGTGATCTATGAGAACCGCAGCATGATCCATGCCGCAACCTGGTTCGACGCCGTGGCTTACGACCGCATTATGTGGCGCACGACCGTTTGGGGTAACCCGGGCGAGATGTATGACGGCGAGAAGCGGAGCTGGGTTCCGGACGGGAATTGATATCAGCGGCGTGCCGATCTTGGGGGCGCCAATCCGGGATGACGGGCCGGGTCAGGTTAAGCCGAGTACAGGCCACTGTCAGTCTGATCGCAGATTTTCCTCAGCTTGAACAAAGTCCTGCACCATCTCATGCGCGACGTTTCTCTCATTCAGCCCCTTGCTCAGCTTGATGCGCGTAAAGCCGCTGGTGGTGTAACGGGAAACCTTCAGATAGTAACGTTCTTGAACATAGCGAACGAGATCCAGGTATTTGTCGGCGATGTCTGGGTCGGTCCAGAACGAGTCGTAATTGACGATCGCGTTGACCCTCTTGCCTAGAGGTTCGAGCGTCTCGTCGACGGCGATTTTGATCCGATCCAGGTCCTCCTGGGTCTTGACCCGCATACCTGCGAAATTGAGAAACAATGTGTTGGTTTGGCGGTCGTAACTGATGCGCTCATCAATGGCGATATCGTGCAGTGTCTCGCGCAAATTCATCGCTTCGGGTTGAAAAATCGCCGCTGACATTGGTATCGGATCGTCAAGGATCGGGGTGAACGGTAGTAGCTCAAGAATTTGCGAGCGAATATCAATGCCAGGGGCGACCTCGGTTAGCTCTAGGCCGTCCGGGCGCAAGGTAAACACGCAACGCTCAGTCACATAATGGACTGGTCGGCCTTGCGCTGCTGCCCTGGGTCCGGAGAAGGTAACCTGGCCAATCTCGTTCACAAATTTACGGTGTTTTCCCTCTTGGGTGATGGTCAGCCGGCCATCACGGATCTCGGTCTTCAGGCCACCGGATGTGAAGGTACCGACGAAGACAACTTTCTTGGAGTTTTGCGTGATATTGATAAATCCACCGCAGCCGGACACACGATTGGAAAACCGGCTGGCGTTGATGTTGCCGGCGCCGTCACATTCGGCGAACCCAAGATAGGCGCTGTCCAGCCCGCCACCATCAATGAAATCGAACTGGTAGGGATGGTCGATCGCTGCACAAAAATTCATCGATGCACCAAAATCGTAACCGCCCATCGGCACCCCGCCGAATACCCCCGGGTCGACGGTCAGTGTGATCTGGTCGAAGATCTTTTCCTCGTTGGTGACGTTGCCAATCATTGACGGCAATCCGAGACCCAGATTAACGACGGATTGGGGTGTCAGTTCCATGGCTGCGCGCCGCGCGATCACCTTGCGTTCGTCGAGGGCAAGCGATGGCAGGCTCTCAAGTGGCAATTTCAATTCGCCGGATAGTGCCGGGTTGTACTGGTTGTTGTAGGTCTGCATGTGAAACTCGGGCTCGGCGACCACGACGCAATCGACCAGGATGCCGGGAATCCGGATGCGACGGGCATCCAAGGTGTCCTCCTGCGCCACTCGCTCGACCTGGCAGATTACGATGCCGCCGGAATTGCGTGCGGCGAGCGCCATGGCGAGGGTCTCCAGACGCAAGGATTCCTTTTCCATCGTGATGTTGCCGGCCTGATCGGCAGTGGTGCCCCGAATGAAGGCCACATCGATCGGGAAGCCCTTAAAGAACAATGTCTCCTCGCCATTCAGAGTGACCAACTCGACGATATCTTCGACCGCCGCCTGATTGACCTTCGCGCCCTCGATGCGAGGGTCTACGAAGGTGTCGAGACCGACTTTGGAGAGCGTGCCAGGCTTACCGGCCGCAATATCTCGGTAGAGGTGGGTGATCACGCCCTCGGGCAAATTGTACGCTTCGATCTTGTTGTCGACAGCCAATCGTTCAATCGCTGGTATCAGCCCGTAGTGCCCTGCGATAACGCGCTTCAGGAGCGTCTCATGGCCGAGCCTGTTTAGGCCCCGGTCCTTGGCGTCGCCGATGCCGCCAGCGAACACAAGTGTCAGACCGTCAGGCGTGCCGGCTTCTTTGAACCGGCCCTGGAGTTCCGCCAGCAGTTTTTCCGGCACACCGTTTGTCCCGTACCCAGACACGGCTAGTACGTCGCCGGGTTGGATCAGCGCAATGGCGTCCTCAGCCGGCATGATCTTGCTCACGAACTCTCTCCTAAATGTATTGCTCGGAAGGCTGGTGGGACTTCTGAATGAGCGCCGGCCAAAGTATCACACCTGAATTCCGAGTCGCTATCAGGGACATTAGCATCGGTGCTTTTTGTGCTAGATTAAAGGTCAGGGGGTTGGTGTCAGTGTCGGGGAGCTCAAGTAGGAGACGGACATGAGACCCCTCTGGATTTCTCTCATATTTCTAACGGTTATTGCTTTGGTCTTTGGCTCGGTTGCGCCAGTTATGGCGCAGGGCCGCGCGTCCATGGTGATGAAGAAGAATGACCAAGATGGTGACGGGAGAATCGCGCGGGACGAATGGCGCAAGGGAGCCAGTAAGTTCAAGCGCCTGGACGCCGACAAGGACGGGTATCTCAGCATTGAAGAGTTGCGCGCCCGGTTCGACCCACCCGCCAAACCAGCGGCGGCCCAGACGCGGGTGCCGACGTCATCCTCGCCAGTGGTGCTGGATGAGATTGAGGGGCGTGTCTCGATAGAGATTTTTGACACATACATGCGCTGTGCGCTTGGACGCGGGCGCACCTGCAGCATGAAACCGGCAATTGAGCGTGGCCTCTTTGAGACCGGTTTGTTCCCAGTGTTCCCAGGCGGCATCGAGTGTCGGGGTATCGACGAGGCCTACGCTATTTCATACACCCACAAGCGGCCGCGCGAGGCATATCACGGCGGGATCGACATGCCGGCGCCGTGGGGCACGCCAATGATCGCTTTCGCCGACGGCACCGTTATCGCCATGTATATGGGTGAGCGAACACCGCGCGGCATCGAAGTGGTCATGCGTCATGCGCCGGAAGATACCGGGCTGCCTTACTGGCTGTTTAGCCAATACACTCACTTTCAGGAAATGCCCCGGCTACAGGTGGGCCAGCGTGTGCGCATGGGCCAGGTGCTGGGGCCAACGGGAAATACTGGCATCAATCCGAGAACCGGAATGCAAAGCGAAAGGCGCCGGCCCGCAATCCACTTCGGCATCTTCTATAGTGACAGCAATCGGTTCTCCGAACACCGAGACAAGATCATGCCGGTGGATGGCTATTGGATGGACCCGTTGGGAATGTATCGCCAGAAGCTTCCGCTCGACAGCGCCTCCTTGAAAGCACTTCCGGCGGTGGAGAAGGGGGTTGCGATCCCGGTGCTGTTGGAAGGCGGCGAAACCATCCCGGCCAACACAAAGCTGATCTGGCCCTATACCTGCAAACGTGAGTGAGGGATATTCGGCGCCTCGAAGGTCTTACCCCAAGCTGTGCTGATAAACGATAAACCCGGACTTTCGGGCCACTGCGTCGTACACCCGCCGCGCTGTCGCGTTGTCTTCCTGGGTATGCCAGTAGACCCTCTCAGCGCCGACGCTCGCCGCCCGTTCATAGACCGCCTCGATCAACCCGGTACCGATGCCTTGCCCGCGGGCTTGCTGATTGGTGAATAAGTCCTGCAGGTAGCAGGTCGGTCCATGCATCGTGGTGTTGCGGTGATAGATGAAATGAACCAGACCGAGAAGGGTGCCGCCGTCCTCGGCAACACAGCAATGCATTGGCTCATAGTGGTCGAAGAACCGGTTCCAGGTTCGCTCTGTCGTCTCGCGCGAAACTGCGGTCGGCCCTATGCGCTTGTAAAACGCGTTGTAGCCCGCCCACAAAGTAAGCCACTGATCGAAATCTGAGCGCTCGGCATCGCGGAAGGAGGTTGGCATAGGCTGTTTCCTTGGAATGGGAGTTGGTTTGGGCGCGGTGAATGCCCGGCAAGCCGAGCGATCTGATTAGCCTTTGTATTTAGCAATCATCACCGACAGCTTTTGTTTCTGCTGACCCTCAGCATCGAAATTCACCGGATTGAGCCAGGCCTCATAAGCTTGCTTCAGTGCTGGCCAATCCTTGTCGAGGATCGAGTACCAGGTCGTATCCCGATTGCGGCCCTTGTAGATGACGGCTTGTTCGAACAGTCCGTCATAGGTGAACCCAAACCGCTCGGCGGCGCGGCGCGAGGCGGCGTTGCACGAGTCGCATTTCCATTCGTATCGCCGATAGCCCAGTTCATCGAAGACCCGACACATCATCAGATACATCGCCTCGGTCGCGATCGGGGTCCGTTGCAGGCGTGGTGAGAAGGCGATGTTGCCGACCTCGATCACGCCATGCGCCGGCTCGATACGCAGAAAGCTTGCCTGGCCAACCGCCTTGCCGCTTTCGGTGTCGATCAAAGCGTAAAACAGCGGGTCCTCGGCCTTAGCCGCCGGTTCCATCCAGGACCGCAAATCCGCCTCTGATGCGAAGGGCCCGACCGCCATGTAGGTCCAGGCCCGGCCGTCCGGATCGTCGGAAAATGCCGCGAATAAATCGGCGGCGTGGCGATCTGGGTCAAGCGCCTCGATACGGCAGAACCGGCCATCAATCGGTGTCCGGGGCGGGCGGGGTACTGGTTGCCAGTCGGGCAGGAACGCCCCAATTGGTTGGCCAAACTCGTTTTGGTTCTGTGACATGGCGTGGACCCTTGTGACTGGTGCCGCTTGGAAATCATGCAAGTTGGCGGCTGGACGCTCATGCCTAAACTATCCGGCAGGCTTAACCAATACCGATATTGTCGGGATACATCTTGCCTCTCCATTCGCCATCGGTGGGTGACTTCCAAGCGAGCGCCCGACAGGGTAGCGTCGTATCAGGAGGCTGTAATTCTGCCAGAACTCGCGAACACGCCCGGCCAACCCGCAACACCGACTTCTGTCAGCCGCTGGGCAGTTTTGGCAGTACTCGTCGTAGCGCGCCTTGGCGTCGGCTTCCAGTTCATTGCAATTGCAGCTTTGATGTCAGATTTTCGGGCCGACCTGGGCGCGGATCACGCGGAAATCGGTGTGCTTCTTGGCATCTTCATGCTCACCGGCATCTTCCTGTCCTTGCCCAGCGGAATGATCGCGGCCCGCTTTGGCGACCGCAGGATATTGTTGGCGGGGCTGGCAGCGCTTTCGGTTGGCGGATTGATCGTAGCCTTGAGCGAGACGGTTTCCGTTGCCATTCTCGGGCGCATGGTTGCGGGCTTGGGCGCCGTTTTTACCTCGGTTACGGCCGCGAAAGTCGTCGCCGATCGGTTCGTCGGCCGGGAAATCGCGACGGCAATGAGTTTCCTTGGGCTCGCCTGGCCGCTTGGCATAGCGTTCGGTGTCTCGCTTTTGCCAATTCTGGGAGATCTATCTGGATGGCGTCTCGGGATCATTGCGACCGCCGTAATGCCTGCCGTGGCGGCTGCCGTGGTCGTTCTCTTGCCGATGGGGTCAGCGGCCGCGCCCGAAAAAACTGATGCTCCTTTCTGGAACTTAAGCCGCCGCGAATTCATGCTGGTGTCTGTCTGCGGGCTGGCGTGGCCTTTGATGGCAACCGGGGGATATGTGATTTTTTCCAGCTATGCCCCGAGCCTGCTTTTAGAGCAGGGCTTATCTGCGGGGTCTGCCGGTATGACCGCGAGTTTGCTTTCATGGCTGGTGGCCGCGATGATCCCGATCGGCGGG
>JABIRP010000346.1 GCA_018699735.1 Rhodospirillaceae bacterium | reverse complement strand
GCTCGGGGCTGTGTTATAACGCTTAGACTTCGGACACGAGATGTCCAACAACGCGTCAAGAGGGTCAGAGCGCCATGCAAGGCAAGACGATTGGGGTAATCGGCGGGTCCGGATTTGTTGGCCGCAGCCTGGTTCGCGACTTGGCGCTGGCTGGGGCCAGGGTTAAAGCCGGTGCACGGAATGCCGAAGCGGCAAAATTTTTGCGGACGATGGGCGCGGTCGGTCAGGTGACCCCCATGCGGGTCGACCTGGTGGACGGCACCGGCGTCCTGGATCTGGTCCAAGGATGCGATGCGGTCATCAACCTCGTCGGGATTTTGTTTCCATCCGGCGCAAACACATTTTCTTCCGCCCATGTATCAGGCGCGGCAACGGCGGCGCGCGCATCGGCCAAAGCCGGGGTCGGACGTTTCATCCAGGTCTCCGCCCTTGGCGCCAGCGCCGGATCAGCCTCGTCCTACGCCCGAACCAAGGCGGCTGGCGAAGAGGCGGTGCAGGCGGAGTTTCCGGGCGCAACGATTGTCAGGCCCAGTGTGGTCTTCGGACCGGACGACAGTTTCTTCAACCGATTTGGCGCCATGGCCGCGATTTCACCGGTGCTGCCAGTTATCGGTGGCGGCCGAAGCCGGTTCCAACCGGTTTATGTTGACGATGTCGCGTGCGCGATGATGAACGCCCTCTCGACACCGGCAAGCGCAGGAAAAACGTATGAACTCGGTGGACCGGAAGTGTTCGATTTCCGCGAGCTGATGCATCTTGTCAACGCGCACGCCAAACGAGACCGGGCTCTGGTCTCAATTCCGGCATGGTTCGCCTCGTTTGAAGCGTTTTTCCTAGAGTTTCTTCCGCACCCGCCGCTGACCCGTGATCAGATCGCCTTGCTTGGCCAGGACAACGTGGTTTCCGAAGGCGCGCTCACGCTCGCGGACTTGGGTGTTGAAGGCACGGCTTGCGAGGTCATCCTGCCACGCTATCTCGACCGCTTTCGCCCAGGCGGTGCGTACAACCGGTCGCGGGTGACCGTTTAGGGCTCAGCTGAAATCCGCGCCTAACGCTGCACGGGCGTCTGGGCTCATGATGGTCATATGCGCATATTTCGGGTGCTTGATGCCGAGCATCACCTGAATTGCCGGATCCCGAAATTTTTCGACCTGAGCGTCGGTGAACGGAAAGTGCAGGAACTGCACGGAGGACGCTTTCCCGGCCGCGTTGGTGCGATCCACATCTTCTTCTGAGTTTCCGGCGATTTCCTCGCCATCAAGACTGATGAAACAGGTTTCCTCGACGCCCCCAAGCCCATCGAGAAACCGTGCGCGGCGGTCTGCGTCTTCGATCTCAAACATCAATGTCGCAACCAACTCGCGGCCCTTAGGGATCAGCGGATTATAGGCCGTGAGTTCATCGCCGATCTGCGCTTCACCACCACGCTCGATGTAGAGCATTTCGTGGATCTGCCACCACATGGTCTCGTAACATTCGAAGTAGAACGTCGCATCCGGCCCAACGGGCAACCGGCGCGGCCGCTTGACACTGACGAGTTCATGGCGCTTGGTCGCCCGAATCGCCTCGTAATCCGCCATCGACATTAGGTCAGCTCGCGTGATCTCGGTTGGGGTAATTTCGGTACGGCTCATCTCATTGTCCTCTCCAGCACTAAAGCCCGTAAGCCTTGGCCAGGATCTCGATTGGGTGGTTCGCGGTTTCAGGCACCAGCGCCTCGCCATCGACCCGTTCCATGCCTTGCAGGATATGTGCGCCTGCAAGCGGGCATCCCGACGCCACGTATTTCTGCTCTGTCTGGCGAGCCTGGCGCGCCACCGGTTTGCCAACTTTAAGGGCTGTCTCGAAATTCTCTTTGGTCACGCCCCAGGACCCGCCGTGACCTGAGCAGCGCTCTATCACGGTAAGTTCGATATCTGGGATCAACCGCAGCATCTCAGCCGATTTTTGACCGATGTTCTGCGCCCGGCTGTGACAGGGAAGGTGCAATGCCACACCGCCATCAAGAGGCCGCAGCCCCTCCGTAAGACCCTCTGTCTTGGCAATGTCGACAATATACTCGTCGATATCCCGGGCCGCAGACGACAAAGCCTTAACGTTATCGTCTTCCGGCACAAGCAACGGCCATTCGAATTTCAGCATCAGGGCGCAGGACGGGGTCAATGCGATCACAGCCTTGCCGGCGTCGACATACGGGCGCATTTCGGCAGCGACCTTGACAGCAGTCTCGGCCACCCTCGCCAGGTCGCCTTGCTCAAGTTGTGGCATGCCGCAACACGATGGATACACCACCTCGGTCGCAACGCCGTTGTGCGCTAATATGGACCTAGCTGCGGTTCCAATTTGGGGCTCATTGTAATTGGCAAAGCATGTCGCGTAGATCACGGCCTCGCGGCCGAACGCCGGCGCATTCGAATTCACATCTGGGATCTCGGTTTTCGATCGGGCCGCAAACGTAGGGGAATGAAATTTCGGCAGATAGGCATCGCGGTGAATGTCGGCCAATGTTTCCAGAGCCGGTCGGGTCAGCGAATTCCCTCGGCCAGAGGCCCAATTGACTAGGCTCGGCGCAATACTCGCCATGCGGCCATTCCGGTCGGTTTCGGTCATTTGGCGCGCCGCAAAACCAACCTCGCCCTTGCGATGTTCGATCGCGCGGTAGCGCAGCATCAGATGCGGGAAATCAAGATTGAACTCGTGCGGCGGCACATATGGGCACTTGGTCAAAAAGCACATGTCGCAAAGCGTGCAACCGTCCACAACCGGCTTGAACTCGCTGCTGTCGACTGTATCGAGTTCACCGGACTCCGAGTCGTCGATCAAGTCGAAGAGCTTTGGAAAACTGTCACAGAGGTTGAAACACCGGCGGCAGCCGTGACAAATATCGAAAATCCGCCGCGCTTCCGCGTCTAGTTTTTCCTCGTCATAAAAATCCGGGTCACGCCATGCGACCGGATGGCGCGTTGGTGCTTCCAGGCTGCCTTCGCTCATGCCTCACACTCCAAACAAAGGAAATTATCAGCCCCGCGATAGAACGGTGGGCCGTCGGCGAAAATCCCTTCGCCGACGGCTCCGCAACAGATCAACACAAGAGGCTCATAACGTCCTCTCGGGTTGTTTAGTCCATGGTATCCAGGGCTTTCTGGAACCGACCGGCGTGGCTCTTTTCTGCCTTTGCCAGGGTCTCGAACCAATCGGCAATCTCTTCAAACCCTTCATCGCGGGCCGAACGCGCCATACCCGGGTACATGTCGGTGTACTCGTGGGTTTCGCCAGCGATCGCCGCCTTGAGGTTCTTGTCGGTCGGGCCAATGGGCTCTCCGGTCGCCGGATCGCCGGTTTCCTCGAGAAACTCAAGATGGCCGTGCGCGTGGCCTGTCTCGCCTTCCGCGGTCGAGCGGAAGACCACAGCAACGTCGTTGTAGCCTTCAATATCCGCCTTCTGAGCGAAATAGAGATACCGCCGGTTCGCCTGCGACTCACCCGCGAAGGCGTCCTTCAAATTCTGTTCCGTCTTAGTGCCTTTCAAGCCAGGCATATCCGTTCTCCACAAATTCGGTTCTGTTGATCCGCAACGCCGCATGAGCCCCAATCGTCGACCGACGCGCCAGTTTGACGCATGGCCACTCTCCGGTCCTTCGGCGACAACTTGGTTATAGAAAAGTCGGTATGGTTCGTCAAGCAATTTAGAATTATTCTAAATTACGAAGCCGGCAGTTCGACAAAAAATCTAAGCGCGGCGCTCAGCGACCCGTGGGCTTTAAGCGAACCACAATATCGACGCTATCGACGACCATCCCTTCAGGCGGCGGCGGCAGATCGCCGAGAGGAATCGCATCCCGATTGATGTCGACCAGTTCGCCTCGACTGGGATCGAAGAAATGGTGATGCGCATCAACATTAGTGTCGAAATACGACCGACCGGAATCGACCACCACCTCGCGCAACAGGCCCTGTCCGGTGAATTGATGCAATGTGTTGTAGACGGTGGCCAGAGAGACAGCGACATCACGCCCAATCGCTTCACCGTGCAATTGCTCTGCTGTCACATGTCGATCGCTCACATGTTGATCGCCCAAGTGCTGATCTCCCAAGGGCTGATCACCACGGCCAAACAGGATCTCGGCAAGAGCAATGCGTTGGCGCGTCGGGCGGAGCCCTACGGCCTTTAGCTTCGCCGACATTCCATTGTCGTTGATCATTACCATGCGAAAGTCTCCGTGCCCCAAGTCTCCGTGCCCAAGTGGGCTGCAAAGCCAGGGCGCCTGCACCCAGAGCGCCCGTACAATGACCGACGCACCATTGTATCGAGACTGCGTAATGCGCCATCAATGTCAAGTACCGGCAGACGAACGATGCCAGTATGCCAGAGAAAATCCGAGATCTAATACGACGCTTCGGGCTGGCGTACAGCTCCAATTCTCGTTAGGTTTATCTGGCATTTCGGCCGCATGTGGGTGGAGTGTATTCGGACGCGCATAAAGCAAATGGGATGGGGCAAGAACGTGAGTTTTAAAGATCGCAGTAGCTTCAACTTCGAAGAACTGATCGAGTGCGCACATGGGCGACTTTTTGGCCCCGGCAACGCACAGCTTCCACTCCCACCAATGCTGATGTTCGACCGGATCACAAAAATCTCGGAAACCGGCGGTGCCAATGGCAAAGGCGAGGTCGAGGCCGAGTTCGAAATCAAACCCGACCTATGGTTCTTTAAGTGCCATTTTGACGGCGACCCGGTTATGCCCGGGTGCCTCGGCATGGACGCCCTTTGGCAGCTGCTCGGCTTCATGCTCGGCTGGCTCGGTGGACCGGGCGCTGGTCGGGCCCTTTCGGTCGGAGAGGTGAAGTTCACAGGTCAGGTTTTGCCAACCGCCCAAATGATTAAGTTTCGGCTCGACGTAAAACGCGTGATCATGCGGAAACTGTTTCTCGGGATCGCCGATG
>JABIRP010000345.1 GCA_018699735.1 Rhodospirillaceae bacterium | reverse complement strand
TTAACTGTTGAGATTCCACTTGAAACGTCGAGGAGCCATATCAACGCACTCTTTCGCCGGGTTCCTTGCCGGGGCGCCGCAGCAGCGGCCGATGTCCCGTTTCCCAAGGGGCCGTTTGCTCCTGCCTTTCCGATATATAGGAAGGCTTCGCGCAATTCGAAGGGGCGGCTATGCTGCTCCGGCAAAAAATCTTGAATAAGACGCGGGGGGAACTGTTGCGATGAATGGGCCCAAACTGGCAATTGTTACTGACATCCATCACGGCGAGCCGTTCGGCACCAAATACAGCCAACATGCACTCGACCTTTTGGCCGGTGTGATTGACGCGGTGAAGGCGGACCCGCACGACTTGTTGCTGGATCTGGGTGACCGGATAAATGATGCCGACCGGGAGAGTGATCTCACTCGGCTGGGTGAGGTTGCAGCAATATTCAAACGGTCCAACACGCCGCGGGCTCATCTTATCGGCAATCATGATTTCGATTTCATGGACGAAGCCGACAATCACGCGATCCTCGAAAGCCCCATGAATAGCCGCAGCCTGGTCATCAAAGGTTGGCGGTTAGTGTTTTGGTATCCCAGTGCCCGCTACCATCGCACAAACGGCTTCAATCAGGACCCCGGCGCCTTGGAGTGGTTGGCCGAAGAGTTGCCGCGCGATGAGCGTCCCACGGTGGTGTTTACCCACGCACCGCTGCTGATTGGGCCGATTGAAGGCAATTTCTGGTTCGAACATAAGCCTCAGGCGGCCGTGAACCCGGATGCGGATGCCGCCCGGCGGATCCTGGAGGCAAGCCCGAACGTCGTGATGGCGATTGCGGGACACGTGCACTGGAACCGATTGCTGGTTTCCGGCGGCGTGCATTACCTGACCCTACAGTCTCTAATCGATGGCTTCACGGCCTCAGAGGTCCCGTCCGGCACTTGGGCGACAATTCAATTGGGCGAACAGATCACTGTCGAGGTTCACGGGGCCGACCGGATGAAACTGGAACTCGGGCCCGGTATACTCGGTCGGCGTTGGCCAGTGCCTCGGGGACGAAAGTAAGACAGACGGATCAGCTTCGAAGAGGATTAGCGAACATGACGAGTGGTTCAGGCCTGGTTATAGACATGCACTGCCATCTGCTGCCGGAGCGGCTGGTTGCCTTGTTGCGGGCACGTGATCGCGCACCCTGTATTGAGCCAGACGGAACGGGCGGCGAGCGCATCCGGATTTTCCGTGCCGCTATGCCGTTCGATGCATCCGACAATGATCCAGACAACCGGGCCCGAACGATGGATGGCTTCGGTGTGTCAATGCAGGTGATCTCGCTCCCGGGCCTGTTCGGGATCGACAGTCTTCCGGTCGATGAGGCATTGCCATTGGTCCAGGCGTTCAATGATGGCATGGCCGAGATCGTTGCCGCCCATCCGGATCGGTACCGAGCGATTGCGGCTTTACCACTTGGCGATACGGAGGCCATGGCGGTGGAATTGCGCCGGGCCCGGACGGACCTTTCGCTCGCTGGCGCCATCTTGCCGGCCAACGGCTTCGTCAGCCTTGCCGCCGCCGAGGCCTGGCGACCCGTGTTCGAGGAGGCGGATAAGCTTGGCGGGCATTTGTTCATCCACCCGGGGCCCTTGCCGAGCGAGCTCGTCGGTAAGGCTGTCGACGCACCGGCCCCACATAGCGACACAATCGAGCATCGCCGGGTCACTTTGGACACCCAACACCGGCTTGGCGAGGTAATGGTTACCCTGGCTTTGACTGACTTTTTGGAACCCTATAACCACCTGACAGTACATGTCGCTAATCTCGGCGGTACTTTGCCGTTCCTGATTGAGCGGATGGATCACCTCGACATGATACGACACGCCGGCGAGCCAACGGCGAGTGAGCGATTGCGGCCGGTGGCGGTTGATACGGCCTCCCTCGGAGAAATCGCGGTTGATACAGCCGTGCGCGCGCTTGGTGCTGAAAATGTACTCTTCGGTACTGACCATCCGATCTTTCGGACCGACTATTGTCTCAACGGAGTGGTTGGTGGTGTCGCGGTCAAGTCTGGCCGGGATAAAGTTCTCGGTGCCAATGCAGCAAGACTTTTGGGGCTTTGACACCCAAAAATCGGAGTATACAGAACCACCGGAACCGACCTTCGGTCGTACCGGCGCGGAGCCCGAAATTTAGGATCCGTCTTGCTCTCAGAGCAGCTTCAGGTTTCCGGCTGCAGTGCGTCCGCGGTTCGGAACCATATCGAAGCTGATCTTCTGCCCTTCCGCAAGTTCTGCGATCTGAGCTTCCTGGATCGCCGTGACATGGACGAACACGTCGCCGCCGCCTTCGTCTGGCGTGATGAACCCGTACCCCTTGGTCGCGTTAAACCATTTGACGATTCCCGTGGCCATAGGCTTCGTCCCTCCCTAACAGTATCGTCTACCCGCCGCCGCCTCCCTTGAGCGTCGCCAAGTTCTTGTCCGCCAAATCATTTCGGAAAGTTCGTCTTGTCGGCTCGACCATACGAGCTAATCAATCCGTTGGTCTCACCGACCTGCAGGCAGATAGATCATCTAGCAACTTGGAGTTTTGGTCAAGAACGAAGGCATGGTTCGAGAAAGAACACGCTTGTTGAGAATTCATAATTCCAGACAAATCCATTAAACGGCCGGTGAATATTATGCTTCTGGAAGGCATTCAGGGTTCCGCGTCGTGATCTGTGTTGCATCAAGTTTGGCGGCACCCGACATCCTATTTGAAAATGGATCTAGCGTCGCTTGCGGCCGGTGAGCATCGAGCGCACGAGGTTTTCACGATGGACGAGTGACGTCCAAATGACGCCCGCAACATGAAGTATGACGAGCAACATCGCCAGATGGGCAATCAGCTCGTGAACTTCCTCCAGGACGTCGCCCGCCAGTCCTGACTTTCGCTTGTGGCCGTCGTCTTTGTCTTCGCCCGCGCGTGCGTCTTGTGACGATGCGGTGCCGAGCCATGGAGCGAGCGGTCCCGCATTCTCCTCAACCGCCAATAGGGCCGTACCGGTTCCAGTCGTCACTGCCAAAACCAACAGGAGCGCTACGATCATGGCGCCGCCGGCTGGACTATGGCCGATATGACGCTCGGCGCGGAATGCCAACAGGTCCTTCAAGTAAGACAGCACCTGAGCCGGCGGCGATACGAAATCCGTGAAGCGAGCGTGGCGGGTTCCAACGATGCCCCAAATTATACGGACCACGACAACCAACGTGACAAAGTACCCGGCCCAGGAGTGAATTGTCAGCAGTTCGTCTTCCGTCACGTAGGCGACGACGAAAGCCGTTACCAGGATCCAGTGACCCCATCGCACTACAGGGTCCCATACCGTTATCGAAACCTCATGGTCGGCGCTCTGTTTTTTCGTTTCGTTCATTTGACCTCGCGGGACGACGGGTGGTCGATGAGGCATTGCGATCAATGCCTAATTGCGTTGTTGTGTCCGCAATCGAAGTAACCAGAGGATAAGCCTATGGCGGATATAAACGAAGGGCTGACCACCTGGCAGCAGGCCGAGAACCATAACAAGATGATCGATCTGCAACGCAAGCCACCAAAGCCTGGCATGCCGGGGGGTGTTGAACTTTCGTATTTTGCCAGCTCCGCATTCCGCATCACCTCGCCCGGCGGCATCTCGGTGATGATCGATCCCTGGCGCAACCACCCATCCGGCAAATGGGATTGGTACTATTACGAGCTGCCGATGACAGAGGTCGACATCGGTATGTCGACCCATGCTCATTTCGATCACGACGCCTTGCACCGGCTGAAATCACACACACTGCTGGACCGATTGATAGGAACTTACAGTTTTGGCGACGTCACCATCCACGGCATTGCCGACAAGCACGAGACGGACAGCAAGGAATCCCATTACGACTGGTGCCAGCTGACCCGTGACCTGACCGGGATCGACGTCTCGCCGCCGGACAATCCGCGCTCCTTCGACAACTGCCTGTTTGTGGTCGAGACCGGCGGCCTGCGCTTCCTGCATTGGGGTGACAACCGGCACAATCCGCCGGACGAAGTCTGGGACTGGATCGGTGAGGTCGACGTCGCCCTGCTGCCGGTCGACGGCTCGCGCCACATTCTGACCTACGAGCGTGCCGACAGGATCGTCGATCGATTGGGCGCCAGGATCGTGGTCCCACACCACTATTTCATCTGGGACATCACCACCCGGACCAGTACCTTGCTGCCGGCCGTCGACTGGGTCGACACCCACCCCGACCCTGTGCAACTCGACAGCGGGTCGACGGTCCTACATGCCGACGAGGTCAAATCATTGAACGGCAAGGTTTACCACTTCGGTGACAACGTCGCCTACGAGCGTCCGCGCCCGCGATGGCTGGATGGAATTCCGGAAAGCGAAGACGTGAAGGCAGAGGATTAAAATAGTGCGGTGATCGTCGGTTTGATGTCTGTTCAGCCAATCCGTCCGGCGATACAATTTCGCACCTCGAAAACGGCAATTACCGCTCGGAGCGAAATCGGGCCAACAATTAATGGGAGACAGGGCATGATTGGAAAGACATTGCATCGCCTCGCGATGGGGGGATTATTCGCGGCGATGACAACGACCAGCGCTTTGGCGCAGGCGCCGCACGACGGCACTAATGCCACCTATTGGGTACAGAACTCGGTTGAGTTCAAGGCCAATTCCTACGCGCTGTACCAGCTCGCCATGTTGCGGTTGGATCAGGCGCTGGCCGACAAGAGTTGGACCGCAGCCGACGAGCAAGGCAGCGGCTATGAAGGCAAGCCGCCGGCCGTCATCCTCGACGTTGATGAGACCGTGCTCGACAATTCGCTCTACCAGGCCTGGATCGTGGAAAACGACAAATGGTACAGCTCCAAGACCTGGGGCCCCTTCGTCAATACCGTAACCTCGCGCGCCATCGCAGGCTCGCTTGAGTTTACCAAATACGCGGCTTCCAAGGGTGTCACGGTGTTTTACGTTTCCAACCGCAAGGCGCCGCTGGAGGATGCAACCCGAAAGAACCTCGCGAAGTTCGGATATCCGGTCGACACCAAACAGGATGTCGTCCTGTTGCGGAACGAGAAGAAGGATTGGGGCTCGAAGAAAAGCACCCGGCGGGCCCATGTGGCGGCAACCCACCGCGTGTTGCTTTTGATGGGCGATAACCTCGGTGACTTTTCGGACAGTTATAAGGGAACCCCA
>JABIRP010000344.1 GCA_018699735.1 Rhodospirillaceae bacterium | reverse complement strand
TCCCGACCCGGAGTTGCCGGGTAAGAATTGGGAAGCGAAGGGTATGGGTGGAGAAGCGTTTAGGCCTTCTTCACCCTATTCCTGGATTGGCCATCGCTTTGTGCGGCAGGCCACATTGTGCCGGGGCTAAGAGGGTCGGCCCGGAACTGAGAGACGAGACTAGAATAGCGCTGATGGCGGTGGCTTTCTTGATCGCCGCTTGGCTGGTGAGCATTCAATTGCCGACTTGGTCGTAGCCAAGCTCTATTTCTAAGATGTCGTAATTTCGACGGCGGCACACAACGATCAACCCGGTGCGGCGCTACTTGCAGCCACGGGATCTAAAAAGCAATGGGGAGGGGGCGCCGATATATCCAGGTGCTACCCGTTAATTCGGCGAAATGGGACCGTAACAAGCACCGGACGATCAAGCATTAAAGCACGCGGGGCACGGTTACCCATGTAATTCGAGGGTATTTAAATTATGAGCGATCAAACTAGCGACTCGGCACCGGACAGCGGCGAACAGGATGCGACGGCAATTGTCGCCGAGGCCGATACCGGCGCACGGTCGCCTAGCGGCATCCCGGCGAAGATCCTGTGGTATGTCCCCTTGGCCTGGGCGGCATTCCAGATTTGGTTGGCATCCCCGCTGCCGTTTATGTTGCGGTTCGGTATCTTCAACAGTACCGAGGCTCGCTCGATCCACCTGGCTTTCGCGATTTTCCTCGCCTTCCTGGCGTTTCCGGCGCTCAAGCGATCACCACGCCATTACATTCCGATCCAGGATTGGGTCATTGCCTTTGTCGCGGCATTCTGCGCCGGCTATCAATATCTTTTCTTTCTAGAGCTTTCCGAGCGACCGGGCCTGCCGACGCAGATGGATCTCGTGGTTTCGATGGTCGGTCTGGTGGTAATCCTCGAGGGCACCCGGCGCGCGCTCGGACCGCCGCTGATGGTCGTGGCGGCCGTGTTTATGGCATACACGTTCTTTGGGCATTTGGCGCCCGATGTCATCCAGTGGAAGGGTGCGTCTATCGGCAAGGCCATGTCGCACTACTACCTGACGACCGAGGGTGTTTACGGCATCGCGCTCGGGGTCTCGACCAGCATGGTGTTCCTATTCGTGCTGTTCGGATCTCTGCTGGAGAAATCCGGGGCCGGGAACTATTTCATCCGCGTCGCGTTCGCGCTGATGGGCCATATGAAGGGCGGCCCGGCCAAAGCGGCGGTTGTTTCATCCGCCATGACTGGGCTGGTCTCCGGTTCCGCCATCGCGAATGTCGTCACCACCGGCACTTTCACCATTCCTTTGATGCGTAAGGTCGGGTTCTCGGCTGAAAAGGCTGGCGCGGTCGAAGTGGCGTCCTCGACTAACGGGCAGCTCACCCCGCCGATCATGGGCGCGGTTGCATTCTTGATGATCGAATATGTTGGAATTTCCTATGTCGAGGTGATCAAGCACGCCGCCTTACCGGCACTGATTTCGTACATTGCGCTGGTCTACATCGTCCATTTGGAGGCGCTGAAGGCCGACATGAAGGGGTTGCCGCGCCGCAGTCCACCGAATTTCGTGCGCAGTCTGATGGGCTTCCTACTCTCGATCATTGGATTGAGCGTATTGACCGCCGTCGTTTATTTCGGCCTCGGCTGGATGAAGGGTACATTCGGCGAAGCGACGGTCTGGATTGCCACGGTGTTATTGGTGATCAGTTATGTCGGTTTGGTCTATTACGCCTGCAAGTTCCCGGAACTCGATACATCCTTGGAGATCATTGAACTGCCTGACCCGGGACCGACCATCAAGGCCGGGTTGTTCTTTCTGTTGCCCGTGGTGGTGCTGGTCTGGTGCCTGACGGTTGAGCGCCTCTCGCCCGGCTTGTCGGCCTACTACGCCACTCTGTTCATGCTCTTCGTTCTGCTTACCCAGCGGCCGCTCAAGGCGTTCATGCGGGGAACCGGCGAGAAAACGATCGACAGTCTTAAACACGGCTTCATGGATACCCTGGAGGGGTTGATCAGCGGCGCCCGCAATATGATTGGCATCGGTGTGGCCACGGCCGCCGCCGGTATTATCGTTGGCACGATCTCGCTGACGGGTATCGGTTTCGTCATGTCCGAGTTCGTCGAGTTCATCTCCGGCGGAAATGTGCTCGTGATGTTGTTCCTTACCGCCATTCTCAGCCTGATCCTCGGCATGGGACTGCCGACCACAGCCAACTACATTGTAGTGTCGTCCCTGTTGGCGCCCGTGATCGTTACGGTCGGTGCGCAAAACGGCCTTATCGTGCCGTTGATCGCGGTCCATATGTTTGTGTTCTATTTCGGGATCTTGGCCGACGACACGCCACCCGTGGCACTAGCGGCCTTTGCGGCTGCCGCCATCTCCAAGGGCGATCCTATTCGCACCGGTATACAGGGCTTCTTGTACGATATTCGTACCGCGATCCTGCCGTTCTTGTTCATCTTCAATACTGAACTCCTGATGATCGGCGTCGAGACCTGGTATCACCTTTTGATTACAGTGCTGACGGCGGTCGCGGCGATGCTCTTATTCGCGGCGGCTACGCAGGGTTACTTCCTTGTCAAATGCCGGAAGTGGGAGGTCGTGGCCTTGCTGCTTATCGCCTTCACGCTCTTCCGGCCGGGATTTTGGATGGATCAGATCTATCCGCCGTTGGAATCAAAACCTGCCAGCAGTCTTTTTGAAATCGCCGGAAAGATGCCGACGGACTCGCAGATCCGAATTCGGGTAAAGGGCGAGGATATCGAAGGGCGTCAGATCGACAAGACAGTGATGTTGCCGCTTGGTGCTGCCGGTAGCGGTGAGAAGCGGCTACTCGAGGCAGGGCTTGAACTCGTCAAGGATGGCGATAAGACAATTGTCGATAACGTTGTCTTCGGCAGCACAGCTGAGAAGCAGAAGATCGATTTCGATTTTGAAATCGTCAGTGTTGAAGTGAAAACGGATCGGCCGGTGAAACAATGGTTCTATTTGCCGGCGCTGGTCATTTTGGCCTTCGTTATGATGCTGCAACGCCGTCGTCGAGAAACATCCGCCGCCGCTGTTACGGCATAGAGGGCTCCCACCATGTACAAGATTATACTCACGGCTATTGACCTTACCGACGACTCTTCCTGGGCCAAATCGGTTCCGACCGCGATTGAACTCTGTCAATCGACCGGCGCCCGATTGGATATTCTGACTGTGTTGCCGGATTTCGGAATGAGCATCGTGTCGCAGCATTTTCCTAAGGATTATGCGGAAAACGCGATGGCGGAAACCGTTACGAAGCTCGAAGCTTTCGTGCGCGAACATGTTCCAGAGTCTATCGAGACAACAGTTGCGGTGGTTCAAGGCACGATCTACGAGGAGATAATTCGCGTCAGTCAAAAAGTTTCGGCAGACCTGATCATTGTCGCGGCCAGCCGACCGTCTTTGAAAGATTTCCTTTTAGGTCCGAACGCCGCGCGCGTGGTGAGGCATGCGGATTGCTCGGTATTGGTTGTGCGAGGTTAGTATAATTGCCGAGGTGCTTTGATTGACACCGAGGTACGCTGCACACGATACTCAGAGGGAATACCGTGTCGGATTCGTCCGCATTCGATTGAATGTGAGGCGAATGCGGACCAAGGAGTGAAATGACGAACGAAACACCTCAATCCGATAGAACCACCGGTTTGGCGCTAAGTGCGGAGGATGTTCGGGCGCTATTGGAGGATCCTTCAGCGGAAAGTCGGGAGGCGGCAGCGATCAAGGTCGCGGGCGCCCTATCCCGTAGGTCGCTTAACGCTGCCGAGTTGCCGATCGCTCAGGACATCTTGCGCGTAATGGCACAGGATGCCGAAGAGAGGGTTCGTGCGGCATTGGCGCGAGAGGCCCGTAGCGCGTCGGACTTGCCGCATGATGTGGCCCTGACGCTAGCCAAGGATGTCGCGTCGGTTTCGCTGCCAATACTTGAATTTTCCGAATTGCTGAACGATGAGGACTTGCTGTCGGTTATCGCATCGTCGGACGAGATGAAGCAGGTCGCGGTTGCGCGCCGCACGGTCGTCTCTGAGTCGGTGTCGGATGCCTTAATTGAAGTTGGCACCGAAGAGACCGTCGCGACCTTGATGGGCAATAGGGGCGCCAAAGTTTCCGAAACCTCAATGCATAAGGTGGTTGATAAGTTCGGCGATAGTGAGCGTGTGCAAGAGCACATGGTTCATCGCGATAACCTTCCCATCACTGTGTCGGAACGCTTGGTTTCTCTCGTCTCCGAACGTTTGTTGGATCATTTGATCACGCACCACGAACTGTCATCCGATATGGCGTCGGATCTTTTGTTGCAAACCCGTGAGCGCGCCACACTTGGGTTGATTTCCGACGGGGCGCCTCCGCAAAGCGTCGAGGATCTGGTGAACTCGTTGTACCGGAACGGAAGACTGACGGAATCAATTGTGCTGCGGGCTGCATGTCTTGGCGACCTCGATTTTCTGGAAGCGAGCACGGCTAAACTGGCCGGCGTGTCTCTTGCCAACGCCCAGGTCTTGTTCGATGATTCCGGTGATCGGGGCTTACGGGCCTTGTTCCGGAAAACCGGCCTGCCGGTGCGAACCTACCCAGTGCTACGCAAGGCGGTAGATGTCATGCGTGAGACTGAGTACGACGGATTACCAATGGATCGCGAGCGGTTCAGCAAACGGATATTGGAGCGACTTCTAACGGCTTTCGAGACCGATGATTTTGGATTGGGTGAGGATGATATCGACTACCTCATGGTCAAGCTTAACGCGCTAACCGAAAGCACGACCGACCTTGATGGTGCGATCCAATAACGGTTAATGAGCTCTTAAAATACCAAGTCACTCTTCGCATAATATTCACGCTTATTTAAGAAAAATTATTCACAATATTGCTTGTAAATACTCTGATTTGAATTTATGTGACGAATCTGTTACTTATTAGATCTGGCTCCTCGACGTTTCAAGTGGAATTGATGAGTTTTCCGAGTGGTGCGGCGATCAGATAGATCATGGTTATGAAGGTGTCGACATTGCGGTAGCCCCTGGCCCTAGCTCTGGCGGC
>JABIRP010000008.1 GCA_018699735.1 Rhodospirillaceae bacterium | reverse complement strand
CGTGCTCTCGGTGGCTGACGGTGCGAAGACGAAGTCCGAGGCACTCGGACATCAGGAATTTCATCTGGCCTATAAGAGCTTCGAGCCGATCGGTCCGTCCTGCCTTCCGCGCGCCTCTGGCTGACGACGAGACATCGTCTCCCAATAGACCTGGAACCGTTCAGTGATGACCCAGCCTTCCCAACCAGCGACCAAATGGTCAGCCGTTTGGCTTGCGATCGCGGCGGGTGTCGTCGCGGCGTTGTTTGTCGGCAAGGTGCCGCCGGCTTTGCCGGTATTGCGTCACGAGTTGGGCCTGTCGTTGATCACGGCCGGTTGGCTCGCCTCGTTGATTACCGTGTTGGGTGCGCTCGGTGGAATCTTGGTCGGCCTTTTGACCGATCGGATCGGCGGGCCGCGCTTGCTTGTTTGGGGTGTGGCAATCTTGGCGCTAGGCGCCGCGCTGGGGGCGATGTCGAGTGGGGCAGTGGAATTGCTCGCGGCACGGTTTCTCGAAGCGCTCGGCTTGGTGTTTACGGCTGTTTCGGCGCCGAGCGTGATTATCGCCGGGACAAGCCCGGCTGATAGGGGGATGGCCTTCGGCATTTGGGGTGCGTATCTGCCGGCTGGTGCTGGGTTTGCCATGGTTACGACGCCTTGGATCTTGGAGGCGTTCGATTGGCGAGCTGTGTGGTGGGTATCCTCAGGCTGTGCCGCCGCGATGGCGCTGGCGCTCATGTTGGGCCTTTCAGGGCGCGCTTGGCCCGAGCGACCGGGCCCCCGTCCGTCTCGCAGTTGGTCTGACATCCGATCGACATTGGCGCTGCCCGGGCCTTGGCTCTACGGGCTGTGTTTTGCGTTTTATGCGGCGCTTTATTTCGTCATTGCCACTTGGATACCGACGTTCTTGATCGAAACCCAAGGACGCTCGCTCGGTGAGGCGGCTACAGTCGGGGCCGGCGTCACGGCGATTAATGTTGGGGGCAATTTGCTTGCCGGGTGGCTGATGCATCGGGGTGAGCCCCGTTGGCGGCTGATGATTGTCGCATTCCTGGCCATCATGGGCGCCTCGTGGTTCGTCTTCGCCGATGGTGCGCCGGATGAATTTCGTATCCCCGCAGCGTTTTTTTACAGTTTATTTGGCGGATTATTGCCGGCGGCCGCTTTGGCGGGTGCGCCCGGGCATGCCCGCAATCCGGCCGAGGTCTCGACCTGCAACGGGATTGTTGTTCAGTGCTCGAACACCGGCAGCTTAGTCGGCGCGCCGATCATGGCCATGCTTGTCGTCGCGCTTGGTGGGTGGGAACAGGGATACTGGATGATGATCTGTTTCGGCGCGGTAGGGATCGCGCTCGCATTGGTCCTGCGGAGAATAGAGACCCGCTGAGATCCCAATCCCACCGTCAAAAACTAACGGCGCACCCGAACACGTGAAGGTCGCTCGAATACTCATTTGATCAGCATAACCGGTTAAAGAGTTATAAATAATATCTCCTTGGCGCGATATTGGTGAGGCATGTATCATCGGGTGCATGAACAGTGAACCAATTGCCACCCGGGCCACAAACGCCGAAACCATGAAGCTGCTCGGCGGTGCCTTGTGTTTGGATTTCGTCAATACGGTTGATTGGCGACTGACTTCCCAACCCACAGAGTGGTTGACCGACTATGGTGTGCTCGTGCGATGGGCCGTGCATGCTGGCGGACTGGACTTGGAGACCGGAGACCGGCTGATCACCGGTGCCGAGCGCGATCTGAAAGCCGCCAGTCGGGTATTGGGCCGGGCCATCGCCATCCGCGAGACCCTGCACCGCTTGTTTCTAGGCGACACCATCGACCCGCTGGACCTAAATAGGTTCAACGCCGCCTTTGTGGAAGCGCCGAGCCGGATTGGCCTCGCCCATGATGGTGACGAGCTGGCCTGGGCGATCGAGGGTGGCGAAGAGCGTCTGGACGCAGTGCTGGCACCGGTCCTCTGGTCGGCCGCTGAGCTGCTGGCATCACCGGAGCGGTTACGGGTCAGACGGTGCGCCGATCACGCCTGCGGCTGGATCTTTCTGGATGCCAGCCGCTCGGCGCGTCGGCAATGGTGCGCCATGGAAGATTGCGGCAACCGCAACAAGGCACGCCGCCACTACAGCCGCTCGAAGCAAGAGAAGGCTTCGCAATCGGCACAATAACCGTCGCACTTCTTCTTGTTTCGCATCCCTCGTCGTCGTCAAATCATAATAGGCCAAGCGCCGTACTGGTTGAGATCCGCCGGAGGAGAGTTTCATGAAGTCGCATGTTGAGGTCGCCGTCATCGGTGGCGGCGTGGTTGGGTGCAGCGTGCTCTATCACCTGACCAAACTCGGTTGCACCGAGGTAGCGCTGATTGAGCGCTCGGAGTTGACCGCCGGGTCAACCTGGCATGCGGCCGGCGGTATGCACACGCTCAACAGCGATCCGAATGTCGCCAAGCTGCAGGATTACACGATCAATCTGTACCAAGAGATCGAGGAGATTTCCGGTCAGTCCTGCGGCATCCACCTGACCGGCGGATATATGCTCGCCGGCACGCCGGAGCGCCTTGATTTCCTGAAGGTCTCGCGCGCCAAGGCTCGCTATCTCGGGCTCGACTGCGAAATGGCAACGATGGCGGACGTGGCGCGCGACCACCCGCTGGTCGATCCCAGCCACTTCATCGGCGCGCTGTATGACGAGCGCGACGGCCATGTCGATCCCTCTGGCGTCACCAACGCCTACGCCAAGGCGGCTCGCCTAGCCGGTGCCGAGATCTATCGTCACAACCGGGTCGTGGAGTTGCAGCCCGATGGCGACGGCGGCTGGAACGTGGTGACCGAGCAAGGCACGATCCACGCTGACAAGGTTGTGAACGCTGGCGGTCTCTGGGCCCGCGAGGTCGGGCGCATGGTCGGCCTGGAACTGCCGGTGCTGGCGATGGAGCACCACTATCTGATGACCGAACCGGTGGCCGAGCTCGAAGCGCTCGACCGCGAGGTGCCGAAGATCATCGACTTCGAAGCCGAAATCTATACCCGTCAGGAGGGCAAGGGCTTCCTGCTTGGCACCTATGAGCAGGCCTGTGTGCCCTGGTCGCCGGACGAGACCCCGTGGGATTTCGGCCACGAATTGTTGCAGCCGGACCTCGACCGTATCGCCCCCAGCCTGGACGTCGCCTACAAACACTTCCCATTCCTGGCGGATGCCGGCATCAAGCAGATGATCAACGGTCCCTTCACCTTTGCGCCGGACGGCAATCCGCTGGTCGGACCGGTTCCCGGTATCCCGAATTACTACCTCGCTTGTGCGGTGATGGCGG
>JABIRP010000343.1 GCA_018699735.1 Rhodospirillaceae bacterium | reverse complement strand
GGAGATGCGGGCCGAGGATATCGAAGAGTACTGTCAACGTATCAAGGAGCGGCTGGACGGTGTATTCTTCTCGATGAATTTGGACCGGCACGACGACAACCCTGAACTGGAGTCGCTGAGTGATATTCTGGCGCGCCACTTCTTTTTGTTGCCTAAACCCGCCACCTACGAGACGCAAAAGTGGAACAAAGCAAGGCGTTACATTGCCTCGGTGGACCCTGACTACGCGCCGCCCGAGACCTTGGTCATTTACTGACACCTCACCGCAAGATCCAATCCATGCCTGACAAAATGACGATCGCCAGTACCGCGTAGATCAGCACGAATCTCAGATTTCGGCCGTAGGCGAGCTGGGCCGGGGCTACGCCATACATCATAGCGCTGATCACCACCGAAAGCGACGAGATGGAGATGACCGTGCCCAGCGACCATCCGACCAGCATGGCGTGGAACAAGGCGACATCCGACACCTCGATCGGAAGGCTGGTGAGGGCACCGAGCAGCACGATGCCCGTGATGATGGGATGGACGCCCAGAACGGCCAAAATGACCATCGAACCGGGCAAGATTGCGATGGCGGCGGCGCCCGGCAGGTTTTCGCCCAGAAGCGGCGCTACGGTTTGGGTGATGACCGGTGCTTGCTCGGCGACCGTACCGAGGATGAAGGCCGAGGTGATCAGGAGCATCTCGTCGCCCATGGATCCTATGCCGCGCCAGGTCTCAAACACGGTGGCGCGCGCGGCGCCCGGATTGCGGGACATCCAGAGACCGCAAAGCACCGGCATGACGATCAGCACCGAGCCCATGGTTGAAAGCCCGGAGAGCGCGCCGAAACTGATGACTAAAGTCGCTACGACGGCCATCGCCGGGGCGATCGGTGCGAGGCAGGCCAAAGCTTGCTTGATCTCGGCCAGACCAAACGGCCGGTGAAACATGAAGAGGCCGAGCCCGAAGGACATCGCTACCATCACCGAGCCCAAAGCCAACACCTGCCAGAGCTGGACCGATGGGATGTACGTGGCTGCAACCGCGAATCCGATGAAAAATGGCGACCAGAGAATGGCGGAGTTCATGCCGCGGTTTGCGGCGGCGGCGGCGGCGAGACGGCGCGGTTCGTCCGCTTCCTTCGATATCACCGAGGACATAATGGCGAAGGCGCCGGTATTTAGCACCGCGCCGAACACATGCGCACCGAACAGTGTGCCGATATCGGCGAGCCGGTCCGGTAGATCGGCCAGGCGCTCCTGAGTAAGTTGAACCGCCGCCATCCGTCTTGCCGTGCCGCGCACTAAGAGCAAGGTTGGCAGCAGTGCCGCAAAGATCATTGTCGGCTGGAAACTGTCGATCACGCCAGAGAAGGGGGCGCCATTCCAAAGCAACAAGCCGGTCGCGATGCTGATCGCCAGCGCGATGACCCGGTTCGAACCTCGGGTATTTGTCAGTGAGATCGTGATGTAGAGAACTAATGCGGCCGCCAATCCCTTCTCGAGCAAAGGGTGAGTGGCGAATTGCAGGCTGACGCTGCCGACCCAAACGGTGGCCAGTAGACCGCGGCGGAGATATTCAAGGGGGCTCGGGTGATCCAAGATTTAGTCCGATTGGGCGTGACAAGCGGGACGGGCCTTGCGGAGAACATTAGCGGTTCGCGTTCACCGCGTCATCCCGATGTAGCCCAGAAGTGCAGCTTGTCAGTGTCCGATGGGTCGAGCGAGAGAGGCTGTGTTGGTGGGTTCACGTTGGCGTGGGAGAATCCGATTTTCGATGTGTTTGAATCAACGCTTGACGAATTTAAATAAAATTTTATATTAAAGCTTGATGTTTCCACTGGACGAGTGCCCAAAATGGCTGTCGATCCTACACAGAACCAAACGAATCTGCCGATCCTATCGCGGGTCTTTCAGTCGCCTCAGGGCGGCCAACGCGGTACGAGTGTCGAGGCATCGAACAATCGGCGCTCAAACGCTGAATTCGAAGAAGCTCTGCGGGCGGAGATCGTCGACGACGGCACCGCCCACGGCGCCGGATTATCGCGCCCGATCTCACAAGTCCAGACCGATCCGACGGCGCAGAGAGGCTCGATTATCGACTTTTTTGTCTGAACATCGATCTAAATCGCAACCGCCAATGAAGTACGCACGAATTCTTCGACGACGTTTACCCACTGCGCTTGACCCGGCATGTCCGACCTGAAAGGGTCCTGGCGGCTTAACATT
>JABIRP010000007.1 GCA_018699735.1 Rhodospirillaceae bacterium | reverse complement strand
TTTCACCGATATCGAGCGGTACCCGGACACGCCTGCCATCAGGTCCCTGATGAAACTCGCTCGCGCCGGAAACACCGAAGGCCGGGCCATAGGCTTTGCCCTCACCGGCGAATAAGCCAACGCTCCAAACCATCTTGGTCCGGATCGTCTCTCGCGGCGTAAACAAGGTCGGTCCGTTTTTTGATAAGCCCGCTGCTATCTCTCGAAGCGGGCTTACGTCGTCGAGAATCCAGAACGACCGTCCATGGGTTGCAGCACAAAGATCGGCGTCCTTGAACTTCAGATCGTAGACCGGCACGACAGGGAACCCGCCGCCCATCCGCCGCCAATGCGCGCCATCGTCAAGCGAGGAGAATACTCCCGTCTCGCTGCCAATAAACAACAGACCAGGCGTGGTCGCATCGCAGCGAATAACGCGGGTGATTTCGTCGCCCGGCAAATCACCGTTTATGGACGACCAGGTCTTGCCCGCATCCGTGGTTTTGAACAGGTACGGCGCATAATCCGCCAGTTTATATGCCGTGGCAGCGACATAGACCGTGTCCGGGTCAGTCGCCGAGATCTCGACACAACCGACGTAAGCGTATTTCGGCATGCCCGGCGGTGTTACCGCTTGCCAAGAGCTGCCATCATCTCGCGTTACATGCACGAGGCCATCATCCGTGGAGGCCCAGATCTCGCCTGCCCGCCCGGGATTTTCGACGACAGACGCGCAACTCGCGTAAGTCTCGGCCCCGGCACTGTCCCCGGTCAACGGCCCACCGGAGTAGTCGAGCTTGTCCTGCTCATTCCGGCTCAAGTCGGGAGAGATAACATCCCAGCTCATGCCGTCATTCTTACTTCGGAAGACATGATTGCCGCCGACATAAAGCGTGTTCGGGTCATTCGGCGAAAACACGATCGGAAACGTCCAGGCGAAACGATATTTCATATCTTTCGGCGCAATGCCGGTGGATTCTTCCGGCCAGACATTGACGAGTTGCATTTGCCGGGTCGCGTGATCGTAGCGCTGAAGCGCGCCACTGCCCCCAGGGCTCGAACCAACCGCACCGACAAAGACCACGTTCGGGTCCTTCGGGTCGACAGCGATGAAACCGCTCTCGCCGGTCCCAGGCAGATGGCAGTCACCCATCGTTACAACGCCCCACTCGCTGGCACTCGGCACCGAAATCGAAGTGTTGTCCTGCTGGGTCGCGTAGAGCCGATAGGGGAACTGGTTGTCGATGTCCATGCGGTAGAATTGGGCGGTATTCTGATTGTAGATCGAAGACCAGGTCCCACCGCCATCGAATGATACGTTGGCGCCACCGTCATTGCCCTGAACCATCCGGCGCGAGTTCACGGGGTCGATCCAGAGATCATGGTTGTCGCCGTGGGGTGTCGTGATCTCCGAGAAATCAGTACCGCCGTCAGTCGACTTCCACATCTGAAAGTTGGTGACAAAGACCGTATCGGCATGGGTCGTATCGGCGAAGATATGGGTGTAGTACCAGGGCCGGTGCAAGAGATCGCGGTTGGAGCAGATCAGGGTCCAGCTATCACCGTAGTCTTCCGAGCGATAGAGACCGGCGTGATCATCCTCACCCTCAACCAATGCCCACACCCGGCCCGACTGCACGGGCGAAACGGCGACGCCGATCTTGCCCAGCATGCCGGTTGCGAACCCGCGGTTGGTCGAAACCTCCTCCCAGGTGTCACCGCCATCGGTCGAGCGATGCAAACCGCAGCCTTCACCGCCACTCGAGAGGTTCCAAAAGCTTCGGCTGGCCCGCCAGGTAGCGGCGAACAGAATACGCGGGTTGGAGGCGTCCATGGCAAGGTCCACCGCACCGACACGATCTCCCGTCTCAAGGATCTTCTCCCAATTCTCGCCGCCATCTTTTGAGCGATAAACACCGCGCTCATCATTCGGGCCAAATATGTCACCGAGCGCCGCGACATAGACTAGGTTCGGATCGCTCGGATGGACCCGGATCTCACCGATGAATTTGCTGTCGGCGAGGCCGATATGCGACCAACTACGCCCGGCATCGGTGGAGCGATACATCCCGTCACCATAGGACACATCAACCCGGATCGCAGTCTCACCGGTACCGGCATAAATGATGTTCGGATCGGACCCCGCGACCTGGAGCGCGCCGATCGCAGCACTGCCGAGAAAGCCATCCGAGACACATTTCCAGTAGAGCCCGCCATCCGTCGTCTTCCATACACCGCCGGCACAGGCGCCGAAATAGAAGGTCGTCGGGTCTACCGGATCACCGGCAACAGCCACAACGCGACCGCCACGAGGCGGACCGACACAGCGCCATTTTAGGGCATCAAGATCATCGGCAGTGCCAGCGAGAGCCGTTGTGGTCATCATCGGGTATTACTCCGTAGCGGGGATGGAACAGACGGGTGGCAAGGAAAGGAACGCGATAGATCGGCGCCGTAACATTGACCGAGACTCCATACTGCGGCATTCGGTCTTATCTCGTTCCCGAAAACTAACCTGACTCCGGCGGCCGAAGCAACGGGGCTCCGCCGGCGCGATGACTGTATCGCCGCCCCTCGCGCCTGAATGCATGTCATGCATCAAGTTTGGTTGTATTCTTGTCGATGGACTCCCCTGTGCCTCACAAATATGGCAATAATGGAATGCTGGATTTGACCAACGTCAATGCCTTTGCCAGGCAATCAAGTTAGTGGGCGTCCATGTAATTCGAAATCCGTATTGAACGAGGGAAAACTTGTGACATCGGAAGTTGGAAATCCATTTGGGTATCCGTATTCTAGTGTCGTCTATATTCGCGCTACATTTGCTAATGGTGTGGAAGCAACTGGCAGCGGAACCCTTATCGGCCCGAATGATGTCCTGACCGCTCAGCACGTAGTTCATGACGCAAGCGCCGGAGGATTGGCCGTCAGCGTCGAGGTTTCACCTGGACGCGACTTGGCCGCTTGTCCGTTTATCTGCTCCTCCGGCTACGACATCCAAATTGATCACGACAATATCGTCGACACCAACGGTGACGGCGTTCTCGAGGACCCATCGCTGATCCGACACGACTATGCCTTGATCGGGCTTGAGTACGATGTCGGGAGCCTGGCCGGCACTTTCGGCATCAACAGAAGCGGTGGCTCCGGCGAGTTCAATGTCACCGGGTATCCCGGTTTCGCCATCACAGATTACAACCAGCCGAACATGTACCAGGACGCCGGGACTGCAACCCATGAAGACGGAACGGGCAGATACATTCACGACCTCAACAGTCTGACTGTAAGCCCTGGTTATAGCGGCGGGCCGCTTTGGAAGCTCGTCAACGGCTCGCCCGAGTTATACGGTGTGATCTCCACCGTCGGTGCCTCCTCCGATATCGATGCCTACTACGACACGCTCGTGACCTGGATGGCCGAAAACGACGCCCTGCTCGGTGGGCAAACCATCATCGGTGGTAGTGATGCGGACACCTTATCCGGCACGCCTGGCCGCGACACGTTGAGCGGCGGTGCCGGAGATGATCATCTGACCGCCCGAGGCCCAGACTTGATATTCGGCAACCAGGGGGCCGATGTGATTTCGCTTACCTCTTCAACCGACACCAGTCAGGTTTTCGGTGGAACCGGGAACGACAGTATCAATAGTTGGGGTGGCGGCGATCTCTTGTTCGGAAATGCGGGCGACGATTATATTTTCGTCCAATTGAACGGTACTCCGTCATCGGAGGAGAATTTTGCGTTCGGTGGCCTTGGAAACGATACGATCCGCGCTTACCTCCTCGACTTGAGCGCATTTGGCGGCGCCGGCGATGATTCGATCATAGGCAGCACCAGAAACGGTGGAACCGCTGCAGACTATCTGATCGGTGGGGCTGGTAACGATACGATATCCGGAGACGGCGGTTCCGATCGGATATACGGGAACCAGGGCGATGATCTGATCTTTGGCTCTTCGCCATTAGATTTCGCGACATCTTCCAGCAATCACAACGACACGGTTTATGGCGGGCAAGGCAGCGACACGATCTATTACGGCGATGTCGTTTACGGAAACCTCGGCAATGACGTCATCCATATCAGGCAGGGCTCCGACGTCTATGGCGGGCAAGGCAGCGATACGTTTCACTTCACGAATGTCAGCCGTACAGACACAGTAAATTTATACGGAAACAAGGGCAGTGACCTATTTCAATTCTCAGACGGGCATGCGCTCCAATTTGTGATTCACGATTTCGATTCGACTGCCGACGATCGATTTCAATATGAAAGCTCTTCTGTGTATTTCGACGCCATGATGTCGGGGATCAGCCAGGACGACAGCGGCAACGCGGTTCTCAATCTGTCCGTATTTCATTCGGTTGGCGGCACTTTGACGTTGATCGGCGTCGCGGCCAATTCGGTCGACCCATCCTGGTTCACTATCGATGATGTCGGGCTTTAAGCCGACCCTTCAAGGCACCCAGGCCAGCGGCGCCAGGGCTTCAACGTCTGTTACAACATCCAGCACGACCGGCCGTTTCGACTTTAGTGCCTTGGCAAATGCGGGTGCGAAATCCTCTGGCTTCTCCACCCGAATCCCCACCGCACCCATCTCCTCAGCAATACGCGCGAAATCAACCGGGCGGTAGACCCAGAGCTCTCGTGACTGGTCCGTCGCCTCACCTCCATAGGCTCGATCAAAACCGCGCTTCGATTGATTGCCGGCGGCGTTGTTGTTGACGATGGTCACGGTCGGAATGTTCCAGCGCGCCGCCGTCTCAATCTCCGCGATGTGATACCAAAATCCAAGGTCCCCGGTGAAGCAAACCACCGGGCGATCCGGAGCTCCGCATTTGGCACCAATGCTGGCTGGATAGGCCCAGCCAAGATGCCCGGCACTGCGGATATAGCTCTGGCCCGGGTGCTTCATGTCAAAGAGCCCGCCCATCCACATCCCGGCATGTCCGGTATCGGCCAGCACGATGGCGTCTTCCGGCATCAGCTCGGTCAACTCACCGCAAATACGTTCGGGTCGGATCGGGACTGCGTCGGACGCCAGGACGGGCGCAAACTCCGCATTCCAGTCGGCGCAAAGCGCACGCGTTCGCGCCAACCACGTCGCCCGCTCCTCTGGCATGGGTGCGTTCAAATCGCCCATCGCCTCTAATGCCACCCGCGCATCGCCGACCACGACGACGTCGGCCGGATAATTGCGTCCAGCCGTCTCTGGATCGATATCAATCTGTACCACTGCCGTGCCCGGGCGCGGCACCGACCAGAGATTGGTGGTCATTCCGGCAGCCGTGGTGCCGGCGAAGATCACCAGATCCGCTTCCGATACCACCTGGTTGGCGCTCTTGCGTGAGTAGGTCCCAACGACACCAACCGACAACGGGTTATCGGCCAGGATCAAATCCTTACCGTTCAAAGAGGTCGCGACCGGTACACCAAGGCCTTCAGCCAGGCGAACCAATGCTGCGCCACCGCCGGAGGCCCGCACGCCGCCGCCCGCCACGAACACTGGCCGTTCGGCCTGCTGAATGCGCTCGACGGCGCGGCGCACGGCGTCTTCTTCCGGGCGTGGTCGAAAAGCCGGCGCCCGGGCGTATTCAGGTTCGAACAGTGGCTCAGCATCGATCTCGTGCACGTCGAGCTGGCCTTCGTTCCCTGGGAACTGCAAATGCACGGGGCCGGGGCGTCCTGTCGTCGCGGCCCTAAAGGCCTGGCGCAACATGTCGGGAATGCGCTCGGGGTCGTCGACCACGGCGTTCATCTTGGTATACGCCTCGAACGCGGGACGGTCGTCGATTTCCTGATACAGCCCGCGCTCCCGCGTCTCTGCTGATGGCCCGCCGGTAAACGCGATCATCGGCGCATGCGCCAGCCACGCGTCACGCAGGCCGGCGGCTAAATTCAAAGCACCGATGCATTGCGCCAGACAGACACCCGGGCGTCCCGAGGCGCGCGCATACCCGTCAGCCATATAGGCCGCCGACTTCTCAGAATGCGCCACCACCCTGGCAATCGAGGTTCGCCGCTCCAACTCGGCCATGGTTCGGCGCAAGATGGCGGGGACCATGAACACGTGCGTAACACCGTACCCATCCAACATGTCGGCGATGCACTGCGCCCCGGTTTTGCGGGCCATACGGAAACTCCCAGGTTAAATTTCAGTAATGCGAGGGTGGACCAAGCACATCGTCCAGGTCAATCACCACACCGCTTCCCTCATCCCCATCGTGACAAGCCGCCCTGGCCCTGATATGCAACTTGGGCCCGTGCCGATCCAGGCGATTGAACCAGTATTGAGACCCACCATGTCCAGCTCCCAAGAGGAGATCGTCGCGGCCAGCTCCGCCCCCGACGACCGTGCAAACATTTTGCGCGCGGCGGCCTGGGTTATGGGTTCGCTTGCATCATTTGCTGCGATGGCGATTGCTGGTCGTGAACTTGGCAAGTCGATGAGCACTTTTGAGCTAATGACCTATCGCGGCAGCATCGGACTGTCGATTGTGATCATCATACTGACGCTTCAGGGTTGGCATCATATCCGGCCTAATAAGCTCTGGCTCTTTGGCATCCGAAACGTCATCCATTTCGGCGCGCAATACGCTTGGTTCGTCGGTCTGACCATGCTGCCGTTGACCGAAGTCTTTGCCATAGAGTTCACCCAACCGCTTTGGGTCGCGGTCATCGCGACGGTATTCCTCGGTGAAAAACTGAACCGCTATCGTGTGATTGCTCTGGGGCTCGGGTTCTTTGGAATTCTGACGATCTTGCGACCTGGCATCGAAATCCTTCAGCCGGCGTCGTTCATCGTACTTTCTGCCGCCATTGGGTTTGCGGTTTCGGTGAGCTTGACCAAATATCATCTGCGCGAGGTCTCACCGCTCGCTGTCGTGTTTTATATGCTGGCAATGCAGACGCCGATGGCTTTGATCCCGGCAATATCGGTATGGGTCGGGCCAAGCTGGGCCGATGTTCCCGCGATCGCCATCGTCGGCGTTACCGGTCTCACGTCGCATTATTGCTTGGCGAAGGCCTTGTCTTTGGCGGATGCCACTGTCGTCATTCCCTTGGACTTTCTGCGACTGCCGCTGATCGCCTTGATGGGTTTCTTGATATATGGCGAGGCTCTGGAAATTTGGGTCGCTCTGGGGGCCGTGATGGTGTGCTTCGGCAATTATCTCAGCGTGCGGCGCGCACGCTGAGGCAGGATGGGACGCATGATCTCTTCGCTCATCCCAGCCGACGCCCGAACCCGTGGAATAGCCGCCATCCTGGTTGGCATGCTCGCGATCTCCTTGCAGGACAGCCTGATCAAGCTGGTCAGCGATCGCTATCCGTTGCATGAGATCGTGCTCTCCCGCGCCGTTCTCGCGATTGCGCTAACCCTCGTCATCGTTCATTTCGAGGGTGGACTGGCGATGTTGCGCACCCGCCGACTGGGTACTCATCTGGTTCGGGCTGCACTCATCGTAATCGCCAATATGTGCTTTTTCCTCAGCTTGGCTGTCCTGCCGCTGGCCGAGGCGGTAGCGTTGTTTTTCGTCGCCCCGCTCTTCATCACTGCACTTTCGGTGCCGATTCTGAAAGAGAAGGTCGGGCCCTGGCGGTGGGGTGCTGTCGTGTTTGGTTTGGCCGGCGTCATTGTCATGGTGCGACCGGGCGGAGATGTGTTCGAGCCAGCCTCTCTATTGCCGGTTGGTGCCGCCTTTGCCTATGCCTGCATGCAGATGCTGACGCGGCGCCTCGGTGCCACGGAAAAGGCCTCGACCATGGCTTTCTTCATCCATTTCACCTTCATCATTGCCAGCGTAGGAATGGGCCTGGTGGCGGGTGACGGGAAGTATGCCGGTGATAACCACCCCAGCCTTGAGTTCCTGCTGCGGGCCTGGAGCTGGCCAGAAGGCGACATCCACATTTTCATCGGCTGCGGCCTTTTGGTGACCGTCGGCGGCTACATGCTTTCGCAGGCCTATCGCTTGGCGGAAGCGAACCTGATCGCGCCGTTTGAGTATATCGGCATGCCGCTCGCTGTATTCTGGGGCGCATTGTTGTTCGACGAGTTGCCGGATCGGACTGCAATGATTGGCATTTCGCTTATTGTGGGCAGTGGGCTTTTCGTCTTCTACCGCGAAACTGTGCGCGGCAAACCGCTCGCCATCCGGCGGCCGATGCCGCGAAACCGGTAGTATCAGCGCGTATGCCCGTCCTCTACCGCATTATTCCAGTCGTTTTCCTGTTGCTTTGGAGCTCGGCCTTTGTCGCGGCCAAGCTCGGCCTACCGTACACCGAGCCTCTCACCTACATGGGTTTGAGGTTCGTTCTGGTGACCGTGATTTTCATGGCTGCAGCGCTCATCCTGCGCGCACGCTGGCCCGGCTCACCCCGTGAGGCTTTCGATATAGCATTGGTCGGGTTTCTAATCCACGGCATCTATCTTTCCGGCGTTTTCATCGCCATCTCCCGCGGTATGCCCGCCGGGTTCGCGGCCCTGATCGTCGGCCTGCAACCAGTGTTGACCGCCGTGTTGGCGCCCCGGTGGCTTGGCGAGCGAATGGTGACCCGGCAATGGCTTGGTGCGGCCCTCGGTTTCTTGGGCGTCGCCATGGTGCTTTGGAACCGCCTGACGCTGGAGGGCTTGGACAGCTGGGGCATCGTCGTTTGCACCTTCAGCCTTATCGGCATTTCAACCGGCACGATCTATCAGAAACGATACTGCCAGAACATGGATCTCGTCTCAGGCAGCGCCATCCAAGCCTCGGTGGCGATGATCATGACTGTCGCCGGCGCATTTTTGTTCGAAGAAATGACCGTCGTCTGGCACCCGGAGTTCATCGCGGCGCTATCCTGGCAAGTGCTGGCGGTTTCGGTCGGCGCCTTCTCGCTCTTGATGCTGATGATCCGCCATGGCGAGGCAACCAAGGTGGCGAGCCTGCTTTATCTGGTGCCACCGACAACCGCAGTCATGGCCTTCTTCGCATTCGGTGAGAGCCTGGGCATCATAGCCATGCTCGGCATCGCGGTGGCGGCGGTTGGTGTAGCTTTGGTGGTGCGCCCCGTAGCCTCTAAACTATAGCCGCTTCCCCATTGCCGCCGGCACCACCGCCGCCTACTCTCTCACCGTACAAACAAAAAATCGAGGCCCTGACGATGCTCCGGACCATTCTAATTCTGACCGCAACGGCATTCGCCCTTTCCGGCTGCGCCGCCGCCGCGGCCCCGTGCCGAGCAACCAGCGCGGTGATCCAAGTTATCCCTCTTATCGGCGACCCGATCGCAACCGTATTCGAGGCCTGTGGCGACGCAATCGACTAACTAAATTTCCGGAGCTCGGCTTCAAATACTTCAAGCGTCTTCTCGGCAAAAACCCACATGTTGGCTTCGCGATCCCGCTTGCCGGTTTCAAGTGTGATCACCGCCTCTGAAGGGCCAACCACGGCAATGCAGGAATGGCCGGCAGCGTCGCCGTAGCGATTGCCAGTAGGGCCGGACGCACCGGTCTCTGCAACGCCCCAAACCGTGTCCAACCGCGCCCGGACTGTTTCAGCCGCCAGCTTGGCATAGGGCTCGCTGGAGGAGCGCACACCCGGATGATCGTCGAAGGAGATTTCCAGCAACACCTCCCGGGCCTTGTGCGTATAGATCACGCCACCTCCCATGAAGTACGCCGAGGCTCCTGGTATCGCGAGCAGTGCGGCCGAGACCAACCCACCGGAAGACGACTCCGAGACCGCAACTGTTTCTCCGCGTTCTTTCAGGAGCGCGCCGACCGCCTCGGCCATGCTCTTCAAGCTTTGCATTTCAAATCTCCTGGGCCAAATGAAAGAGGCGCATGCTGGCAGCGTCTGGGGGCAGGCTCAAGGACCGTTTCCACTGGCGCGCCGCCAACCGGCGCGGCAATAAGACACTCTCACGAATACGGAGCTTGCCCGATGCTCGAAATCCACGTCGACGGTGACGCCTGCCCAGTCAAGGATGAGGTCCTGCGCGTGGCCGAACGTCATGGGCTAGTGGTCCATTTGGTGGCCAATTCATGGCTTCGCCACGGCGGAAACAATCCGTTAATCCACCGGGTCGTGGTGGCGGAGGGCGCCGACGCGGCTGATGATTGGATCGCCGATAATATCGGGCCCGGCGACATCGCGGTGACCGCCGATATTCCGCTAGCGGCACGCTGTTTGGAGAAAGGTGCCCAGGCCTTGGGTCCGGCCGGCAAACCTTTCACCGAGCAGGACATCGGTATGGCCCTTGCCATGCGCGACTTGATGTCCGACCTGCGCGATGCTGGCGAAATCCGAGGCAGTGGACAAGCGTTCTCAAAGCAGGACCGCTCGCGATTTCTCAACGCACTGGAGCAGATGGTTCAGACGGCCAAGCGGACTCCGCCGGGGAACAATGCGGGGAGCAACGGATAGAGTGCCCGTCACCCTTCCCGCAGCCGTTCTCCCAGCGCCTTATGGCTGCCAATTATCATCTCGGCCCCGGCCGCAAGTAAGCGGTTCTCAAGCGCGTGATCGGCGTGCCCGCCACCAGTGAAGCCCCAAACTCTCATTCCAGCACTCACCCCCGCGAGCACACCATTGACACTGTCCTCGACGACTAAGCAATGCCTCGGCTCACGACCAAGTCTTTCGGACGCCATCAGGAAAATATCCGGCGCCGGCTTTCCGGATTTGACCAATTCGGTTGAATAGACATGCGGTTCGAAGAACGCGGTCAAACCGGTCAGATCGAGCTTTTTTCGCAGATTGGCGACGGTCGCCGATGATGCTACAGCCGTCGGGATATCCAGTGTCCGCATCAATTCGGATATCCCCGCGATCGCTTGCAGATCAGTTTGCATTGCGCGCGCTGTCTCCTCGTCCAATTCCTCAGCGAACCCCTTGGGCAACCCGGCCCCCAACCTTTCCCAGCAGTCCCGATCCAGAGTTTGAACGAAATCCCGATCAGACAATCCGGTAAACCGGGCCATATACGCGCTACGTTCATACGCCAAACCGATACGGGCCAAGGCTCTGCACTCGATTTCGATATAGAGGACTTCCGAGTCGACAAGCACGCCGTCGCAATCGAAAATTACAGCCTCAATCCCCATTGCGATGGAATGCCCCGTTAATTCGTCGCACCGACCGGCACGACGACGCAGAGGATCGACCCTACGGGTTCGTCAGGCGGGCCAAGCGGCAGCATCAAGCGGTCGACGGTGGTGAAGTCGTTGCGCTCTTCGTGCAACTCGGTGCGATGAAAATACCCCTCGCCGGTGTCAGCAACCAGAGCGTAACGCGCCAACACCTGCTCCAGCCTGTCAGGTATGACACCGGTGCCAACTGGCAGATTTATCGGATCCTGTCCCAGCAAACGGGTCACGAAGGAACCGACAACCCGATACACGAACCGCGGGTCACCGTCTCCGACGTCGACCAGTGTTATATACGACAACAACTCGGAAACCTCCGACGGATCGATGTCGCTTCGATCCGGATAGGCTCGTCCGGCGCGCCTACCATTCCAATATTCGAACATCTCGTGAATGTAGAGATGAGCGTCCTCTGGTGGAAAAGGATGCGATTGATCAGTCAAAGACCCGGCTCCATTACAGCTTGGCTGCATCCATCAATTTGGATTGGGCTTCGCTGGCATCGACCGGAGATACGCAACCAGCGCATCAATATCACGACCCTTGATCGAGCCGTAGTAATACACCCCCATCGGCGGCAACAGGCGTGTCCCGTCCGGGCGGACGCCAGTTTGCGTCACCGCCTTCAACTGCATATCGGTGTAGCCTGAAACCTTGCTATCGGCATGCGGGGTGATATTGGCCGAGACCGAAACGCCCCAGGGCCCATGGAACTCGAAGCCGCCGGCACCAAGTTGATTGGCAAAATCCGGCATGCCCTTGATGAAGGGTGTGTGACACTCGATGCAATGACCGAGGGGGCCGGCCATATAGGCGCCGTAAGCAACTTTGTCAGACTTCGAAACCTCCGCCACTGACCCAACCGGCGGGCCATAGGATGGCGGCAGCGGGATCCGGTATTCGGATTTCGGCACGACGTTGCTTACCGCCGGTATCGACATGACATAAGTCGCCACCGCATCCACATCTTTATCCGACATTCCGCGATAGAGGCCGATCGGCATCGGTGGGCCGATGATCGAGCCGTCCGGACGCACGCCTTCTCGGATCGCACGGATCAGTTGCGCCTTGGTCCAAGTACCAATACCGGTCTTCTTATCCGGTGTGATGTTCGGCGCGAAAGCCTTGAAGGCCGGATCCTCCGTCAAAAATGTACCAGCCATTTCCATACCCGGGGCGGGACCTTTGGGCGTCTGTGGTGTGTGGCAGTTGCCGCAAGCC
>JABIRP010000046.1 GCA_018699735.1 Rhodospirillaceae bacterium | reverse complement strand
GGAGCGCCCGGATGCTTTGCTGCCGACCATGGGTGGGCAAACGGCGCTCAACACCGCACGCGCGCTGGCCAAAGACGGTACGCTGGAGCGGCTCGGGATTGAGCTGATCGGCGCTGACCTCGAAGCCATCGAGAAGGCCGAGGACCGGATGAAATTCCGTGAGGCGATGGATGCGATCGGGCTTGAGAGCCCGCGCTCGCGCCTGGTCACCAAGATCGAGGACGCAGATGACGCCTTGGAGCATGTCGGATTGCCGGCGATCATCCGCCCGTCCTTCACACTCGGTGGATCCGGTGGCGGCATCGCCTATAACACGCAAGAATTCGAGGAGATCATCCAGTCAGGCTTGCGCCTCTCACCGGTCAGCGAAGTGCTGGTCGAGGAATCGCTGCTTGGCTGGAAGGAATACGAGATGGAGGTGGTGCGCGACAAACGCGACAACTGCATCATCATTTGCTCGATTGAGAACATCGACCCGATGGGTGTTCATACCGGCGATTCGATCACCGTCGCCCCGGCGCTGACCCTGACCGATAAGGAATACCAGCGCATGCGCGACGCCTCGATCGCGGTGCTGCGCGAGATCGGGGTTGAGACCGGCGGATCGAATGTGCAGTTCGCGGTCGACCCGGATACCGGCCGGCTGATCATCATCGAGATGAACCCCCGGGTATCACGATCTTCGGCGCTGGCGTCAAAGGCGACCGGGTTCCCGATCGCAAAGATCGCCGCCAAACTCGCAGTTGGATACACGCTCGACGAACTCGACAACGATATCACCGGGGTGACGCCGGCCAGTTTCGAGCCAACCATCGACTACGTCGTCACCAAGATGCCGCGCTTCACTTTCGAGAAGTTCCCCGGCACTGACGAAACGCTGACCACGGCCATGAAATCGGTCGGCGAGGCCATGTCGATTGGGCGGTCGTTCTCGGAATCGCTGCAAAAGGCGCTGCGTTCAATGGAAACCGGCCTGACCGGGCTCGATGAGCTGCCATTCGACGGCGCCGAGGATGGGGCTGAACCGGATCGCGAGACCATCGTCGCCCAACTCTCAAAACGCACACCGGATCGCATCCTGCGGGTGGCTCAAGCCTTCCGCCACGGCCTTTCGATCGAAGAGGTGCACGCCGCCTGCGACTACGATCCCTGGTTCCTGGCTCATATAGAGGCGATCGTCGCGGCCGAAAATGGTGTGCGCGGCGCCGGCTTGCCACAAGATCGACAGGCACTCCTGAAGCTGAAGGCCATGGGTTTCTCCGATGCCCGGCTCGCCACGCTCTCAGGTCTGGGCGAAGCCGATGTGACCAGTCAGCGGCGGATACTTGGTGTGCGCCCGGTTTACAAACGCATCGATACCTGCGCCGGCGAGTTCCCATCGCAAACCCCCTACATGTACTCGACCTACGAGGGCGACGGCGTAACCGAGGCTGAATGCGAAGCCGACCCGAGCGACCGAGGCAAAGTGGTCATCCTTGGCGGCGGGCCGAACCGGATCGGTCAGGGTATCGAGTTCGACTATTGCTGTGTCCATGCCGCCTACGCGCTGGCCGAAGCCGGGCACGAGACCATCATGGTCAACTGCAACCCGGAAACCGTCTCTACTGACTACGACACCTCCGACCGGCTGTATTTCGAACCGCTGACCGGCGAGGACGTCATTGAGTTGATCTTGCGCGAGCAGTCCAACGGCAAAGTGCTGGGTGTTATCGTTCAGTTCGGTGGTCAAACGCCGCTCAAGCTCGCCCATGCCCTGGAAGCGGCCGGAATCCCGATCCTCGGCACCTCGCCAGATGCGATTGACTTGGCCGAAGACCGCGAACGCTTTCAGAAGTTGCTGCATGAGCTGGAACTAAAGCAGCCGAACAACGGCATCGCGAATTCGGTTGAAGAAGCTGAGGCGGTGGCAAATGAAATCGGCTATCCCGTCGTCATTCGCCCGTCCTATGTGCTTGGCGGCAGGGCTATGGAAATCGTGCACGAGGTCACGCAGCTACGCCGCTACATGCGTCAAGCGGTGATTGTCTCGGGCGACGATCCCGTGCTGATCGACAGCTTCCTGCGCAACGCCATTGAGGTCGACGTGGACGTGCTGGCGGATGACGAGACGGTCTATATCGCCGGCATCATGGAGCATATCGAGGAGGCGGGCATCCATTCCGGCGATAGCGCTTGCTCTTTACCACCGCAAACACTGCCCGAGTCGGTTCTGGACGATATTCGCCATCAGTCCGAGCTTTTGGCGCGCGGGCTGAAGGTTCGCGGCTTGATGAACGTGCAGTTCGCGGTCAAGGAAGACGAGGTCTTCATCCTTGAGGTAAATCCCCGCGCCAGCCGGACCGTGCCTTTCGTTGCCAAGGCGACTGGTGTGCCGGTGGCCAAGATCGCCTCACGCATTATGGCTGGTGAGGCGCTCGCGTCTTTCGGTCTGAAGCAACGTCCGTTAGGGCATGTCGCGGTCAAGGAAGCGGTATTTCCGTTCAATCGCTTTCC
>JABIRP010000342.1 GCA_018699735.1 Rhodospirillaceae bacterium | reverse complement strand
TGGACGGAAAAACAGCCCTGGTAACGGGCGCGACCGGTGGTATAGGCGGCGCCATTGCGCGATGCCTGCACGCGCAAGGGGCGGAAGTCGTGCTGTCCGGCACGCGCGTTGAGGTGTTAGAGGCGCTGGCGGGAGAATTGGGCGAGCGGGTGCACGTCGTGCCCGCAAACCTCGGCGATGCGGACTCGATCGCGGCACTTGCCAAACAGGCAGAAGAGGTCGCAGCAGAGGGTGTCGATATCCTGGTCAATAACGCGGGTGTGACAAAAGACGGCCTGCTGCTCCGTATGAAAGATGAAGATTGGGAGCACGTACTGGCGGTTAATCTGACCTCGGGTTTCCGGCTGTCTCGCGCTCTATTGCGCGGCATGATGAAACGACGGTGGGGGCGCATAGTCGGGATTTCCTCAATCGTTGGTGCGACCGGAAATCCGGGGCAGGCGAATTACGCGGCGTCCAAGGCAGGCATGGTCGGGTTCTCCAAAGCCTTGGCGGCGGAGGTAGCCAATCGGGGTATCACGGTCAATGTGGTGGCGCCCGGGTTCATCGAAACAGCGATGACAGATGCATTGTCGGACGATCAAAAAGAGAAGCTGTTGGCAGGCGTTCCTGTCGGGCGACTCGGAACATCCGACGACATCGCGTCAGCGGTTTCATACCTGGCATCGGAGGAGGCCGCCTACGTCACCGGCGCAACTCTTCACGTCAATGGCGGAATGGCAATGCTTTGACGCGTTAATTCAGGACAGCCGCTAAGCTAAATGGTGCCCTATACCGTGGCGCTGGCAATGCGAATCAGGATATGTTATTCCGCCGCCGTCGTGAGAAGGGGCGTAACGATTGCTAAGCTACGTGTCTACTTAAGCGTATAGATAAACAGAATCATTCCGAGGATGAGCGAAATGAGTGACGTCGCCGAACGCGTAAAGAAGATTGTGGTCGATCACCTGGGTGCGGACGAAAGCAAGGTCGTCGACAGCGCCAGCTTCATCGACGATCTGGGCGCTGATAGCCTGGATACGGTCGAGTTGGTCATGGCCTTCGAGGAGGAGTTCGGTTGCGAGATTCCGGACGATGCCGCGGAGAAGATCCTGACGGTTAAGGACGCGATCAATTTCATCGAGTCGAGCTCCTGACTTGGGATCGGCCGTCGATGATGATGGCCAGATCGCATAGAGCATACGAATTGGGTAAAGGCGGCGAGGAATGAGACGCGTCGTTGTAACCGGGCTTGGGCTTTTGACGCCGCTTGGCTGTGGCGTCGAGGCGAGCTGGGATCGATTGATCAAAGGTCAGTCGGGCATTGGCCAACTTGAAGGATTCGATGTTTCGGATCTAAACGCCAGGATCGGTGGTCAAATTCCGGAAGGCGATACGGCCGACGGTTTGTTTGCGCCCGATGATTGGATGCCGCCGAACGAGCGTCGACGCATCGATCGTTTCATCCTGCTTGGGATGGTGGCTGCCCAGCAAGCGGTCGAGTCTTCCGGCTGGGTGCCGGCAACGGAAGAGGATCAGAACCGTTCCGGGGTCATGATTGGCTCTGGTATTGGCGGGTTGATCCAGATCCACGACACCTCACTCACGTTGTCCGAGCGCGGCCCTCGCCGGGTCAGCCCGTTCTTTATACCGTCAGCTCTGATAAACTTGGTTTCCGGTCAGGTTTCGATCAAGTACGGCTTTCGCGGCCCCAATCATTCCGTCGTGACCGCCTGCGCAACAGGTGCGCATGCGATCGGGGATGCGGCCCGGATGATCATGCTCGATGATGCCGACGTTATGGTCGCGGGCGGGGCTGAAGCTGCTGTATGCCGTATCGGGATCGCTGGCTTTGCTTCCGCCAAGGCGCTTTCTACCGGCTTCAATGATGAACCTGAGCGCGCGTCTCGTCCTTGGGATCAGGGCCGAGACGGCTTCGTGATGGGCGAGGGCGCCGGCATTGTCGTGCTCGAAGAATACGAGCATGCAAAACGGCGCGGCGCTACAATCTACGGAGAAATCGTTGGCTACGGCATGTCCGGCGATGCACATCACATCACGGCGCCGGCAGCGGATGGAAATGGTGGTTTTCGGGCCATGCAGGCAGCTTTCAAGCGGGCGGGCATGTCGCCTGATGATGTTGACTATGTCAACGCACACGGGACCTCGACGCCACTTGGCGATGAGATCGAATTCGGTGCGGTGAAACGCTTGTTCGGCTCTGCCGCCGAAAAGGTCTCGATGTCGTCGACTAAGTCGTCGATAGGCCATTTGTTGGGGGCGGCCGGTAGTGTGGAGGCCATCTTCACCCTGCTTGCCATGCGCGATGGCGTGGTACCACCGACCTTGAACCTCGAAAATCCGTCCGAGATCTGTGTCGGGATGGACCTGGTCCCGCTTAAAGCCAGAGAGCGGCCAGTACGAGCGGTCCTGTCGAATTCCTTCGGCTTCGGCGGAACCAACGCTTCCTTGATCTTCAAACCTGTCGAGTAAGTCAGGATGGGCCGGCTTATCGCCAGGCTCGCAACGGTGCTCTTGGTGCTGCTGATAGCGGTCGGCGGCTTGGGGCTCTGGGGGCATGCGCAATTCACCCGTCCGGGCCCGCTCGACCAACCTCGGGATGTCGTCATACCGTCGGGAAGTGGGCTTGAAGGGATTGCTAATACCCTCGCAAGCAGCGGTATTATTGACGACCCAAGAGTATTTTCCATTGCGGTAAAATTGTCTGGTATGGCCCGCAGTCTTAAAGCTGGCGAGTATCATTTCGCAAAAACCGCAAGCCCTCGCGAAGTGATGCATGTGTTGATAGAGGGCCAAACCGTCGTTCGACGGCTGACCATCGCCGAGGGGTTAACTGTAAGGCAAACTCTGGACAGGCTGTCCTTGGCGGAAGGTCTGGTGGGGCAGGTCGGGACAGCGCCGGCAGAGGGTACTTTATTGCCCGAAACGTATCATTTCTCCTACGGCGATACTCGGGCCGAGCTCTTGCGTCGGATGAGAATCGCAATGCTCGATCTACTCGCCAAGGCGTGGCCAAATCGGGACAGCACGTCGATCCTTGCAGATCCCAATCAGGCTTTAGTTTTGGCGTCTATCGTCGAGAAAGAAACGGCGCTAGCGAAAGAGCGGCCGTTGGTTGCCGGTGTATTCTTCAACCGGCTCAAACGCGGGATGCGATTGCAGTCCGACCCGACGGTGGCCTATGGAATTGATCCGAAGGGGCTGGATAGAGCCTTGAGCAAACGCGATCTCAAGCAACCGACGCCCTACAACACCTATGTGAACAAAGGCCTTCCACCGGGGCCAATTGCCAATCCCGGTCGGGCCTCGATAGAGGCGGTTCTGCACCCGGCCGAGACGGATTTTCTCTACTTTGTCGCCGATGGAAGCGGTGGTCACGCTTTCGCCCGAACACTGGCCGAACACAACCGCAATGTCGCGCTGTGGCGAAAGTTTAAGAAGGCCAGCGGAGGCTAGGCGAAAACCGCCCCCCAAATGTCGCTATCGTCCCCGCGTCATGTCATAATCAGATGATTCTCTTGCCTGAAACCGGACACCCAATGTCTCGCCAAACCAAATCAACCTCACGTATCGACAGCGAGGTCGACGCAACCTACGGCATCGATGTTTCGAAAGTCGATACGGCCGTGCTCGCCCGTATCACAGCAATGGCCTTTCGCCACAAGGCGCGGATGGCGATTGCGATCGTGGCAACGCTAAGCGCTGGCGGATTTCAACTGTTTGTCCCGCAGTTTTTGGGGCAAGCGGTTGATTTGGCCCGCGGCCTGCTCGCGGGTGCCGCCGAGGGTTCATCCGGCCGTGCCGCGGCCGAAGAGGCGTTGGCGACAACAGCGCTTTTACTGCTTGCCAGCGCCGTTGCCCGCGGCCTCTTCACCATGATGCAAAACTACCAGGGCGAGGCAGTCGGCCAGTTGATTGGATATCGCTTGCGGCTTGAGTACTACCGCAAACTTCAAAGCCTCAGCTTCTCATGGCATGACCGAGTTCATACCGGCGATCTGATGACACGGGGCATCCTCGATATCGAAGGTGTTCGGCTTTGGGTCGATACAGGAATTTTGCGCTCGATCCTGCTGACGGTATTGATCGGCGGCGGTGCTACGATCCTTATGCAGAACGATACGACCCTGGCGCTGGTGGCCCTGGGATTTGTGCCGATCGTCGGTGTGCGAGCCTCCTTCGCGCGCCTCAAACTGCGTGATACCTGGATTGCTCTGCAAGACCAAATGTCACTCCTGACCAAGGTGATGGAGGAGAATCTGGGTGGCATCCGCGTGGTGCGGGCCTTCGCGGCGCAGGCGCATGAGATGGTGCGGTACGACGGCGTGGCGAACGAGGCGCTCGAGATCGCGAGCCGCCGGGTACGTTTGTTCGTTCACTCAACCACGCAGATGACCTTCGTCTACTTTCTGGCCATGGGGGCGACGCTTTGGGTCGGCGGTGAGAAGGTGATCGACGGTGAGATTACCCTCGGTCAGCTTACAGAAGCACTTGCGTTCATGTTGATTTTGCAGATGCCGGTGCGCCAGATTGGTTGGATGATCAATTCGATCGCCCGGGCGTCGACTTGCGGCGGGCGGCTTTTCAATGTGCTCGATCTTGAGCCCTCAATTGGCGATACGCCGGATGCGCGACCTCTGGAGGTGACTGAGGGCGTGGTTCGGTTCGAGGCGGTGGACTTCCGTTATCCGACATGGGCCAAGAACGACCGGACGCTTGCTGAGATCGAAATTGAAGCACGGCCGGGCAAGATGGTTGGGATCGTTGGTCCTCCGGGCTCTGGCAAAACAACAATCGCGCAACTCCTGGGCCGTTACTACGACGTCAGCGGCGGTCGGATCACTATCGACGGCCAAGATATTCGCAACGTGACGCTCGAATCGCTCCGTAACACGGTCAGCATCGTTCAACAGGAGCCGTTTCTGTTCACATCAAGCATCGATCACAACGTCGCTTATGGAGATCCATGGGCCGGGCGCTCCAGCATCGAGCGATCGTCTCAGGCGGCCCAACTGCATGCCTATATTAAGGCGTTGCCGGGTGCTTACGATACACTGGTCGGTGAGCGGGGCGTATCGCTGTCCGGCGGGCAACGCCAGCGCCTCTCGATCGCCCGCGCGATTTTGCCGGACGCCAAGGTCTTGGTCTTCGACGATTCGACCGCCGCCGTCGATGCCGCGACCGAGAAACGCATCCGTGACGCCTTGCGAGATTTCGTATCGGATCGTGCGGTTATCGTTATCGCGCACAGGCTGACCTCGTTGATGCATGCGGATGAGATCATATTTGTCGAGGCCGGCCGCATTGTTGAGCGTGGAAGTCATGACGAACTGATGACGGCGGGAGGCCGCTATCGCCAGCTCTACGAGTTGCAATCCCGAGAAACGGGAGACGAGCAATGAGCCCGACTCCCACCCCGACCCCGACCCCCGCCGATACCCGCCCGCCACTCGCGGTCGTCGGCTCCCAGATCAGTCAGGACGAGGAACTTTTCGGACGGGCTTTCGACAAGTGGGTGGTGCGCCGGTTCATGGCCTACTTGGTGCCATACAAAAAGCGGATCGCTCTTGGCGTCGTGTTTGTATTGCTATTCACGATGACGCAATTGTCGATCCCACTGATTGTGCGCTGGGCGATTGATGGGGCGCTAGCCGAGGGGAGCCGAGACGTCGATCTGTTGCACCGTGTCGGGGGATTGTTCTTCGCGGTGGTCGTGGCCAACTATCTGGCCAACCATTTTATGGAGACCCTGGTCGGTCGAACGGCACAGAACCTGCTGTTTGATTTGCGCCGCGCCATGTATGCGCATCTACAATTCGTCTCGCTCTCTTTCATGGACAAGACAGAGGCCGGGCGGTTGATGTCCCGCTTGCAGGGTGATGTTTATGCACTGCAGGAGTTCTTGGAATCCTCGATCTTTGCGATCGGTGACCTCGTGCTGCTGTTCGGCATCGTCATCGTCATGTTGAGCCTGGATGCACGATTGGGAGGGCTCAGCCTATCGGTCGTGTTGTTGTTGTTCCTGGTCCGGGTCATTTGGCTGCCGATGGCGCGCAAGGCCTTCATGGCGGCGCGTGAGGCGAGCAGTACGACCAATGCCGCGTTGGCTGAAAACGTCCACGGTGTGCGGGCAATACAAGAGCTCAGCCGGGAAGACGTGAATTTTCAGCTGTTCGATGAGAAAGCCAGCGAGAACCTACGGGCGCATCTGCGAGCGTCGAAATTTACCAACGTGATGATCCCGATCGTTGACACGCTCACGGGCTCGGCCATGGCGATCGTCATTGTGCTGGGCGGGGCTATGGTGCTCGATGATGATCTCGATATCGGTATCATGGTGGCGTTCCTGTTTTATGTGCAGCGCTTCTTCGACCCGATCCGCTCGCTGACGATCCAATACAGCATCATGCAGCGCGCCATGGCGGCGGGTCAGCGGATCTTTGAGGTGACCGACGTCGAAATCGACGTGAAGGATGCCCCGGATGCTGCCGACCCGGCCGAAATCGACGGCGCCATAGAATTCCGGGACGTGACGTTCGGCTACGAGCCTGGAAACCCAATACTGCGCGACATCACCTTCGCTGTAGCGCCAGGTGAGACGGTAGCGTTGGTTGGGCCGACAGGCTCCGGCAAGACCAGTACGACGGCGCTGGTGCATCGGTTCTACGACGTCTGGAAGGGTGAGGTGCTGGTCGGTGGCCGGGATGTTCGCCAGATGACCCAGAATTCGCTCGGGCGCCATATCGCGATGGTGCTCCAGGAGCCGTTCCTGTTTTCTGCCACCATCGAAGACAATATCCGGTACGCCAAATCGGATGCATCCCGTGAGCAGATCATCGACGCGGCAAAGGCTGTCGGCGCACATGATTTCATTATGCGGCTCGACAGGGGCTATGGCACCCAGCTCGATCAGCGTGGATCTAACCTCTCGTTGGGACAGCGCCAACTGATCAGCTTCGCACGGGCGCTTGTGGCCGATGCCAGTATCCTCGTGCTCGACGAGGCCACCGCGAGCGTCGACAGTTATACCGAGCTTGAAATCCAACGCGCCCTTGCGCGACTGCTGCAAGGCCGCACCGCGATGGTGATCGCTCACCGATTGGCGACGATCCGCGGCGCTGACCGGATTATCGTGTTGAACGAAGGGCGTATCGTGGAGCAGGGAAGTCACGACGAGTTGATGAAATTGGGTGGCTTGTATGCGCGGCTGTATCGCATGAATTACGCGTCCTTTGACGACATTCCCGAGGATGAGATCCGGGGCGCGGTCGAGGCCGACAATGGCGGGGCGACCTGATCTGATTTTTGCCCGCTTGCCCGCTTGCAAGCAGCCTGATAAATGAGGCGGAACAAAGCATTATCCGCACCGCCATAGTGCAATCGGGGCATCGCGCAACACGGGCCGAGGGTTTCGTGGCGGTTGTCGCGATCGAACGGAACCAAGAAACGGGCCGAAATCGAGATGGAAAACGAGACATGACTAAAGCGGGTTCCCGTTCTACCGCGAAATCAGGGTCCCGAAAGGGAAAGGACCCGGGGCAAAAGGAGTCGGGGCAAAAGGAGCCGGGGCGCACGGCAGTTGTCGTTCTCGGGATGCATCGTAGTGGCACATCGGCGCTGACCAGAACTCTGAACCTGCTCGGTGTCGATCTCGGTCGGAATTTGATGCAGGCGGTTGCCGACAATAATGAGGCCGGGTTCTGGGAACATCAGGGCGTGGTTGACGTGCATGACCGATTGCTGCGCGCGCTCGGAATGCGCTGGGACGATCCGCGCGCCATGCCGGCCGGTTGGCTCGCCTCGGAGGCCGCGGATCAAGCGCGTGACGAGCTTGCCGCGATACTGGACAGTGAGTTTGCCGAGGCCACGCTCTGGGGCATCAAGGATCCTCGCATGTGCCGCCTGTTCCCACTCTGGCGCCCATTGCTGGAGGAGCGGGGGATCCGTCCGACCATTGTTCACATGGTACGCCATCCGCTTGAGATTGCGCGTTCGTTGGATCGCCGAGACAACTTACCGAGAGGGCGCTCACTCCTGTTATGGCTGCGTCATCAGATTGAAGCGATCCAGTCAACGGAGGGGCTGGATCAGGTTTGGTGCACCTTCGACGATCTCATGGCCGATTGGCGCCATGCTATGCAGTCGGTTGATGGCACGCTCGGCCTTGGATTGACGTTGGATGACAAGAAGGCGGCAAAAGAGATCGACGGATCCATCCAACCGAAACTTCGCCATCACATGCTCGACGCTACGGCCCTTTCCGACAACGAGGACCTGGCGGCATGGGTCGGCACGCTGCATTCGGCGACGGTTGACGCTGGTTCCGGTCGAACTAAAGCGCTCGCCGAAAGCGCTGATTCAGTCGGGCGCGAAATCGACCGGGCTGGGTTCTACCTCGACGACACTTTCCGCAGTTTTGAAGCAACGGAAATAGCTCTGCGCGAAGAGGTCGACCTGCGCGATGACATGATCCGTTTGCGCGATGAGCAACTGCACGAACGCACCGGACAAGTGGTTGAGCGCGATGCGCGGCTGGCGGAGCGCGACGCCTGGGTTGCCGAGCGTGACGCTCGCGTTGCTGAGCGCAATGACCGTATTACCGAGCGCGACGGTTGGGTGGCGGAGCGCGATGCTCGCATTTCCGAACGGGATGGCCACATCGCGACGTTGAGCGGGACGGTTGAGACCCTGCGCACCGATTTTCAACGCACCGCCCAGCACTACGAAGAATTAACAGCCGGGCTGCGCGGCCAG
>JABIRP010000006.1 GCA_018699735.1 Rhodospirillaceae bacterium | reverse complement strand
CCTTGACTGAGGAGGCCGCTGACACGGATATCGATAGTGAGCGGCTCAATGAAGTGAAGACGCAAATCGGCGATCTGACCAAGGATATAGGAACGCTTATCTCACAGGCCGATACAAGTGCCACCAACTTGTTGGGCACCACGTCTCAGGCTGATCAGGGAAATCTGGTTACGTTCGACAACTCGATAGCGTCCGTGGATATTGGGAACCTCATTCTTGAGCCCGATGCCGCTAGCTCTGATATCGATGATGTGCTTGCTTTTGGTCAAAGCAGCGTCGTTAGTGCGGCCAGCGAAGGGCCGGAAATCTTGGTCGATACAGTAACCAATTTCCTCCAGTCGTTTCTGGCTGAGTTCGATGATAATTTGAGCGCATCGGCGCAAGATGCTGTCGGTGCGGCGGTGAACGCGGAGCCTGATCCCTTCGCTGAGCTTGTCACGTCATCGAGCGGGCTTACCAACGTGCTTGATCGGGCAGACAGCATCGTTGATGGAGCCATCGTGAGACTGGAGGCTGGTCAGAACGCTATTGTCGAGCAACTGGCCTTTACCCGGGATGTCGAGAACCTGTTTGTGACGGAACTCGGAACACCGGAAGAGGTGGTTACAGCTGACCGTGCAATACAGATCGCCGGACAAATTGGCGACCAATTGGCGCAAGAGCAGAGCTCGATCGTGAATTCCGGCTCGCAGCTTCTGGCCGACCTATTTGCGCAAGACCCAACCTTGCAACCGGCCACCACATCCAGTGAGGCGCCGGAGAGCGAGGCTGAGGACGCCGCTTAGCTTTCATCGTTTCAGAACGACCAGTTTAAACCAAACGGCGGCCCCTATGGGCCGCCGTTTAACATTCCAGTATCGGGTTCGGTCAGCCCCGCTTGCGCCCTATGAACGAGTAACCAAACACTTCGAATACGCGGGCATTGGCCTCGCCCCCGGCACCCGCGAAGGTGTCTATGGGATCACCAATGCGAACGTCGTGGAGACCGCTGTCCTCCATCATCTTCTGCCAGCCTGCACACGGCACGCCACCAGCAATTCAAGCGGTCCAAAGGTCGATGTTCGAGACAGCGGACTCTGGTACCGGTTTACCGTTCGCAATGTCGGCAAACTGCAGATGCCCTCCGGGTCTTAGCACGCGATAAATTTCTTCGAACACATGCTCTTTGTCCGGGCAGAGATTGATCACGCCATTGCTGATCACGACATCCGCCCAGCCATCGCCAACCGGAATTTCCTCAAGCAGACCCCGGCGAAACTCAACATGCCCAAGGCCCATGTCGCGTGCGGTCGTGTTGGATTTGTCCAGCATTTCGTCGGTCATATCGATGCCGACAACCTGACCGCCGGATCCAACCTGTTCGGCCGCGATGAAGCAGTCGAAACCGCCACCGGAGCCAATGTCGACAACTCGCTCACCTTTCTCAAGGGTGCGAAGCGCGAACGGATTTGCAACACCGGCGAAGGACTCAACCGCCGCATCCGGCAGGGCTGAAACTACATCATCAGCGTATCCGAGCCGTTTGGCCAAAGGCCGACCGGTATGGAAATGGTAGTCTCCATGTGGGTCGACCGCGACTTCACGGTATTTCTGCTTCACTTCCTCGCGCAGGGTCGCAGCGTCGACGGCAAGTATGTCTTCGCTCATGTAACCTCCCCTCGTGCAATTTTACGTGATCGCCAAGATATCAGAATCACCTGGGTGGTGTCACGGGCGTGGAGTCAGCCACCAAATCCATGAACCGTGCTGTGCAGCGGTCATGGAACTGGGTGAGAACGCCGCCATCAAATGCATCGGCAGACCGGCCTGTCTGCATCCGTTCAACGATACCAATATCTTCCAGGAATATCGCGTCCCAGCCGACCATCATCGCATCCAAGGCCTGGGTGCGCTCAGGTGTCTCGGGAGTGCCATCATCGACTGGATAGACATGCAGGCGCTCAATCGTTCGGGCGTGGTTGCGGGGCTCGATGATGATGCCGAACAGATGGTCCCGTTGGATGCCGACCAAAAGGTTCGGAAAGACCAGCGGGTATTCGCCGCGCGGTGCGACCACTTCGGGTAATCCCGGAAAGTGCGGGAGGGTCCGGTCATCGACCGTGTCGGCTTTATAGGCCTCCGAATAGGGCCCGAATATGCGAGGCGATATGGTCTCGTAACCATGCAGCTCCAAAGGCGAATAGCTGTTCAGTCCGGGATGGATCCAGGGCAAGTGGTAGGATTCCAGATAATTCTCGATCGCCAGTTTCCAGTTGGCCGCCAAGTCGTAGCTGCGGGTTCCACCATGTTTGAGGAGAGAGAGATCGTACGCAGCCCAACGTTTGACGAGCGGGTCGATCAAATCATTCAGCGCAGAGGCCTCGCAGGATAAATTGACGAAGATAAAGTCCAACCAGGTCTCGACCCGAATGGGTAACAAGCCGAGCGCCGTTCGGTCGATGTCATCCGCTTCCCCAACACCTGGGCCGCCGACCTCAGGGGTGCGCACCAGGCGTCCATCGAGCCCGTAGGTCCAGGAATGATAGGGGCACCGGATCGCCGCTTGGCGCCGGGCCGGCGCTTCCATCAGCAATATTCCTCGATGCCGGCAGACGTTGTGGAAGGCTCGTATTTCACCTTGTTTATCGCGAACCAGTAGGACCGGTTGGCCGGCGACTGTGGTTGGGAATACGTCGCCTGCCTCTGGGATCTCGGCGCCAACCCCGGCACAAGCCCATCCCGAGCCGAACACGCCCGCCATCTCGCGCCGGAAATGATCGGCGTCGACATACCATTCGTTCGTGAGGCCACCAGCCCGGTCGGGCCATACGGCGATATCCGCTTCGACAGCCATGTCGCTCTCCAAGTGTATCTCATGCAGTGAATCTCATGCACTTGGGCGACGTTAGGTTGGGATGGCGCTTAGAGTCTGTCTTGGATGCGCCGTTGCAATTTCGCTTCCGGACCAACCGGCCTTGCTTCAATTCCCCGCAGCGCTTCGCCCCGCGATCCGGCCGAACACGGCGCCAGAGACCAATCCGGTTCCGCCAGGGTAATTGAAATGGAACAGACCGCCGACCATCTCGCCACAAGCGTAGAGCCCTGGGATCGGTCGCCAATCGGTGCCGATCACGTTCGCTCGCTCATCGACCTTGACGCCGCCGAAGGTGAAGGTGATACCGCCGGTCGCCGAGTAGGCCACGAACGGCGGTTTATCCAGCTTCGTCGCCCAGTTTGCTTTTTCCGGTGATAGGCCCTTTGTGCCCAATCCGTCTTTCTGCGTGGCGTCGAAGTCGGCTGCGGATCTGCCGGCAGCGTTGTACGCCTCTAGCGTCGCCAGGGCCTGGTCCTTGTCATCGATGTCGAGTTGTTCGACCAGACCTTCCAGGGTGTCAGACGTGATCGGCTCGCTGGTGCGATACCGTGGCTCCAGGAACTCGATCGTCTGCTGGTCGAAAATTTGCCATCCAAGAGACCCAGGCTGGCGCAAGATTTCGCCACCGTATTTGGCGTAGGTGTACAGCCCCACATCCTCGCCCTCATCGACAAAACGCTTGCCCAGGCGGTTGATCATCACGCAGTACGGATAGGACAGACGGTTCGACTTGTCGGTTCGCTCTCGGTCGGCGAAGTCCGGCCATTCATTGCTGATCGGGGTTGAATGGCGTCCACTCCACTGGCCCCAGGGTAGGGCACCGATTTCCAGCGCCATTGTCAGGCCGTCACCCTGGTTATGTGCGGTGCCGCGCACTTTGGCATGGTCCCAGGGGGCGCCGAGATATTGCGCTCGCATCCGGGAATTAGCCTCAAAACCGCCACAGGCGAGCACGACAGACCGGGCGGTGATTTCGTTCAATCCGGTCGGCTCGCGCACCTCGACCCCAACAACCGCACCGGTATCGTCCTGCAGCAGCTGCCGGGCGGCGGTCGCATAACGAATTTCGATGCCGTTCTGGCGCGTGGTGGCGAACCAGCTCTTGGAGAGACCCACCCCTTCGGCATCGGAGCGCACGATCGCGCCCTTTTGCCACTTGAGCTTTCCGTTGACGCGGATGGCCGACAGAGAGGTCGCCGGTTCCATCTTCACGCCACCGAACTCGTGCACCCACTTGATGGTGTCAAAGGAATTGTCGATCAGAATCGTGGCGAGGTCGCGGTCGGTCTTGCCGTGAGTTACGCGCAATAGGTCGCCCCAGAAATCCTCTTTGGTATACGGCAGAACGCTATCGAAGAACCCGGGCAGGGTTTGCTCCGCATCCGGGATAAGCGCTTCCAATTGGCGCGGTTCGTCGAACGCGATGCGGAACAGTCCACCGGAGAAATAGGTGTTGCCGCCGCGCTCGGGTTCGGGTGCTTTTTCTAGAACTAGAATTCGCTCGGCGCCGTTCTCTTTGGCAGAGTTTGCGGCTGCCAGTGCCGCGTTTCCGGCGCCAATAACGACAACGTCATAATCGCTCATAAAATGTCTCCTTTTCCAGAGGCATTTAAGCATGGTCAATTGCTGATAGGGGAGCCTATTTCTCGGTTAAGAAAAGGTAGCCGGTTTGGCGCATGATAAAAGAGTGTCGACAGCTAGACCATCTGACGCGCAGGGCAGAAATATTCGGTGAATCGATACATGCTCGCGGCCTTGCCAGGATATGCTTCCGGCTGCCAGACCGATGCGGCGATGATCGAATAATTCTTCGTAGAAACTCAGATCCTCATCCAGAATTCCCCGCCGCTGCATGTCTTGGGAGAGTCGGCGCCCGGTTAGATCGTAGCCATACAACTCGGTGAGTTGGGTTCCCCACAAACGGCATTTCAATTCGACCGGTGGGTTCGTAAAATCTTCGACCGCTATCCAGCCAAGCCATGGCAGAAGGTCATGTGGCGTGAATGATGACCAAGCCGGCACGGGCCCGACTTCAATACGAGATTTCCACAAAAGGACCAGAGGGGCGAATTCTAAAAAGCAATCCAGAGGCACACCGATCTCAAAAGTCTTGAGATTCCATGGCTTTGGCATCATAGGTGTGTCTGCACTAGACATCAGACCAATCCGAACTCACCAACACGCAGAAATGCGAACCAATCTATGAGTACTATCGATTGGCTGTTTTTGGTTAGTCAATTCGGTCAGGTGAGTATTCGTCGTCTCTGGCAACGATGACTTGCGGTCCGTCTACCGTTACGGGAAGTGCGTTAACCCTCGGCCGCTCTGCGGGCCATGCGTTTGCGCTCGTGTTG
>JABIRP010000341.1 GCA_018699735.1 Rhodospirillaceae bacterium | reverse complement strand
GTAGCCTGGTACAAGCTGACCCTTTAGCGGTTGGCCCTGTTAGCACGGGCTATGAAATCTCAAGCCGCGCCCTCGTATTTGGCGGTTCTGAAATTACTGCAACCGATTGCGCCGTCGCCATGGGCCAAGTCGACATTGGTGACACCAATAAGACCGCCAGCATGCCCGCAGGCCTGGCAAAGGCCGCGTCAGCCCTAATTTCCGAGACGATCTCAGAGACTGTCGATCGCACAAAACCAGACGCGGCGCCCCTACCCCTCGTCGCTGTTGGCGGCGGCGCATTTCTGGTACCGGACTCGATCGATGGGATTTCCCAGGTCGTCCGCGTGGAACATGCCGGCGTCGCCAATGCTATCGGCGCCGCCTTGGCCCAGGTCAGCGGCGAAGTTGACCGGGTACAACACGGACTGACACGAGAAGCGGCAATGGAGGTGGCGCGAAACGAGGCCGTTGGGCGCGCCACCGCAGCCGGTGCCGATCCCAAAACTATTCGGGTTGTTGATATGGAAGACATCCCGCTTTCCTACCTCCCGGGAAACGCACTTAGAACCCGTGTCCGAGTGGTCGGAGAGTTGCGAAAACCGGCCGATCACTGAATTCACTTGTTTTCGATTAACGAAAATACGAACATGTACTCGCAACTTAATTCGATTAATGAAAGTTTTCGAATGTCCGACCTTTCCGCTCGCCAAGAGCGAATCATATCATTGGCTCGTGAAATTGGCCGAGTGACGGTCGACGACCTGGCGCAACGGTATGTGGTTACGCCGCAGAGCATTCGACGTGATCTGAATGAAATCGCTGAGTTGGGCTTGTTGCAGCGGGTACACGGCGGCGCCGTGTTGGCGTCCGGCACCGAAAATGTCGGTTACGAAGCCCGGCGCATGCTCTCGCAGGAAGAGAAGCGACGCATTGGCATACGCACGGCAGCGTTGGTCCCGGATAATTGTTCGCTTTTCATCAACATCGGAACCACCACCGAGGAAGTTGCTCGGGCACTGGTCGGGCGACGTGGGCTCATGGTCGTAACCAATAATCTCAACGTGGCAAACATTTTGCACCGCTCCCCTGGTGCGGAAGTGATCATTGCCGGCGGGGTCGTACGAGGCTCCGATGGTGGCATTGTCGGCGAGCAAACCGCCGACTTTATAGATCAATTCAAACTCGACCTCGCGGTCATCGGCGCCTCTGCGATCGACGAGGAGGGCGCATTATTGGACTACGACTACCGAGAGGTCCGGGTTGCCCGCGCTATCATCGCCAACGCAAGGCGAATTCTACTCGCCGCCGACCATTCGAAGTTCGCTCGAGCCGCCCCGGTACGCATCGCTCACATCTCACAAACCGACACGTTTGTGACCGACACGGCGCCGCCAGACGCCGTGCGCGCGCTTTGTGCCCAACACGGCGTGTCAATCACGCTTGCGTAACTCCGAAAAGAGCCCAGAAATTCGATTGCATGCGCGTTATTTTCGTTTACTGTGATTTTACGAAAATAAAGCGAGATGCACCGTGTCGAAACACTACGACATCGCAGTAATTGGCGGCGGCATTAATGGCTGCGGTATTGCCCGCGACGCGGCCGGCCGTGGCTTATCGGTATTGTTGTGCGAACAGAACGACCTCGCGTCCGGAACCTCATCGGCGAGCACTAAACTCATCCATGGCGGTTTGCGCTACTTGGAACATTACGAGTTTCGATTGGTACGCGCGGCCCTGTTTGAGCGCGAAACGCTTTGGCGCATGGCGCCGCACATCATCCGCCCGCTCCGCTTTGTTTTGCCGCGAGACCCTGGAATGCGGCCGGCATGGCTATTGCGGTTAGGCTTGTTCCTCTACGACCATTTGGGCGGGCGCAAATTATTGCCAGGCACCAGAGCTTTAAATTTGAGCAAGGATGAGGCCGGGCAACCGCTTGAGGGGCAAGCGACGCGGGCCTTTGAGTATTCAGATTGTTGGGTTGACGACGCCCGTCTGGTTGTGTTGAACGCGGTTGATGCGGCTGAACGAGGCGCGACCATCCGAACACGCACTCGGGTTGAGAAAGCCTGGCGGAAAGAAGATCACTGGGAATTGACGCTGCGCCCGGTTGACGGCGGCCCACCGCTTCAGGCGCAGGCTCGGATCTTAATCAATGCGGCAGGGCCATGGGCCGGGTCAATCCTTGATGAGATCGTTACCGAGCCCACCAAACCTGCGGCGATAAGGCTGGTGCGGGGAAGCCACATTATCGTTCCGCGACTGTTCGAGCATGAGCGCGCCTACATCTTCCAGAACGATGACCAGCGGATCGTTTTCGCGATCCCTTACGAGGGAGATTTCACACTCGTCGGCACGACAGACATCGATCACGAAGGCACACCGGGCGAGGTCGAGATATCCACCGAGGAAACCGACTATCTCGTTCAGGTCGCCAACAACCGATTTAAACGAAAAATCACGACCGACGACGTCTTGCGCGCATTCTCCGGCGTTCGGCCGCTGTACGGAAGCGCCGAAACCTCGGCGGCACAGGAGGTGACCCGAGACTATACGTTGCGCCTGGAAGTTGACGGCGGCAGCAATCCGGCTCAACAGTCACCCACACAACAAGACTGCGCGCCACTGCTGAGCGTACTTGGTGGCAAGATCACGACATACCGCAAGCTGGCCGAGCAAGCGCTCGACGAGTTGCAGAGGTTCCTCCCCGGGGTCCGCCCTGCCTGGACGGCGTTCTCACGTCTTCCGGGCGGGGAGTTCCCTGTGGGGGAAATAGACGAACTGCTCACTGAACTGGAAAGCGACTATTCGCAAATGCCCAAGGCCATGCTGAGTCGGATGGCCAGGGCCTATGGAACCAGAACAAAGCGGCTTCTCAATTCATCCCAGACGTCACAAGAACTCGGACATCATTTTGGCGCTGACCTTTATCAAAATGAAATTGAATATCTGATCGAGCACGAATGGGCTGTTACGGCCGACGACATCCTCTGGCGCCGAACCAAACTTGGCCTGCACTTGGACGCGTCTGAGCGCGGGCAGGTGGCGGAATACCTCCAACGCAGAAAAGCCGTGGCGCCGCAATCGGCCGCCTGAAGCTTGAGTTTCCCGGCTCACGGATAGCTTCACAAGCTACGCCAGCAGAGCGAGCCGAGGCGCTTGCACATGGGTATATCCCGTTCAGACTTATGGATACTTAACAGAGACCGTTTAAGGAAACCGAATGCCATTATCGATTATTGGTGCAGGGTTTGGCCGTACCGGAACAAGCTCAATGAAGCAAGCGTTGGAGTTGCTTGGCGTCGGGCCGTGCCATCACATGAGTGAAGTGCTTTCCCTGGACGATCAGCGGACCAAATGGAAGGCTATCGCGAATGGGACCAAGCCAGACTGGGACGATGTTTTTGCGAATTACAATGCATCGGTGGATTGGCCGTCCTCGCATTACTGGAGAGACCTTGCGGAGCACTTTCCAAATGCCAAAATCCTACTGACGGTTAGAAGTTCCGAGAGCTGGTGCACCAGCATGACAAACACGATTTTCAAGGTCTTGAAAGAAGAGAATGAACCGGACGGCGTCGGAACGCGTATAATTACTGAGGCAACTTTCGGCGGCATTCTTGACGACAAAGACCATGCAATTGCGATATTTGAAAAGAATACGTCTGACGTAAAAGCAGCAATCTCCAAGGATCGACTGCTGGTCTATTCGGTCGGAGATGGGTGGGAACCTTTGTGTCAGTTCCTTAACTTGCCGGTGCCAAGCGAGCCATTCCCGCGGTCAAACTCGTCGGAGGAGTTTAACCAATCAATTCAAGCCCGCCGCGAGCAGGAAGCGCTTGAAAAATCAAATCCAGAGCAAACCTAAGCGCCAATCAGACCCACGCCCGACACGGTGTCATTGGTGCAATCGCCTCACACCTCATCCTCAACAATCGCAGCAACGACCCCAAGGCAATCGCCTGGCCCAATCAGGCCCGGGAAGTGTCGCCCAGCCAATACACCATCCAACCCGGCTTTGTATTCGCCGGGCACTTGGCCGGTACGTTCGATTGAATGAACCCGCGCAATCACCTGCCCCACCCGGACCGCTTCGCCCAAATCAACGCAAGGCTCGACCAGACCGCCCTGCTCTGCGGTTACGAAACAGGATGCATCCGGCATATCGAGATGCACCGTCGGACCAATCTCGACCTCGCCTTTAAGAATTCCCGCATGGCGCAGGAAATTGGCGATACCGCGTTTTGCAATCGCGATCGTGCGGGACGTCGCACTACCGCCGCCACCAAGCTCGGTCGAAACAAACACCTTGCCCATCGCTTCGGCAGCCGTGTCGTACATGCCGACAGAGTCTATCTCCAACAACATCATCGAGTAGGGCGCGTTGAACGCCTTCATTGCCGCGACGCATCGCGCCTCTTGCGCCTTGTCCTCGAGCACATGTGTCGCAGCAAAAGGTAAGAATTCCAGGGTCTTACCGCCAGAATGGAAATCGAAAACATAATCCGCCAATGGCAGAAGATGATGCTGGAAATAGTCCGCGATCTTCTCGCTGATCGTGCCATCGGCCCGCCCGGGGAAAATCCGGTTCATGTTGCCGCCATCTATCGGTGAGGTGCGCTTGCCGGCGAGATAGGCCGGATAGTTCATCGCCGGAACGATGATCACGCGCCCCGACACCTCCTCAGCCCGAATCCTGCCCGCCAAGTCCATCAATGCGATCGGCCCCTCATATTCATCGCCGTGATTGGCACCGGTTAGCAGGGCTGTCGGCCCATCTCCGTTCGAGACCACCGTGATCGGGATCATCAGATGCCCCCAGGCGGACTCATCTCGCGAATGAGGCAATTTCAGGAAGCCGTGGCGGACCCCCTCACCATCCAGATCTATCGTGGGCGTTATCGGGCTTGCATGGTCGGCCATTTGCGGTTTCCTCAGTCCTTCACCAGCAGTTTGCGCGGGAAATCCGCCAGGCATTCGGGGCCCCCCGGTTTGATGACAATGCTTTCGGTGATCTCCAACCCGTAATCCTCCAGCCAAAGACCGGACATGAAATGGAAGGTCATATTCTCCTCCAAAATCGTGCGATCCCCCGGACGCAAGCTCATCGTGCGCTCGCCCCAATCGGGCGGGTAGCTAAGCCCGATCGGATAGCCGGTCCTGTTGTCCTTAACGATGCCATGGCGGGCGAGCTCGGCGAAGAAGGCGTTGGCAATATCCTCGCACGTATTGCCTGGCACAGCTTGCTCCAGCCCAGCCGCCATGCTCTCCAGCGTCGCCCGCTCGGCATCCAAGAAGGTTTGGCTCGGCTTGCCGAGAAAGATCGTGCGTGAGAGCGGGCAATGATAACGGTGGTGCACGCCGGCGATCTCGAAGAACGTCCCCTCGCCGGCCCGCATCGGCTGATCGTCCCACGTCATATGCGGCGCCGAGGCATCCTTGCCGGACGGTAACAACGGCACGAGCGCCGGATAGTCGCCGCCATGACCATCAGCCCCCTCAATGCCAACACGGTAAATTTCAGCAACCAATTCATTTTTGCGCAGGCCAGGTTCAATTTTGTCGAAGATCGCCTGATGCATGCGCTCCACGATGCGCGCGGCGCGACCCATATATTCGAGTTCGCGCTCCGACTTGACCGCACGCTGCCAATTCACCAGCGCAGTCGCGTCGAGAATGGTCGCATTGGGCAATTCAGAAACCAAAACCGCATGTGCTTTGGCGCTGTAGTAATAGTTTTCCATTTCAACGCCGACCCGGGCTTTGTCCCAACCGCGATCAGCGATCAAAGAGGCAAGCGTCTGCATTGCATGGCGATCGGTCGCCATGACGTAGTGGTCCGGATACCCAATGATGTCTTCGTGCCCCATAAACACCGTACGCTTGGCGCCATTCGCGTCCTGCCCCCGGCCCCACCAAATTGGATCGCCGTCCAGGCCGAGCAATACCGCCTGATGGACATAGAACGACCAGCCGTCGTATCCGGTCAGCCAGCACATGTTGGAAGGATCGCTGACAACCAACATATCCAGCCCGGCACGCTCCATTGCCTTGCGGGTCTTGTCGATACGGACTGCATATTCAGCGCGCTCAAAATGCAAACGGACGTCGTTCATCGCCACGGTCTCCGGGCAAAAGGTGCTACCAGTATCTCTCCTTATCGATCCATTTGGGATCGAACGGCAGAGCGTATCACGCTGAAATACGGTTGCAAAAATATCGGCGTGCCTCCCCGTCGAATAGCGACTAATCTTGCCCGCTCTCCGAAATATCCTGAGTTGCCCTCGTGAATACATCCACTTTTGATCTCAAAGACAAAATCGTACTCGTCGCCGGTGCTAGTGCTGGAATTGGTGAGGCTTTGAGCGAGCAATTGGCTGAACGCGGCGCGCGTGTGATTGCTGCGGCCCGACGGACCGACAAACTGGACGCGATGGCCAAGCAGTTTGGCGACCGCATTTATCCCCTGGCTCTTGATGTTAGTGATACGGCCTCCACCGCAAGCCTGATCGAACGGCTACCGGAGCCCTGGCGCGATATCCACGCCGCAGTCGTTTCCGCCGGTCATGATGCCGGTGGCAGGGCCATGTTTCACGAAGGTTCGACCGACGCCTGGACAGATATCATTGAGACCAACGTCAATGGCACCATTCGAGTGTGCCGTGCGGTGATCGACCTGATGCGCTCCCGTGGATCCGGCCATATTGTCACCTTGGGTTCTGTTTCCGGGATTGAAACCTATGCCGGTGGGACGATTTACAGTGCGTCAAAGTTCGCCGTCCACGCGTTCACCGACAGTTTATGCAAGGATTACAAGACCGAGCCCATTCGCGTTACCGAAGTGCTCCCCGGGCTCACACGCACCGAATTCGCCCAAAATCGTTGGGGCGGCGATGCAAGCAAAGCTGACAGCTTCTATGACGCGGCCCCCGATACCTTGGAAGCTGGCGACGTTGCACGAACCATCATTTATGCGTTGGAGTTACCGGAGCACATCAACATTCGTCAGCTGGTGGTTACTGCCACCGGCAACAAATAATCTCTTATCTAGTTATATTGCCGTATGAGCGTAATTGATCGCCGGTTCGAGTTGGGCGTCCAAACGCTGGGCCGCGTGGGCTAGATTATTCGAAAAGTGGCAACAACGCCTGCGGGCGCTGGTTGGCAATACCGAGTGTTTGGACCGATAGTTGTTGTTGCACCTGCAGTGCGGTCAGGCGGGCAGAAGCACGAGCCAGGTCTGCATCGACGATGGAGCCCAGGGCTTCCGTCTGTACATCCACCAGGTCCACGATAAACAGATTCTGCAGAACCAAGGCCCGAATCTCAGAGCCAAGCGATCCCAAGGCCACGTTGACCGATGACTCCAGATTAGTGAATTCGTTGCTGATCACGCTCTGTGCGTTCGTCGCGGTCGCGAGGGTTGCACCGCCCAAGGAATTGGTCTGGGTCCGAAGGTCTTGCGCCGTCAATGTCAGCGTATTGCCCGAGAGATTTGATAAAATGTTGACGTTGGCCGCACCCGATTCGATCAAATTCAACCCATTGAAGGTCGAATTTGTGATGAAGGCCGCAGCCTGGGAAATTAATTTGTTGTAGTCGTTTTGCAGAACGGACCGCTGAGACGTGGTGATGCCTTCATTCGAGAGTTCGGTCAACTTAGCCCGAACATCTGTCAACAAATTGGACAAACCAGTCGTGCCGGCAAGAGCGACCTTGCCGACACCTTGCCCTGTATTCAGGCCCTGCGTGATCGCGCCAAAGGCACCTATCTCGGCTCGAATACCTTGAGCAATCGAGAAATTGGAGCTGTCGTCAATCGCATTGGCAATTCGCAAACCGGTCGAGATGCGATTTTGGGTCTGATCGAGACTACGGTTTATGCCATTAAGGGTGCGGAGCGCGGTCAACGCACCCGGATTGGTGATGGCAGAGTTCAATGTAGCCATTCAGGCCGCTTCTTTCTAAGGAGCGATGTCATTTGCATTATGCAAATGTGTGTATGCTCCTAAAGCTACCAAATTTTGGCCTCGCATCAGAGTTATGTCAACAAGAAGTTTAATGTCAGCAAATCAATACCCCAATAGCGTAGAATAATTACTTGTGCATTTTATTTACATTTTTATTCAATTCCCTAACATTAAGTCAAGGAGTCCAAATTAATCAACATTTCCAGGAAACTATACAGAGGCACTACTTCCAAAAACTGGGCTTTCCCTCAGCAATTTGGAATGCGCCCGATCATCTCATTAGTGATTCTAGCGGCAGAAGGCAATCTTCTGAATCAAATTGCACTTAGAAGCCGCTAGCCTCCCAGCCAGCCTTTACATGAAGAGCCATTCACACGCGGAATCCCATTTTGAACCATTCCAAAATAGCATAAAAACGACATTATAGTCGGTTTTTGACGATTTTTATTGATCCCGAAGGACACACGGTGTTTTCTCCGCCATGCGGTCGGGGCATTCGCACCTGGCTACGGTCACCATATAAGAGAATGTTATGAAACAGGTCGAGAGCGCCGAAGATATTTCTACCCTGGCTTTTGGCTTTATGGCCTCAAAAGCGTTGTTCGCCGCCTTACATATCGACGTGTTTGGCGCGCTGGCGCTCGGCACGAAAACCGCCAAGGAATTGGCGGCAGCGACTAAAATTCCGACCCATCGCATGGAGACACTGGTCACTGCCCTGGTGTCAGTTGGACTATTGGCCCGAGACGGCGACCTCATCGCAAACGGTCCGGCCAGCGAACAATATCTGGTGCGAGACGGCGCCGACTATTTCGGTGACTATCTGCGTTTTCAGATCGACCGGCAAATGTATCCATTCATGGAGCATTTGGACCAAGTCCTAGTCGGCGAGACAGATGGCGTTGACTTCGCCAGTTATGCCGACTGGATGGCCGACAAAGGTCAGGCGGAAATGTTCAGTCGCTCGCAGCATTCCGGTTCACTTGGCCCGGGGGCGGTGCTGGCGAAGCGTTTGGCGCTTAGCGATGATGCGACTTCCCTGCTTGATGTCGGTGGTGGCTCGGGTGCCTTCTCGATCATGTTCTGCAAACGTTTTCCAAATCTGCACGCCACGGTGCTTGACTTCCCGAACGTAATCGAGGTCGGTCAGCGCTTCGTCGCTGAGGCAGGGTTGGAGGACCGGATCGATTTTCTCGCCGCCGACGGCATGGCGGCAAACTGGCCAGAGAACCAGGACGTGGTGTTGATGAGTTATCTGCTTTCCGGCGTTCCTGGGGACGCGATCCCCAATCTTTGCGCCGAGGCATACCGGGTGCTCAAGCCTAATGGCAGCATCGCTGTGCATGACTTCATGGTCGGTGATGACCGTTCGGGCCCACCGCTCGCCGCGCTCTGGCAGCTTCAGCACATGGTCTACACGCCAGATGGTTTCGGTCTCACACCTGGTTACATCCAGTCGACCCTAAAGGCCGCCGGCTTCGAGGTCACGGAGAGCCGCGATCTGATTCCGGGAATGACTAAGGTCGTTATCGGGCGTAAGTCCTGACCGGCCGTAGCTAATGCGGCCCACCCGCAAGGTGAAGTTCACCGGGGCGACGCTCATCGTTGCCCAGGTGTGACTATCGCCGCGGGCGTGACCATCGCGGGTGTAGTAAAAAGTCATCGGGTCAAATTGAAAATAAGCAACTGATTTATATAAGAATTATTGGTGACCCCGGCAGGACTTGAACCTGCAACAACCTGCTTAGAAGGCAGGTGCTCTATCCAGTTGAGCTACGGGGCCCTAAACCGAACCTCAGTGGGTCCAGTTAACCCGCCTGTTCGACGAAAAATTGTCTGCATAAACCTTGATTTGAAGGTCACGCTTGCGTGGCTCTCTGACCACGTATTCCATGCCTTTGCGCTCAGCGTATGCAATCGCTTCATCGCGCGTATCGAAGCGCAATTTGATCTGGGCCTTGGTGTCACCGGCACCAACCCACCCCATCAGGGGCTCCGGCCTGCGAGCGGTTTGCGGCTCGTATTCAAGCACCCAGCGATTGGTCTTGCCGCGTCCCGACTGCATCGCCGTCTTGGTAGGCTGATAGATGCGAACCGTCATGGCTTCCTCCGGGTATAACCGCGTCTAATCTCTCGCGTGTTGCAAGATGGTCGGGGAGACTGGATTCGAACCAGCGACCCTCTGCTCCCAAAGCAGATGCGCTACCAGGCTGCGCCACTCCCCGAAATGCTGCAATCGCCCAGAATTCCTAACGTTTTGGGCCCCAGGAGGCAAGAGGGAAAAAACGGAAACCCCGAAAAAAGCCGGAACAGACCGAGAAAACTCGGCTAACTGTGACGCAAATCGGCCACACCTTGGATGACATGATCCCAAGGGGCAATTACCCACCCCGCAAGCACCGGCGCACGCTATCATGTCGCCCATGACAGTAATGGATCATATAGCTTACAGCTTGCTCTGGTTCGCATTCGGGATTGGCCACTCTCTGCTCTCGGGTGCTGGAGCCAAGCGTGCCTTTGCCGCTTGGCTCGGCCCAGCCTACCGCCTCGCCTTTAACATATTTGCCAGCCTGCATTTCGCGATCACCTGGTACCTGGGTTTGGTTTGGTTGGGCGGCGGTCAATCGGCCCCGCTGCTTTTCCCGGCCTGGGTTGATATGGCTCGACTGCTCATCGCCGGGGCCGGGTTCGTCGTCGTATTGTTGGCTCTGCGCACCTACGATCTAGGCCGCTTTTCCGGCCTTACCCAGCTGCGGCACCCGGAATCAGCCGAGGAAACCCCGGAAGCTGAACCGCTCTTAATACAAGGGCCCCATCGACTGGTTCGCCACCCGCTCTATTCTGGCGTGTTTCTCTTCATTTGGGGCATAGTCGACACCGAGTTCTCGCTTGCCACCGCCGTATGGGTATCGCTTTACCTGGTCATCGGCAGCCGCTTCGAGGAGCGACGGCTGGCCCGACTCTATGGGAGGGCTTATGAGACTTATCGAGCCGACGTTCCCGCCTTCGTGCCGACGTTTCGCGCATTGCTTAACCACAGCTTCCGGAACCACTAGCCCCGCCACTCAAAGTCCTGACAGGAGCCCCCGCTATGCCGCGCAAAAGCCTAAAGGTCGACGACCGCCTGCATGACTATATCCTCGACAACACATTGCGTGAGCCTGAGATAGCGCGGCGCCTACGCGAGGAAACCGCCGGTATGCAGGGCGCCGGCATGCAGATCGGGCCGGAACAGGGCCAGTTCATGGGTCTCCTGATCGAATTGACCGGTGCCAAGCGAACCTTGGAAGTCGGTACCTTCACCGGTTATAGCGCGCTGATGACAGCCCTTCACCTCCCGGAAGAGGGTCAAGTCATCGCCTGCGATGTGAGCGAGGAATGGACCTCTGTCGGCCGCCGGTATTGGGCCGAGGCTGGGGTCACGGGTAAAATCGATTTGCGCATCGGCCCAGGCGCCGAAACCCTTCAGACGCTGCTCGATCAGGGCGAGGCAGGAAGCTTCGACTTCGCCTTCATAGATGCCGATAAATCCAACTACGGAACTTATTACGAACTGGCCTTGAAATTGGTGCGCCAGGGCGGCCTGATCGCCGTGGACAATGTTCTCTGGAACGGTGCCGTCGCCGAGCCGGAAATCGAAGACGATGACACCCGAGCCATCCGCGAATTGAACGCCCACATCCATACCGATGAGCGGGTGACGATGAGCCTGCTAACAATTGGCGACGGGCTAACATTGGCGCGAAAGCGCTGACTTTCACTCAAATATCCGATGACGCACCCGGTCCCCGACCTTGATGCCGAGCCTCGATACCGTGCCGCCGCGCAACTCCAACGTCGCTTTAACCCGGCGGCGCGATGGAATGGAGTTGGTCGATTGCGGCACAGCCCGCTCGTAGATGGTCACGATGCTTCCGCTTGCATCGATGAACACCATGTCGAGGGGGATAAACGTGTTCTTCATCCACATGGCATGGCGACCAACCTTGCCATAAACGAAGAGCATACCGGCATTGGCGGCCAGGCTCCGCCGATACATCAGGCCCTGTGCATGCTGTGATTTGGTTCGGGCCATTTCAACCGTGAAAGCAAGCGTACCGCTACCGCTTTCGATCGAGAGGGTCTCTGTTTCGAATTTCTCCTGAGCCGCAGCTGGGCTCAAAAAAGCCATCACGACCAGCAGCAGTGCTGTGAAAATGACCCTCATGATGCCGTCACCTCCTGGATTGCCTGCCAAATCGCGTCGCGGACCGGGCCGTTTCGAGGGCGATCAGCAAGCGTCGTGAACCAATGCTCCGGCGGATTGCGACCCCGAGAATGGTTCCAGACAAGGCCCCGCAGCACCGCCTCACCCGATTTTCCGACCGGGCGCGACGGATCTAACTCGTTCAACACGCACCAAATTCCCGTCCAGGCGCGCGCCACCGCCCAGGGATTGTACCCGCCGCCGCCAACCACGAGAACCCTTGGCGCCAGATGGCGCAGAGCCTCTATCGCCGACCAAAGCGCGTTGTTCGACAACTCCAGCTTGCTTTGCGGATCGTCGGCCAAACCATCTGCGCCGCTTTGCACGACGATCGCGTCGGCTGAAAATGCGCGCCCAAGCGGTAGAATTGCATGATCGAGGATGGCCCCGAGCTCGTCGTCGTTCATGCCCGACGGGACCGAAAGGTTGCGCGCCATGCCGCCAGCCCGGTCCCCCGTGGCCCCGGTGCGCGGCCAGCGGCCGTCCTCATGAACCGAGATCGTCAAGACCCGATCATCGTCGTGAAAGGCATCCTGCACGCCGTCACCATGGTGGGCATCGAGGTCGACATAGAGCACACGCTGCAGTCCGCCATCGAGCATCGCGAGGATCGCCAGCACCGGGTCATTGAAGAAACAGAATCCCGAAGCCTGGTCCGATCGACCGTGATGAGTGCCGCCGGCAAGGGAGTGAATAGTACCGCTCTGAACCCCAGCAAGAGCGCGCCCGGCCAAGAGGCTGGCGCCGGCGGCCGTCGCCGGGCGGCTGAAGATCTCTGGGAAGATCGGATTGCCATTACGCCCGATATTATGCCGCTCCCGAAGTTCATCGGACACGGTTCCATCACGCTCAGCTCGACGCAGCACTGCTATGTATGCCGGGTCGTGAAAACGGGCGAGTTCAGTCTCACTTGCACGCGGGCTCTCGACGAACGCGTCCTCGCTTAAAACACCCATCGCCCGAACCAAGTCCATGACCGGGGTCACGCGCTGGATCGATAGCGGATGCTTCGCCCCGAATCGCGACGTGCGATAGATTTCACTGCCAATGAGGATTGGCCGTTCGGGGAAGACACCTGGGATCATCGGCGCGAGTTTATCCGAGCCCAGGCGATCCTGTTTGGAAATTCCCTACATGAAGAGTTTTTCATTCTCCATGCCTTTGTAGAGATCGGCCACATACTCGCCGTACCCATTGTAAAGCAGGGTCGGAACCCGCTCACCACTTGCACCCAAAGGCTTCTCGGTTGCCTGGCTCCAACGCGGATGGGAGACCTTCGGGTTCACGTTGGCCCAGAATCCATACTCACTCGCCTGAAGCGCTTCCCAGAAGGTCTTCGGACGCTTGTCAGAAAAGGTGAAGCGGACGATCGATTTGATCTGCTTGAAGCCATACTTCCACGGTGCGGCGAGCCGCAATGGCGATCCGTTTTGTGCCGGTAGAGGCTTGCCGTAGAGCCCCGTCACCATGAACGAAAGCTCGTTCATCGCCTCTTCAACGGTCAATCCTTCGACATAAGGCCAAGGATACCAATGTTGTCGCTGACCGGGTGCTATCTCGGGGTTCATGAAGGTCTGCATGTGGATATAGCGGGCACTCGACAGCGGTTTCGCCATATCGACCAGCGCCTTCATCGGAAACCCGCTCCAAGGAACGATCATCGACCAGGCTTCAACACAGCGGTGGCGGTAGACCCGCTCCTGCATGACCGGCGCCATACGCTTCATCAGGTCGTCGATGCCGATCTGCATCGGCTTCTCAACCATGCCATCCAAGGTCACGGTCCAGGGACGGATCGGCAACGCTTGGGCGGCACGATGGATGTTCTTGTGCGATCCAAACTCATAGAAGTTGTTGTAGGTGATCGCATATTCCTCTTCCGTGATCGCGCGCTTCACCGTGTATTTCGGGTTGCGATCGAAGGGATAGAGCGTTGATGACGGGTCCTCCGTGGCAGCCCGTGCGCCAGATGACCCGAGCAGCGTGCCCGCAAGCGCCCCACCGGCGGCCAGGATAGGCCCTGCGGCCAGCGCCTTGACCAGATCTCGGCGCCTCAGATACAGGGTCTCGGGCGTCGCCGAACTTTCTGGCAGTTCCCAACCAATCTTGCGTTTCAGTAACATTGACCTCTCCCGTGGCAGGTTTAGCCCCATGGAGTAAACATTGCTCGGTCGGTGGGAAAGTCAAAACTTGGTGAGAAAGCCGTGAGGACGGATCGGTTGACCGCCCCGCCCTCACGTCGCGTCTGGTGTTTTCAAGCCACTAGTTGGCCAACTCCGACTGGCGTTGTTCAACCACCTCATCGGCGGTCCGGCCCGTCAACTCGGCCAGATGGTCGAACTTGGCCTCGTAAAACCCGACCCCCATGGTTTGCGAACGGATCTCGATGATCAGGTCACGGATCTCGGACTCCGGTAAATAAGCCTCGACCTCATCCCAGCCCTTCCAATCATCCTTGGCCTGGAAACCGAGGATTTGGCCCCGGTGCCCGGTAACCAAGCGCTGCATGCGCGCCGTCGCGTCGTTCGGCACCGAGATGGTGACGTGCAACACCGGCTCCAGCAGAACCGGGCTGCATTTCGGCATGCCCTCCGACATTGCCATACGAGCCGCTGTCTTGAACGCCATGTCAGAGCTGTCGACACTATGAAAGCTGCCGTCAAACAATTGCACCGCGATGTCGACCACCTGGAAGCCGAGTGGCCCCTGCTTCATGAACTCCTTCACGCCATCCTCAACCGCCGGAATATAGTTACGTGGGATCGATCCACCGACGATCGAGTTCTGGAACTCAAATCCCTTACCGCGTGAGAGCGGCTGAATTTTCCCCTGCACATCCCCGAACTGGCCGTGTCCACCACTCTGCTTTTTGTGACGAGCATGCTGTTCGACGGCGCGCTTGATGGTTTCCTTGTAGGGCACCGACGGAGGTTTACTGTC
>JABIRP010000340.1 GCA_018699735.1 Rhodospirillaceae bacterium | reverse complement strand
GTCGAAGGCTGTAATTGGTTTCAGTGTCGCGCTGATATACCCATTCCTGGCAACCTATTTGTTTTTAGGCGGTGAACGGGGGCTTTTCTCACAGATCATGGTGGCGGCCGGGATCATGACGTTTGCAGCGGTTGAGCTCCACGTTTTGGCCTGCCTGGTCACCGGTAAGAGCGGCCGACACTGGATTATCCGGCTTTCCGGCCTCGCGAAACGTGACGACAAGTTCCACAAGTACCCTGTCATCGCGGTGCTGGGGTTACTTTTTATTGCGGCCTTCGCGGCGTCCTACGAGTGGCAGGAACCCGAGATCTGGACCTATAAATGGGGTGGGCTGTTCCTTACCTTGGTGATCGCCGGGATCGCCATCGCATCGGCGCTTCCGGCGGGAATAATCTTGGCTTTCGGCCGTCGCTCCAGGATGCCTTTTATCCGAACGGTTAGCATTGCCTATATCGAGCTTGTCCGCTCTGTGCCGCTGGTCACGGTGCTGTTCATGTGGACGACGATGCTGCCGTTGTTTCTGCCCGAGGGCATGTTGCCGAACAAGCTGGTCAGCGCCATCGTCGCGATAAGTGTTTTCGCGTCGGCCTACACCGCTGAGATCGTGCGCGGCGGGCTGCAGGCCATCCCAATAGAACAGATCGAAGCTGCACGCGCTATTGGGCTGAGCCACTGGCAATCCTTGCGCTTGGTCGTCATGCCGCAAGCGTTGAGGCTGATGATCCCCAACATCGTTGGGGAGTTCCAGGGGTTGGTCAAGGGAACCACCATTGTAACAATTTTCGGGTTCCAGGATCTGATGGGCATGTTGCGCGCGGTTAGTGCCCAGCCAATTTGGATCAATCTGTTCTACGAGCCAATGTTCGTTGCCGCCGCCTTTTATTTCGTCGCCTGCTTCGGGTTGTCAAAATACAGTCGCTATCTGGAGCGGACGCTCGGTGATGGATTGCCGAAACGGGTCCGGTGAGGTTGATCAGTCGCCTGGGATCGGCGGTGCATCTGCGATTGGCTCCCCCTCTTGGAAGCGAAACAGTTCTCGCTGAGCCTGGCTCGGCTCGTCATCGTCAGCGCGGATCGTCGCTGTACAACCGAAGACATGGTTCAGGACACCGCTACCGGACCGTGTCGGCAGCAACAGACGTTCGCCCTGGTCGCGGTCCATATCTGGATCACTGTATAGCAGTCCGATATTTTTGTAGATTGCTGGGCTGTCGATGCAGGTTTTGAAAAACCCGAAGACCGAGGGATAAACCTCTTTACCGAGGATCTCGCGCATCGGGCGATTCCGCAGAGAGAATCCGAAATTTTCCTGGGTGCGCTCGCCGACCAATCTACAGACGAAATCCGCACCATCGAATTCATAGATGAAAACCTCATCGAGCGCTTTGGCAAACTGGAGAGGGTCAAGTTGCCCGCGCTCCGGGATGCGATTTTCATTACTCCGGTAGAGCGCCAGCCAATGCGCGAGGACGAGGCGAGTGCCTGCATGCCTGGGCAGCATCAAGTGAGGTATTTCGGTTGGCTGGTCGAGCATCGTTCAGGTTCCTCAGCTTCTTCGTAGAGTTATCATAAGAATCCGGGTAGGCGAAAGATGATCGATGCATCTCCTCGATTTACTCGGCCTACTCACAAAAAAAGGCCCCGCACACTAGGAACGGGGCCTTTCAATGACGGTGATTTAGAATTATGCGGCGCGAACCTTACTCAGGAAGCCGGTTACCTGTTCTTTGAGCAACTCGGATTGCTTGGAAAGATCTAACGCGGCGCTGTTAATCTCGTTCGCTGAGCCGGCGGTTTCGCCTGCTGCCGTCGTAACCACGGCAATATTGGATGAGACCTCTTCTGTGCCTCTCGCGGCCTGCTCAACATTTCGAGCGATTTCCTGGGTGGCAGCCTGCTGTTGCTCGACGGCACTGGCGATGCCGGATCCGATTTCGTCGATCTTCTGGATCGTATCCGCGATGCCATCAATGGCCTGGGCCGCATCCTGGGTCGCCGATTGAATCTCCGCGATTTGCGAGCTGATTTCTTCGGTTGCTTTGGATGTCTGATTGGCGAGGCTCTTCACCTCGGACGCTACAACCGCGAAACCTTTGCCGGCATCTCCGGCTCTGGCCGCTTCAATCGTCGCATTCAACGCCAGGAGGTTGGTTTGCTCTGCGATATCGTTGATCAATTGGATCACACGACCGACTTCATTTGCCGATTCAACCAACCCCTGCATGGTGTCCCGGCTGCGCTGAGCCTCATGGACCGCAGTTGCCGAGATTTGCGAAGATTCCTCTACCTGGCGGCCGATTTCAGCCACCGAACTTGCGAGTTCTTCCGTCGCCGACGCCACGGTTTGTACGTTCGACGATGCCTGGGTTGCTGCCGATGCAACAGCGGTCGCTCTTTCAGAGGTTTGATCCGCTCCGGTAACCATGGACTCGGATGACGCCCGCATTTCTGTCGCCGCCGAAGAAACCGTGTTTACGACGCCGCCGACAGACGTCTCGAAGTTGTCCGCCAATTCGTTCATCATGCGCAGTTTTTCTTGCTCTGCATGAAGCTCTGCTTGTTTTCGCTCTTCACGCAATTTCACAGCTTCTACGGCATTCTCCTTGAACACCTGAACCGCATCGGCCATTTCACCGATCTCATCGGTACGGCCTTGTGCCGGGATCTCGGTTTCGAGTTCCCCGCCGGCCAGTTTCCGCATCGCGGCCGTCATGTTGACGAGCGGGTTGGCGATCCCGTTGCCGATCAACCAAGCGAGCAAAGCGCCCAGCACAGCGCCACCCACCATTCCACCGGTCATGACCAGGTTCGCGCTTTCGACGGTTTCGACATTTTGTCCCTGGCGCGCCATCATGAGTACCTCTTCCTCGGCGACGAACTCAGCCATGATCTGGCGAAACTTGTCGAAGTACACTTTGCCTCGTGCTTCACCAATCAGATCCGCCATGTCGTCCATGGTCTTGGCATCGCCAATTTGACGTCGAAGGGCGATTGTCGGCTCAGTTACATCGCTTTGCCATCCAGCGATATTCTCGCTGAGTTCGGTCAGAAGCGTGACCTGAGTGGGATTGTCAGAGACCGTTTTCTTAAGGGCCGCAACACGCTCGTTGAAGTCCGCCTGGCCAGAGGTGTACGGGGCGAGAAAATCGTCTTTCCCGGCCAGTAAGTATCCCCGCATGCCGGTTTCCATATCGACCGCTGCTGACAGAATCTTATTGGCACGCTCGATCACAGCATAGGTATGAGTAACCCACTTTTCGTTGTCTTTCATGACTTTGAGATTGCTGGCAACTCTGCCCTCGGAGACTTCGGCATCATGCGCCCGCTTTGCCATGAGCTTTCGCTCAATGTTCGAGAACTCAACGACCTTCGCCCTAAATGCGTCGAAGAACTTCTTGCCCTTCTTTTCAGCGACATAGGCAACCACGTCTTCAATGCGCGCCGATCCAGTGACAACGTCGCGGCGCAGTTTGATAGCGGGTTCAGTCACTTGAGCAATCCAACCGGATATGAGCTTTTCGATATCCTGCAGCCGTTTCACCTGCGCCGGGTTATCGCTGACGGTTTTCTTAAGTACTTCCAAGTCCGAGAAAAACCGCACCTTTCCATCCTTATAAGGCGCTAGGAATTCGTCTTCGCCGGCGATCAGGTATCCCCGCATTCCGGTTTCCATATTGACGGCATGGGCTAAAATCTCAGAAATCTGTGCCAGGACTCTATGGGTGTGATCGACCCAGCCCATGGTTTTTACAGAAAGATCGAAGTCATCGATAACAGCACCCTGGGCCGTCTCGAATTCCGCGCGACGTTTATCCAGCAAGGTCGTTTCTCGCTGAATGAACTCGCCGATCTGACCCCGAAATTTGTCGAAACTACTTTGCCACGCGCCTCGCCGACCAAATCGGCCATGTCATTCATGGTCTTTGCGTCGCCAATTTCCCGACGCAGGGCGATAGCCGGCTCGGTAACATCGGCCTGCCAGTCATGGAGGATCTTGGCGGCCTCACCGAGGCGTTCGACCTGGGCCGGGTTGTCGTTCACGACCTCCTGTAGGGCCTCAATCCCGGCATAGGTTGTCTTTTCACCCTGGTTATAGGGATCAAGAAAGTCCTCTTTGCCGGCCAGGAGATAGCCCCGCATTCCGGTTTCAATATCGACGGCGGACCCTATGATCTTTGTGGCGCTGGCAAGAACCACTCGTGTGTGATCCACCCAATTGGCGGTCTGTGAGACAGAGCCGAGATTGAACAAACTTATAGCACCGAGACCTACTAAAAAGGCCAACGGCACTGCAAAACCTAGTAAGATCTTTATCTTTGTTTTCAGATTTCTCACGTGAACGTCCTCTTGCGCCAAGAATGAAAATCGACGCCTGGAATGGCGTTGGACTTTCCTATCGATTTAATGGCCGTGGTATTATGCGCGCACATTCGAATCAATTACGGAAATCCACAAATGACAACGTAGATAGATATAGAACTCTCAAAAATCGGATGAGTTTGGTGTTTCAGATAGGTTTGGCACTCATTTCCGCTGATACGGCCCTGCCAGGTATATTTCTTCGGCCAGGTACACTTCTTTGGAATGTCGCGACTATCATTTCCTCAATTCACCATGCTACCAAAGAGGCACAGTCAAACCATCACGGGAATGCAGTCCATGCGACTTCTCCTACATAGCTCACTCGCTTTGATGGGGGCCGATAAATTGCGGGGCCACTTCGGCGACAGGGTGGAAATTTTAGAGAGCCGGCCCGACACCCCGGCCGACGACCGCGCAACAATGTTTGCCGATGCCGATGCGATTATCAGTTTCCAATACACCGGCGGCCTGCCGCCGGCACCAAATCTGAAATTAATGCAGATCCCGGCCTCTGGGTTCGACATGATCGATTTCGAGGCTGTGCCGACCCACGCCTGGATCGCAAATGTTTACGAGCATGAAACGGGAATTGCGGAGTATGTGTTCGCCGGCATGCTCGAGTGGACAATCGGACTTCACGCTCGTGACGCACGGTTCCGAAGCGGAGATTGGTCTGATAATCCGCGTTCGAACGGCAAGACCAGGCGCGAGTTGGCCGGCACAACCGTCGGGCTGATTGGCTACGGCCATATCGGCCAGGCCATCGCCCAGCGGGCGCAAGCGTTCGATATGAAGGTCTTGGCCCTGACCCGGAACCCGCGCGACCAGCAACCGGTACCGGACCTGCTCACTGGATATGATCAGATGGCAGTATTGCTGGAGCGCTCCGATTTTTTGATCGTCTGCTGCCCGTTGACCGAGGAGACCGAGGGTATGATCGGTGCCGACGAGCTTGCGGCCATGCGTCCAGATGCGATTCTTTTCAACGTCGCACGAGGCCCAATCGTCAATCCAGCGGCGCTCTATGCGGCGTTGGTTGAAAAGCGAATACGCGGCGCGGTGATTGATACTTGGTACACCTATCCGACACCTGAGGAGCCGAGTGTCAAGCCGGCTGAGTATCCGTTCGAAACCTTGGACAACATCGTCATGACCGCTCATCTTTCCGGCTGGACCGACGGAAATCAGGTGCGACGCTGGGAACGCATGATCGAGAATATCGAGCACCTAATGGCTGGAGAAGAGCCAATTAATGTAGTCCGTCGTCCTGTTGGTGAATGATGCGAGGCCGGTCATGAGGAAGATTACATTTACGAATGGCGCTACGGTACCGGCGTTGGGCCAAGGGACCTGGTATATGGGCGACCGGGCTGATCAACGCGCCCGTGAGGTGGCGGCTCTTCAGGCGGGCATGGATCTTGGCATGACCCTGATCGATACGGCTGAAATGTACGCTAACGGCGGTGCTGAGGCGGTGGTTGGTGAGGCAATCAGGCGCCGGCGGGACGAGGTGTTTCTGGTCTCTAAGGTGTTGCCCAACAACGCCAGCCGGCGCGGCACGGTCGAGGCCTGCGAGCGGAGCCTCAAGCGGATGGGGGTCGATGTGATCGACCTTTACCTCCTGCATTGGCCAGGCTCGTACCCTCTCGGTGAGACGATTTCGGCTTTCGAAAGTTTGATTGCGGCAGGAAAAATTGGCGCCTGGGGTGTCAGTAATTTCGATGTACGTGAGATGGAAGCGCTGATGCAGGCAGGCGGCGAGACCTGCCAGACCAACCAAATTCTCTACAATCTGAGCCGACGGGGGACCGAATGGGACTTGCTCGACTGGTGTGCTGACCGGGGAATGCCGGTGATGGCGTACTCGCCGCTGGAACAGGGGCGGCTGGCCGGTGAGCCGGCCTTGGCCGAGATTGCCCGTCGACACGGCTGCTCGGAGATGCAGGTTGCCCTCGCCTGGACCCTGCGCCGCGACCGCATTCTCGCAATCCCAAAGGCAAGTGATATCGGTCATGTCGAGCAAAACCGAGCGGCAGCCGATCTGAAACTGGAAGACGCGGACCTCGAGCTTCTGGATAGTGCCTTTCCGCCGCCAACCGGCAAGCGCTCGCTCGAATTACTTTGACTGGGGAATTTATGCTATAGTATCGGCGTAACGATCGTTAAGTCGTGCGCAAATTAGGATTAAAAACATGCATTGGACGCGGGGCGTGTCAGCGCTTGTCGCACTGGGTTTTCTAGTTGCGAGTTCTCCCTCTTTTGCGGTCGAGGAAGTTTTTGGGCGGGCGAAAGTATTGTTGGGCGATGAGGTGATCGTCGAGGGATATACGGTACGACTATTCGGCGTCGATGCACCGGATCGAGGCCAGGAATGTGACGATAAATATGGCAAGCCGGTGAGTTGCGACAAACGGGCTCGAGACGCGTTGCGGGAGCTGATCGGAAATGTCGACGTCACCTGCATTGACCTCGAACCGGATGAAGGCGAGCGCCTGAAGGGTACATGCTACGCCGGTGACATCAACTTGAACGGTTTGATGGTTCGAAAGGGTTGGGCTTTCGCCTACTCCAAGGAAAGCCGCGACTACGAGCAACCGCAAATTCTGGCACGGCGTGAAAATGTGGGGCTTTGGAAGCTTAAGCTCGTGAAGCCGTGGAAGTGGCGCAAACTCCAGGCCGAGGCCGAAAAGAAGAAATAGCTGGTCCAACCCGGGGTTTGGTTCTCGCGAGTTTGTTCCGCGGGCGTCCGGTTCAGATTTCAAATTAATAAATTTTCGCTCCGCGGAATCGGTGGAGCAGCAAGCCCGTGCGATAAGTGCCCGGGAACGGCAGGGGCTTGTCGTTCCCGGGCTCTGCCGCGGTGCCGGAGGCTGGACGGCGTCCACGGTAGGTCAACAAGGGCTTTGATTGTAGATTGCGCTTGTTGATCCGATCTTCTGTCGGCAATTCGTCCAAGGCGATTCACATTGCTTCACGAACTCGTGGAGTCGAACCGCATTAGGTGTCGATCAAGGCTTCGTGATTGGTCGAACAGGGGTGTTGGCAGTCATGCTCCGAGCATGGATATACGCAGCGCTCGTTTGCACTTGGCAGCCCTCGTCGTCGCGATTGGCGCGATCGGCTTTGCCTCCACGCTGTCGATCATACCGTCGGCAATTGCCCCCGCGCTTGCCGCGAACGTCGAGGCCTGGCGCACAGAGTGGCCGAAGACAGACTTCGCCAAGCACTCGATCGATCTTGATGAGATTTTTTCGGGCGGGCCTCCGAAGGACGGTATTCCTTCGATCGACAACCCGGAATTCAAACCCCTGGCCGAGGTGGAGATCGCCGACAGCGAGCCGGTGATCGGGTTGGTTCTGGGCGGTGAAGCCAAGGCGTATCCCCTGCGGGTTCTCACCTGGCACGAAATCGTCAATGATGTCGTCGCCGGTGTGCCGGTGACGGTGACCTACTGTCCGCTTTGCAACTCTGCCATTGCCTTCGACCGCCGGCTTGGCGACCGGGTGCTCGATTTTGGGACGACCGGGCGTTTGCGAAATTCCGACATGGTAATGTACGACCGGCAAACCGAAAGCTGGTGGCAGCAGTTCTTGGGCGAGGCCATCGTCGGAGAATTGACCGGCCAGACTTTGAAGACCATTCCGGCCCGGCTTGAGAGCTACGGTAACTTTAAGGCCCGCCACCCGAATGGCAGCGTTCTTGTCCCAAACAACGAGCACATGCGGCCCTATGGAGCCAATCCATATGTCGGATACGACAGCAGCCAGTATCCGTTCCTCTACAACGGTTCGATGCCGGAGGGGATCCCGCCACTCGCGCGCGTTATCACGGTTGGCGACAAGGCGTGGAGCTTGTCGCTGTTACGGAAACAAGAACGCATCGTCGACGGCGACCTGGTGCTGTCTTGGACGCCGGGACAGAACTCCGCCCTTGATGCGCGCGTGATAGCCAAAGGCAAAGATGTGGGCAACGTCGTAGTGCAGCGCGCTGGGGCCGATGTGGTTTACGATGTCACCTTCGCCTTCGTCTTCCATGCCTTCCGGCCGAAGGGTCAATTGATCATCAAGTAGGTAGGGTCTCGGTGCCGAATTGTTTGGCTTTGGCGCGGCCAATTAGGATCGCCCCAACGCCGAGTAATGCCAATCCGCCGGTCAGTATGAAGGTCGTCGTGTAGCGGCCCGTCACGGCATGCGCGGCGGCGAAAGCAACCGGTCCGCCGACGACGCCGGAGAACGTGAAGAACAACACCGCTCCAGTCATATTTCCGGCCAAGCCTGGGCGCGAGAGGCGTGCGACCTCGCCCATGCAGACACCGTTCCAGCCCATTGCCGCGAAACCGAAAACAAAAAACAACACGTAGACCAAAACTGTTGACCAAGCGTCGGACAGCGTGACCGCCAGCATGGCGCAGACGAATGAGATCGCACCGATCACCGCCAACACCATGAAACCGGCCTGAAAACGATCCGCGATCGCCCCCCAACTGACGCGCCCGATGACGCCCGCAACCTGGATGCAGGAGAGTGCTATACCGGCGGCGACCAGCGTGTAACCAACATCCTCAACCAGCATGGTTACGGTGAAAGACGTGAGAGAGATCTGAATACCGGCGAACAGGAACCCTAAAAAACATATCCAGCGTAGCGGCGGATGGCGCCAGGCAATGACCACGTCGCTTAAGGGATTGCGCCATACTCGGGCGTCGCGATTTCGATCATGATCCCAGCGAGCGCGCCACGGTTGCATGACGATGACGCAGAAGAATGCGAAGGCGATAGTTATGAAAAGGCTGGTCCGCCACCCGATCGCGAGCGCGGCGCTTGGAGCGATCAACCCAGCCAGCACACCGCCGATCGGCATGCCGGTATAGCGAATGGAAAAGACGAAATTGCGATTCTTGGGCGTCGTTACCTGGGCCAAGAGATGGGAGGCTGGTGGGTTGACCAGGCCGTACCCGAACCCGATGACCAGCGAGCCAAGGGCCATGGTCGGGATCCAAGCGGTGGCGATTGAAAGCTGTCCCAACCCGAACAGTACGGCACTTATCTGGGTTGTGCGCCAAGGGCCGTAACGCGCGATCATACCGCCGGCCATTAGGCTGGTCGTCATCGCGCCGATGTACATGGTCAAGACTTGATAGCCGATCATCGAGGCGTCGATACCGATGTCGGCCGCTACCGCCGGTGCAATGGAGGGCAGCCAGAGGCTGGACATGGAACCGAGCGACTGCACTATTATCAGGATGCCGACGACGCGAACGGTGTCGGCGCGAGCCGCCGGGCTCGAAGGCTGGGTCATTTGTTCAGCGCGCGGTCCACCCGCCATCGACGACCAGGCTATGTCCGGTCACCAGCGCCGATGCCGGACTGGCGAGATAGAGGAGGGCGCCAGCCAGATCGGCCGGGACACCGGTGCGGCGTAGCGGCAACAGATCCATCGCCTGCTCAACGAACCCTTGTTGGGTGAAGAGATGCTCGGTCATTGCCGTGCGCAGGAACGTCGGTGCTATGTCGTTTACTCGAACGCCGCGATTGCCCCACTCGACGGCCAGTGCGCGGGTCATGTTGACCACCGCTGCCTTGGTTGCATGGTAGGAAAGATTGCCATTGAACGGCCCTGCCACATGGCCCCATTTCGAGGAAATATTGACGATGCTGCCTTCGCCCTGGGCCAGCATGCGTTTTCCGGCTTCGCGAGAGGCTAGGAAGATGCCGGTCTGATTGACAGCGACTACCTTTTCCCAATCTTCCAAAGTCAGATCTTCTGTTTGGGCTCGAATAGAGATGCCGGCGCAACCGATTAGGACATCGATACGGCTCTGGGCGGCTTCAATTTCGGCAAAAGTTGAGACGACGGAGGATTCGTCGGCCACATCCATATGGTAGGAGCTGGCGTGACCACCCGCATTTCGGATTTCGGCTGCGACCTCGGCGGCCCGGTCACCGTCCCGATCGGTAACGATCGAACTTGCACCAACTTGTGAGAGCACATGCGCCGCGAGCCGTCCAATACCGCTGCCGCCGCCAGTAATTACGGCCACCTTGCCGTCGAGCCGGAACATGTCGGCGACTTGCGGGATGGCGGAGGCTGAATATTCGGTCATGGTCGATCTCCTTGGTTCGTTTACCTCGTCCGGGGCAGGGGAGCCGAGGGTGTGTCAATACGGATGCATGGCACTCCGCTCGCCCAGAACAGCGACGCGAAAGCGATGCTTGGAGTAGACGCCATCGCGCGGCGGTAGAACCGGCTTGTCGTTGATCCGGTGCACTTTGATGTTGGCGAAAAGCGGGTAGGGGCCGTCGGCCAACGCCGATTTCAGCGCGCCTACTCCAGCCTGGTCGACGACCGACACCGAGGTCGCGATCCCGGCGCCCTTTGCTATGGCGGGCAAGTCACAGAGGCCGCCGGTCACGGTCGGCTGCATGCCGGTCTCACCATAATGCTCGTTGTCAAAGACGATGACTGCCAGGTTTTCCGGCTTCTGTGCGGCGATGGTGGCGAGTGAGCCCATGCCCATCAGCGCTTCGCCGTCGCCGGTGACGACCCAGACTTTCCTCTCAGGCTGCGATAGCGCGATGCCGAGACCGATCATGGCTGCCCCACCCATGCCACCCCAGACGTAGAAGTTTTCATCCCTGTGGTCGACCGCCGCAAGGTCCCAGACCGGCGAGCCGAGCCCCGCGACCATCAGGGCGTCACCTCGGTCCGCCAGAAGTTCCGCCATCACCTCGCGGCGTTGAAGACTATACTCAGCCATGCTGTGTGACCTCCTTGGCGACATCGGCGATAAAGGCTTTCGCGCCGATCAGGCGCTGACTGATCAGGACCGCCACTTGTTCGTCGGCATGAAACGCCATACGCATTGCGGAATCCATCGCGTCTCGGGCTTCTTCACGGGTCTCAACCTCGAACACCCGCATGCCCATCTCGCGCAGAATGCCGGGTGTGGCCGCACCCATGGGCATCTGCCACGGGTTTGATTCGCCGTGTTGGCCGCGCATGGTGACGATCATGACCAAGGGGAATTTGCAGGTCATGCTGAGTGACCCGATCATGTTGAGTGTGTTGCCAACGCCGCTCGACTGCATCATCACCACCGAGCGTTCGCCGCCAAGCCAAGCGCCGGCTGAAAGGGCAATGCCTTCCTCCTCGGTGGTGAGGGTCACGGCCTTGATAGCATTGTCTGCCTGGCAGGCGATCAACAGCGATTTCAAGCCAGCGTCGGGCACATAAGCAACCTGTTTGACGCCATGCTCATGAAAGAGCGCGAAGGCGTCATCGGTCCAGTCTTGGTCCATATTGAATTTCTCCGGATCGGACGATCAGCCGAAAAGCTAGCACGGCTATCCGCGCCTCTGTAAGGGCCCGTTGTCGCATTCTCAAATTTCCCGGAAATAAATTCCTAAGGCGCCCAAACCCATTGCATCCGGTCCATGACGGACTTTAGCGCGCTTCGATCGGAATTCGCGTCGCTCGCCAATAGATCCAGGGCTGCCGCGCGGTATTTGTAAGCGTGGGGATCTTCGTGCACTTTGGCATAAGGATCGGTTGTGCCTTCTGGATAAGACCAGGCGGCGGCACCGTAATCCTTGGCCACAAGTTCCATTGCCCGGCAGAGTTGGAGGTGTTTCCACCACCGGCTAATTCCGGCGTCGTGCAAATCGTCAAAACCAAAATGCTGGAGCTCCATCAAGGCATGCAGGTAGGTTAGGACGTGGATTTTCGAGCCGGTCAGGAAGTAGGTTCGCTCCGACGTTTCAAGGTCTTGGAACTGTGGCAGGGCCGCGTGGAAGGCACTGGCGACCCGGTCCGTCTCGCTGGTGGGGACCTCAGCATCATCGTAATAAATTCTGTCGTGATCTCGGATCGACAGGTAGCGCGATTTGTCCTCATTCAAGGCACTTTGGGCGAGGGCTTCCAGGCCGGCAACAACCGGTTCGGTGGCGAGGTCTGGGCTGCTAGACAAAATCCTGATCGCCCAGGTGATGTAGATCGTTCCATGACCCGAATTCCTCAGGACTTTCGTATGGGGCACCAATGCCGCGCCCAATCGCTCACGCCAATCATCAACAGCGGCACCGCCGGGCGTCAGGCTGGCGCGCATTTCGCTCTCCTCCACGAAGGTCTTCGCTTTGCCGCGATACTGTTCGAGTGCCGGCGCGAGTTCGGCTGAGCTGTCGTATGTCTTTAGACGATCGAGTGCCAGCAGGCCGGCCCCGACATGCCCAAAAAACCAGCGCTTTTCGCCACTTGCCGCCAATGCCAATAGCCCGAGGTGCTGATCGTTGAGAGAGCTCATAGGTAACCTCCTGATTGGCGATGGCACAGGTTATAGCATATTAAACAAGTATACCCTTGTTCAAGTAAATGAGCTTGGCTCCAAATATGAAATGCCATCGAAACAATATTCCCCTTGCCGGCTTTCTCGCTTCGGGTCAGATAGTCATAACAGATTCGGTATTTGATGAGGAAACACCGCCATGGCGCTCGATAGCGAAGCTCGCATCACTCCGACCTCGGCTCATTGGGGCACCTATTTTGCTGAGGTGCGCGACGGCAAACTGATCGCGGTGCATGATTACGCCAAGGACCCGTCGCCGGCGACCATAGGACCGGGCATTGTCGAAGCTGTGGATGACCCGGTGCGCGTGCGCCGACCGATGATCCGCAAGGGTTTCCTTGAACATGGCAAAGACAGTGATCGGGCCGGCCGAGGTGTCGAACCCTTCGTGGCCGTGCCTTGGGATGAGGCGCTAGACATTGCATCCGCTGAACTGGAGCGTGTTAGAAATGAGCACGGCAACAGTTCGATCTTCGGCGGTTCCTACGGTTGGGCCAGCGCCGGGCGCTTTCATCATGCTACGAGCCAGGTTCATCGGTTCTTGAACTCGATCGGCGGGTACACCAAATCGGTCGACAATTACAGCAACGCCGCCGCCATCGTACTGGCGCGCCACGTGATTGGTGATTTCCAAAAAGAGATCCTCGATCAGGCGACGACCTGGCCGGTGATCGCCGAGAACGCCGACTTGCTGGTCATGTTCGGCGGTTTGCCGGTCAAGAATGCCCAGGTAACCTCCGGCGGCGTTGGTCGGCACACGATGTATGAAGGGTTGCTTCAGGCGCAGGCTAACGGTGTCGAGTTCGTCTCGGTCAGCCCGCTTCGAAACGATAGCGCCCCGACGTTCGAGGCAGAATGGATCGCGCCTCGGCCGAACACCGACGCGGCCATCATGATGGGCTTGGCCCATACATTGGTCACCGAAGACCTGCATGATCCGGCATTCCTCGCCAAGTACGCCGTCGGGTTTGAGCGCTTTCAGCCCTACCTCATGGGTGAAACCGATGGCCAGGCGAAGGACGCCGATTGGGCGGCCGAGATATCGGGGCTCAGCGCCGATACAATCCGTAACCTTGCCCGCCGCATGGCATCGGCGCGAACCATGCTTACGGTGACTTGGTCGGTCCAACGCGGCGACCACGGTGAACAGCCCTATTGGATGGCGATTGTGCTGGCGGCGATGCTAGGGCAGATCGGATTGCCGGGCGGCGGCGTCGGGCTTGGATATTCGTCGGAAAACGGGGTTGGTAACCCGGTCAAGCTGTTCCGGTTTCCGGCCTTGCCGCAGGGCGTCAATCAGGTCCCGGATTTCATTCCGGTCGCGCGTATCTCCGATATGCTGCTGAACCCGGGTGGAACATTCGAGTATGACGGCAAGACGTTGACCTATCCCGACACTCGCCTGGTCTATTGGGCCGGCGGCAATCCCTTCCACCACCACCAGGATCTGAACCGATTGATCAAGGCGTTCCGTCAACCAGAGTGCCTGATCGTCAATGAGATCTGGTGGACAGCCATGGCCCGTCACGCCGATATTGTGTTCCCGGCGACGACCAACCTTGAACGCGAGGATGTGTCGATGACCCATTGGGAGCCGCTGATGGTCGCTATGCGCAAGGCGATCGAGCCGGTCGGGGACTCGCGCGACGACTACGCTATCTTTACCGGTTTGGCCGAACGGCTGGGTGCTGGCGAAGCCTTCACCGAGGGCCGGACACCGGAAGACTGGATCCGTCATTTGTGGAATCAGGCCCGCCAACGGGCCGGCGAGGCAGGCTTTGAGTTGCCCTCTCTTGAAGTCCTTCGAGAGCAAGAGACGGCGGAGTTGCCGCCGGCGGAAAAGGAAGCCGTGCTGCTGGCAGATTTCCGCGCCGACCCGGACGCCAATCCGCTTTCGACCCCGAGCGGCCGGATCGAGATCTTTTCCGAAACCATTCAATCGTTTGGCTATGAGGATTGCCCGGGCCATCCGGTCTGGCAGGAGCCGTATGAGTGGCTTGGCTCGCCATTGGTCGAGACCTATCCGCTGCATCTGATCTCAAACCAGCCGAGAACACGCCTGCACAGCCAGCTCGACAGCGGCGGTGTCAGTCGCGGCTCAAAGATCCAGGGACGCGAGCCTATGAGCTTGCATCCGGACGAAGCCGCCGCGCGCGGCCTCTCCGATGGCGACGTGGCGCGGATTTACAATGATCGAGGCGCCTGCCTTGCCGGCGTGATTGTCTCTGATGCGGTCATGCCGGGCGTTATCCAGCTTTCCACCGGCGCCTGGTACGACCCGCTGGAGCCTGGCGTGCCGGGGACCTTGTGCAAGCACGGTAATCCGAATGTGCTCACGCGTGACAAGGGCACCTCCTCGCTCGGCCAGGCACCGACGGCGCATTCGGTATTGGTGGAGGTTGAGAAGTTCGAAGGCGAACTGCCGCCAATTACCGTGTTTCAACCGCCAGCAATTGAGGAGCGTGGATAGACAAATCCCTCACCCTCCGACACTCGCGTTTGGGAGGGTGAGGGCTTGCAAACCCTTGCCGCGCATGCCTTGTTATCGCCCATGAGAAACATCAATGAACTATATGCGGGCTACCGGTTTGACGAGACGACAATTACCCGCACAAAAGCCTACCAAGAGGCGAAGCATGCGGCCTGCGCGGTAGACACCAAATTGTTCGGCGCGCGCGCGGACCCAATCCTATTTGCCCAGGACTGCTATCGGATCATGAACGAACAGGGGTGGCAGATTGACGGGATGGTGCATACCGAGCAACGCATCCGCCAGGCCCGTCCGGTCCTGATTGGCGAACCGCTGACCGTTCGCGCTTGGATCGAGGCCTTCGACCCGGTGCCGCGCGGCCGGATGTTGCATCGGGTGTTCGAGTTTATGGGCCAGGATGGAGGGGTTGCGGTCGTCTCTGAAATTCTCGGCATCGTCCCAGATCCGGACCGTATGGGGACAGGGAATAAGTCGAAGGCCGGCGCGCGCCCAGATCCGCGCGAAGGGATGGAAAAACTGACGAAGAAGACTATGACGCCGGACGATGTCACCGGTTTTTCCGCCGATGCCGGCAACTTGATCCACTTCTCGACCGAGTTTGCCGAGGCCGCCGGATATCGCATGCCTTTGGCTCAAGGCCTGCAGACCATGGTCTGGATGGGTGGGGCGCTGGCGGCTGACGGTTTGACCGACGAACTCACACTCACCACGCGGTTCCTGCGCCCGGTTTTCTGGGACGATACCATGCAGCTTTGGGGGCGGCGGGAGGCTGGACGATTGGTTGAGTTGCGGTGCCTGAATGACCAAAACAGGTCAACGGCTGAGCTTGACGTGCTTCCCTGACATGACCCGGGCCACGCGCAACATTCTGTTCGTGATGTGTGATCAGCTGCGCTGGGACTATCTCTCGTGCTCTGGCCATCCGACCTTGAAGACACCGAATATCGATGCGCTGGCCGGCCGTGGCGTGCGGTTTGAGCGGGCGTTTTGTCAGGCACCGATCTGCGGGCCGTCGCGCATGTCGTTCTATACCGGGCGCTACCAGTTCAGCCACGGCTCGTCTTGGAACAACTATCCGCTCCGGGTCGATGAATGGACCCTCGGCGACTACCTGCGGCCGCTCGGCCTGCGTGTGGCGCTTGCCGGCAAGACGCATATGCGGGCGGATGTCGAGGGCTTGGTGAAGCTTGGCATAGACCCAGGTTCAGAATTGGGCGTGCTGGTCTCGGAATGTGGTTTCGAGCCGTACGAGCGAGATGACGGCCTGCACCCGGACTCGGTCCTAAAACCCGATCTCGCCTATAACCGGTATCTGAACCAGAAAGGCTATCCCGGCGAGAACCCCTGGCACACGGCAGCCAATTCGGTCGAGGACGAGGATGGGCAGACGCTCTCCGGCTGGTATTGGGGGCACTCCAACCGACCGGCGCGGATTGCGGTCGAGGACAGCGAAACCCCGTATATGACCGACCGCGCCATTGATTTCATCACCGAGATGGGTGAGCAGCCGTGGTGCCTGCACCTCTCGCTGATAAAGCCGCATTGGCCCTATATCGCGCCCGGCCACTACGCCAGCATGTACGGCCCGGAGGATTTCCTCGATGTGGTGCGCTCGGAGGCGGAGCGCGCCGACCCGCATCCGGTTTACGCCGCTTTCATGCGCCATCGCGACAGCCAGCTTTTCGGCCGAGAGGATGCGCGCGAGACCATCTTGCCGGCCTATATGGGGTTGGTGAAGCAGATTGACGACGAGATCGGCCGCCTGATGCACCAGTTGGATCGGCTCGGCCGGCTCGAGGATACGATGATCGTCTTCACCAGCGACCATGGGGATTATCTGGGTGACCATTGGCTCGGCGAAAAGGATTTGTTCCATGAGCCTTCGATCCGGTTGCCAATGATCATCGTCGACCCGAGTGAGACGGCTAACGCAACTCGGGGAAAAGTCGATGATCGTCTGGTTGAAGCGATCGACCTGATCCCAACATTCATTGAAGCGCTTGGCGGTGAAATTCCAGACCACCGGCTTGAGGGTCGATCACTGATGCCGCTTGTGGGGGGTGAGACTGAGCTGGCGTGGCGCGACTATGTGATCTGCGAAAGCGATTATTCCGGGCGCCTGGCGAGCGCAGATATGAATCTCGATCCGAAGGATGCCCGGGCCTTCATGCTCCGGACCGAGCGTTGGAAATATGTGCTGCACCAGAAATTTCGCCCACAGCTTTGGGATCTTGAGGCGGATCCGGACGAGTTCACGGATTTGGGTGATGATCCGGCCTATGCTTCGGTACGAGCCGAGCTGCATGAGGCGCTGTTCACTTGGATGCGAAATCGCCGGCTGCGCGTTACGATTTCGGATGCGGAGGTCCGAGCACGAAACAACAATGCCGACCGTGTCGGTATCCTCATCGGACATTGGAAGCCGGAAGAGGAGTGAGGGCGTCTTAGGACCCTGAGCCTGCCACCATGATCGAAATCACCCAGTCCCTTTCCATCGATCCGCGAGATCTTGAGGAAAGCTTTATCCTCGCTTCCGGGCCTGGCGGTCAGAACGTCAACAAGGTGGCGACCGGGGTACAGCTACGCTTCAATCTGCGCAATGCGCACTCCGTTCCCTCGGATGTTCGAGAACGGGCTGAGCGGTTGGCGGGTAAGCGATTGACCAAAGAGGGCGCGATCATCATTACCGCGACACGGTTTCGCAGTCAGGAGCGAAATCGGCAAGACGCGTTGGAGCGGTTGGTCGACCTGCTTCGTCAGGCGGCGCACCGCCC
>JABIRP010000339.1 GCA_018699735.1 Rhodospirillaceae bacterium | reverse complement strand
GCCACCCTCGGAGATCGCCGGACCTGAGGTTCGCCAATTTCCGTAATTCAGAAGCGCGATAAGATTTGCGACTACTCGGCTGCCGAGCTTTGGGTTGTAGCGGCGATCAACCAAGCCGCTGCGGGTAAAGTAACCGCGGTCCATGTCAGCGAAAGTATCCAGAACTGTATCGACGCCGGTAAATCCTGCCCCAACACATAGAGCTTCAGCAACACGGCCAGCATTTGCCGGCTCATCAAAATAGGCATCGGCCGGGCTGTCACCGGAAGTTCGCATGTACAGACAAGCACCACGTTCAAGAGTCTTCGAAACTTCGATAGCGACATGCCCTGCATCGAACGGGTGAAAGTTGCGTGGGACCCGGAACATGAAGCCATTGACGATGTCGCCGACATCACGATCGTCAAGCAAACCCGCAAGGTCAGCCTCTTCGGCAAAGTCGAATCCGTGGCTAATAAGATGGTTGTACTTACCGCCGCTCGTCACACCATCACTGCGATTGACACGCGACAGATAAATTTCACCTTCGAAATGGGCGGCTACAGCATGCAAAGTCTCGGTCGCTTGCGTCCACGGGCAGACCACTTCCAATCGGTCGATTAGACCATGGTGCTTTCGAAGAGCGTCTGTTTGCGCCTCGTTCGGCACGCCATAAAGGTAGACATGAAACTCATGGCCGATTTCCTTCATGATCTCAACGCGTCGTCGGGTTTTAACGGTCATCAAATCTTGGATCGGCAATCGCAGACGACGAAGCCCCGTTTCCCAAAGGGCTAACAACGGGTAGTCGTTGCGTGAAATCTTACGCTCAAACTCATCGACCGCACCCGAGGGGGTGATTTCCAGTTCCTCGGCCCAGGGTTGGCGCATATCAAGCGCAGTGCTGGATATTCGGCTTTCCTTTGAATGAACGGGCTGAATGCGTTCGGTTTTTTCTGCCAAGCTTGCGCCAGGCGCCAAGGTGCGTCCGTAACTTCGAATGTTCTCCGCGACATGACCTTGCTCGTAAACTCGAACCACGAAGTAGCCTAGTTTGGCTGTATCGTTGCGGCCATTTTGCTCGCCGGGTTCAATGCGGAAGAACTCACTGTAGTCATGCCGAACAAACGCGGTGGACGGAAGAATGTACATTTCCGTGTCGGCAATCCGGTCATACCAAAAATTATGGACATGGCCACAGAAAACGGCTTCCGCACCCGACCTTTCGATAAGGTCAACTAGCCAGCTTCGCCCTGGCTCATCGATGTTGTCGTAAGAGCTGTTTTCGTCTGGATTGGAGACGTAAGGCGGATAATGAATACAGATGAATATGCGCTTGCCTTTGTTCGCGACGAGCTCCGACTCAAGCCATTTACGTTGTTCCGCTTCGACGGATAGTCCCGAATTGATTATAGGTGCGTTCACAATGACAAAGTGCAGTTCACCATGATCAAAAGAGAAATAGTGCTTCCCAAAGTGGCTTTGATAGAGAGCTAGGTGTTCATCATTAACCGTTCCGGCTGGCATCCAGCTTACCGGCTTATCACCCACATCATGATTGCCGGCGACGAGATGAAGCGGCGCTTTCAAGTCCGCGACCAGACTTTTGAAATGACCGGCAGCATCGGCGTAAGTTGGCAGTTCTGGAACCGGATTAACTATATCACCGAGGTGAATGACGAGTTCCGGATCAATCTGATTTAGTTCAGCGATGACCTGACGTGTCCGTGCATTGGCCAGTGCATTTGCGGGATAAGGCGAAGATGAATAATCCTCGGTCTGGTTCATATGAGTGTCGGCGATAACAGCGAATGTCATCAAGTGTTTACCGCCAATTCGCTTATTTGCCGCCATGATATCCAATATGCCCCAGAATGCTCCCAAAGTCGGCCCGAATTGTAGCCGAACAGATCGCATAACGGAAATCTGAGTCCGGGGTTCCCACTCTTATGCGCGCTAAGGGTTAATCACCCTCAATACGGACGATCTCCCTCGATCGTCAAACGGTACATCAGACGTGGGTAGCGCGGGTCCGTGTAGGTCGCGGTGTGGGATGTCGACGCGTTGTCCCAGATGACGATGTCGCCTGGCCGCCATTGGAAGCGGAGAATTCGGTCAGGCGTTGTTGCAAGGCGGCATACTTCGTGTAGCAGTTCACTGCCCTCTTCCTGATCCACGCCATCAATTCCAACTGTCATTTCTTCGTTTAGGAATAGCGCCTTGCGCCCTGTCACCGGGTTCGTACGTACGATCGGGTGGAGTTGCGCTGGCATTATCTCACCAGCCCGCGCGGTCGGTGAAGCGGGGCCGACATAGGCTTCTACCTCACGTAGCAGCTGCAAATCAGCAATCTGGGTGCGTTCGTCTGCATCGGGTGAGTGATCACCGGAAAACACGAACTCCTTTTTCTGATACCGGTGAATGGCACGCTTGCCGTCTATGCGCTGTTTGATGTGGTCGGGTAAATCCTCGTAAGCGCTGTAGGTATCGATGAAAAGCGTGTCACCGCCCTCTTCCGGCACCTCAACCGCATGCAGCAGCGTGATGGCGGACGGATTGTCCAGGAACGTGCTCTCGCTATGCCAATGCGTGCCCGCACCGTCACGACCAACCGGTTTGCCATCAACGCGCTTATTCGAGAGCACATAGATTTCCGGCTGTTCGGCCAAATTGTAGTTGGAGAGGAAAAACGGCTCCAACTCGCCGAAAGCCTTGGCAAAATCGACATACTGTTGCGGTGTCGGATGTTGGCCACGGACCACAATGACCTGATGCTCGAATACTGCGTCGCGCAAATCCTGGCTGGTTTTCTCGTCGAGCGGGTGGGTAACGTCGATACCGCCGACCTCCGCACCCATGATGTTCGAAATCGGCGTGATGGTCATGGTCATGGCGAGCACCTTCCGTGCCGGCCCCGACTACCCTTTATCCCAAATTTAATTGTGGCAACGGCAGCGCCGCGCGGCAATGCGCGGATCGTCGCGGTCTTCAACGATTAAGGTCAGAGGTAGTTTCGCACCTGATCGGCGATGATCTGATCCTCGCCCGAAGCGAGACAATCAACCGAGAAAATTACAATGCCTCGGGTCAGCATGTTGGACACCACGACGGTCCGCGGGTCCCCCCTGTCCAAGGCCCGAGCCAAAGCGATCGCCCGATCCGGCGTACCGCAATCAAGTTCAACGCGAGAGACCATGCCATGTCGGTCCGGCGCGCCAAGCGCCACCTTCGTGCCCTCGATACCACGCAACAGCTTGGCGAGCCGGTTGGCTCGACGGCGCAGGCGCGGCGCATCGTCATCGTCAGACGTCGCCACGAACCTCTCCAGCGCTGCCAAGAGGCCGGCGATCTCCTCTTTGCCAGCTTTGAGCGGTCGCCCGATACCGTGTGGTGGCAGCGCCCCGTCGCGAAGGGCTGGGTGAATGTCATGGTCCATCATGTTGAGCAACGCCGCCTCAATCAGATCCGCCCTGCCGCAAAGGATGCCAGAGGCTTGTGGGCCACCAATTGCCTTGCCACCGCTGAAAGCCACAAGATCGGCGCCGGCGGCAATAAAGCGGGTCAGGTTATGACGCGGCGGCAACTGCGCTGCGGCATCGACAATCACTGGGACGCCCTTGGCGTGCGCAACCGCTACCACTTCTTCCAGGCGCGGTTCTGCCTCTGGGGTGGCGCAATAGAACACGGCGGCGGTCCGCTCATCGACCGCTGTCTCGATCTCCCAAGGCTCGCAATCGCGCACGCCGGCGCCGCTATAACGATCGGCGATCCCAACCTCGACCAGTTCGGTTCCCGGCGTGCGGAGAGCGATGTCGTACATATTTCGATGGCTTCTCGCCATGATCAAGCGGTTGGGTAGGCCTTCGGTCCGAGGCATTGCAGCGATCCGGGCTGGGTCAACGCGCGTGATGACAGCGGCGGCTGCAAGCATCAGTCCCGCCGCCGCCCCGCAGGTGACCATCGCCGCCTCGGCGCCAGTAAGCTCAGCGATGCGCCGGCCGGCGGCCTTTTGCAAGGTTCGCATGTCGACCGAGGTGGTCGAGATCTCGCGCATCGCCGCGATCACGCCCGGCGCCATCGCCCCACCGCCAAGCCTGGTAAGCCGGCTGGCGGCGTTGATGACCCTGGCTTCCGCGATCAGATCTCCGGTGGTTGGGTGATTTGCGATGGACATTTTTGGCTCCTCGACGCGACAAGTGGAATCTCAACAGTTAATACCGAGTTGAATTATCGTCTCCGCGGTGAGCAATTT
>JABIRP010000338.1 GCA_018699735.1 Rhodospirillaceae bacterium | reverse complement strand
GGCCCGGCGACCGTATATGTAGCCGACATGGAAGCTTACGAGGCCTTTGTCGCGGGGTTTCCCACCGACCGGGAGACCGTAGCGGTGCCATTTGCCGAGTCGCATCGTCTGTCCGAGGCGGGAGGGCTATTCCTGCCCGGGCCGGCACTGGCGGAGCGTGCCTGGCTTCGGCGCATGCTGGGTCGCACGGCATTCTCGTTGACAGGGGTCACCCACGCCATGGCATCGCGCCGAGCGCTTGATGGCGTGCGCGATATGTTGGCCGCCCCGATGGCGCCCTGGGATGCGCTGATCTGTGCCTCCCAATCGATACGACAGTTGGTCGAAGGCGTGGTAGAGGCGCAATCCGAAGCCCTGGCGGATATCCTCGGTGCTCGACCCCAATTTCAACCGCGCTTGCCGGTAATTCCGCTGGGTGTGGATGTGGAAGCGCTGGTCGAGACAGATCAGGTCGCGGCGGACCGTCGGCTTCGATTTCGCGCAGAACATGGTCTGGGTGCGGATGATTTCACCGCCCTCTACATCGGCCGTCTCAGCTATCATACCAAGGCCCATCCCTCGCCGCTCTATCTGGCGCTGCAGCGACTGGCAGCGCGTATCGGGCGCCCTGTCGCCTTGATCCAGGCCGGCTGGTTCTACAATGACGAGGTTGCCAAGTCGTTCCAGCAAGCAGCATCTACCCTGGCCCCCGACGTCCGGGTGGTTACGGTCGATGGCCGTGACGCAGAAACCAAGCGCGATGTCCTGGCCGCCGCCGACACCTTCGTCTCGCTCTCGGACAATCCCCAGGAAAGTTTCGGGCTGACCCCGGTCGAGGCCATGGCGGCAGGATTGCCCGTGATTGCCAGCGATTGGGACGGGTATTCCGACACTGTGGTCGAAGGTGAAACCGGGTTTCTGGTCCCGACCCTCATTCCGCCAACCGGTTCGGGCGGAGATATTGCTTGGCGGCATGCGACCGGCATTGATGACTACGAGATCCACGTCGGTCAGATCGCACAATACGTTGCCGTCGATATCGAGGCGACGATCGGAGCCTTGGTCAAACTCGCTAATTCGCCAAACTTACTGCGCAATATGGGCGCAACCGGCCGAGCCAGAGCGCGCGCAGTCTATGATTGGCCAGTTGTGGTGAAAGCCTATGAGGCCTTGTTCGACGACCTGGCCGAGGTTCGCCGGGCGGTAGAGCCGGAGGCCCCGGCTCGGGCCCCGGCGCATGACGATCCGTTTGACCGTTTCCGGCCTTTCGCGACCCGGTCGCTTGGCGATGGCGGCCAGATCGAGGCAGTTGACGGCGCGATGGAGCTGTTCGAGCGCCACGCCAGCCTTCGCCTGAGTGCCTTGGACCCGAGCCTTATCGCCGATGGCCGAGAGCTGCTGGCTCAGCTGGTTGAGGCCTCCGCCCTGACCATCCATCCGCCGGTGTTGCCGGCTTTGGCAATGCAGCGTGGCCGAGAATTTCGGGTGATGACCTGGTTATTGAAACTCGGCCTCTTGCGCTTTACCCCGCACGACCCGATTTAGAAAGCTTCGGTGGAACGGCCTTCTACATGTTCAAAGGCCGTCCGGGGAGTCTTCCGAGAACGATAATCCCAACATCGTTGCGGAGAAGACAATGAATGATATTGCGAACGATACTGAAAATTTTGCCCGCGCCATGCGCGTGTTGCTAGCCCTTGAGGGCGGTGCCTCGGACCACCCGGCTGACCCGGGTGGCTACACTAAATACGGTCTGGCCTCTCGCTGGTATCCGCAGGTCCTCGGCCCTGGTTTCGACCTCGGTGATGCCGAAGCTCTCTACCGCGACCGGTTCTGGGACAGGTTACGGTGCCCGGATATGCCGTGGGAACTGGCGGCGGTGGTTTTCCTACAGGGTGTGAACCAAGGGCGCGGCACGGTGGCCAAACGGCTGCAGCGGGCGCTCGGTGGCCTAGTCGACGATGGCGCCATCGGCCCGGCTACAATCGGCGTCGTGCGGCAAGCGGAGGCGAGCGAGCGGACTGAAGCGGTGGCACGAGATCTGATCGGCCGCCTGCACAAACGCTACGCCGAGACAGCGAATCACGGGACCTTTGGGCGGGGTTGGCACAATCGGTTGGTGGCAGTGCAAGTTGCGGCGTTTGGTTAACGTCAAAGGCGACTGGGATCGGCGCCATCGGATGCGTGTCCGATATGCTTGAAACAGACACAAAACAACGCACGCTTATGAACCTCGAAACCCCACGCCCAGCGAAATCGTCAGGTGGAAACCGATCTCGCTTTTTTTAAATTCCCGACTGCATAATGCTATATCTTGACGACTTCGAATATCCGAGGCGATTGCGTCTGGGTGGTGTAAATTTGCATCGCCTTCGGCAATCTTGGCCCACGGGGGACCGGTGGACGACATCCAGGGACTTAGTCCGGAATTGATGCAGAAGACTCTGCAGCGCCATCGTGCTTGGCTGATGGGGCAGTCGAATGGCGTGCGCGCGGATTTCTCCAAAATGCGGATTTCCGGAACCGATTTCTCGAACGCTCATCTCTCAAAAGCGGTGATGACTGGGGCGGATCTCGCCGGAGCGAATTTCACCGGGGCCGATCTGGAGGAAGTGGATCTATTCGGAGCAACCTTGACTGGGGCCGATTTTCATAATGCCAACCTGAAGCGTGCAAACCTTCGTGGAGCCACGCTACGCAATGCGAATTTGAACCACGCAATTTTGACCGAAGCCGACCTTAGAGGCGGCATGATCATGGATATGGACGGCAACACCTCGGTCGGTTTGGATGTGACTGATATTACGGGCTGTTTAATGGACTATGTCTCTGCGTCACGGGCGCAGATGTCAGGTGTGGATCTATCGGGCTCGAGTATGGTTGGCGCCAATCTTCAAGGCGCGATTATGTTCGGTTCCGACTTGTCCGGTGTCGATATGAGCTTCGCCAACCTGCGGGGCGCCAATCTTTCTGATACTCGGCTAAAGGATGCGCGCCTGTCGCGCGCCGATCTTCGCGGCGCGGAGATGGCCAACGCCAAGGCCGAGAACACGATCCTGGATGAAGCCAATCTTGACGGAGCAAATCTAGAAGGGGTCGACAAACAGGCCTTGCGCAAAGGTTTGGACCCAGAGTTGGTCTCGTTCGATCAGTTTCCCGAGAATGTGCGCTCCGAGATTGACGTGCATGAGTCCTGGCTCAACAGCAATGGTGCCAGCGGTCGGCCGGGCAACCTGGAAAACCAGGCTATGAAGCATTTCGATCTGACCGGCAGACAGCTTTCGGGAATGCGGCTGCATGGTGCGCGGCTGACCGGTGCCATCTTGTCGGGTGCGGACCTTACCCTTGCGGACCTCAGTGAGGCAGACCTGAACGGCGCCAATCTGATCGACGCTGTATTGGCTGGGACTAATCTGTCGAATGCCAATCTATCTAATGCTCGTTTGAGCGGTATCCAGATAGACCCAATCGAGATCTATAGCGGCGACGGTCAGGCTTCGGGGCGGTTTCAAAAGACCATAATGCGCGGGGCCAGATTGATCGGGGCGGATCTGACGGGTGTCGACCTCAATGGCTGCGACGCGGCCGGCGCCATGTTCAAGGAATTATCCAAGTAGGCCGACAAACACTGGGATCGTTATCGCCGCAACGACGACTTGTGTGGTCAGGATGGCCGCCATCAGCTCATGATCGCCGCCGAGTTGGCGCGAGAAGACATACGACGCGGCCGAAGACGGCAAGGATGCGAAGAGGACCGCAACCGCCGTCGCGATTGGGGCGGCGTCAAATTCCCGGCAAAGCCAGAGGGTTAGCAACGGCACGGCGACGAGCTTGATCGTGTTGGCGAGAGTGATTGCGGCCCACCCGCGCTGGATCGCGGCAAATCGCAGGCCGGCACCGACCGACAGAAGCCCCATCGGAAGCGCCGCACCGCCAAGCATTTCCAATCCGTCAACCATCGCAATCGGTGCGGTCAGACCCGACGCGTTGAAAGCGATGCCAATAGCGCAGGCCACGATGATCGGATTCTTGATCATCAAGAGGACCATGGTTGTGAGGTCCGGCGGCGTGTCGCGCAGATGCCGGTTCAGCGACCACACCGCGATCACATTGACCAACGGAATGACGCCGGCAATGCCGACAGCAGCCAGTGTCAAACCATCTTGACCATAGAGAGCGCTGGCTGCCGCGAGGCCGATATAGCTGTTCTGCCGCACCGCACCTTGCAGCACGGACGTATAAATCCCGGGACTGAGGCGCAGGATTGGTCGCAGCAAGGCCGTTGCCGTGGCTGCGATCAGCGTCGCGCCGGCCAACGCCGCCGCCATCGGTTCCCAATCCTGGGCCGAAAGATCGGTCGCTCCGAGTTTGACTACGAGCAGGGCCGGCAGCAGCAGCCAGTAGACGAGGGTATCGACCGCATCCCAGACAGAGTCTGGAAAGGGCTTCAGACGCCGTGCGATGGCGCCAACAACGATCACCAGAAATACCGGCATCAGGGCCGAGAACGTCGCAGACATGACGGTGCGGCTCCGTTTCCTGTACAGTTCTATTGATGAGGCGGCGAAATGGAGCGGAGACCGTGCCATGACCGGCGGGCAGGTGCAATCGAGTGTTCAGACAACCGTTCGGGTTGTCATTGAGGGCCGGGTCCAGGGCGTCTGGTACCGCGGTTGGACAGTCGACAACGCGCGTACGCGGGGCCTTTCGGGCTGGGTTCGCAACCGGCGCGACGGCAGTGTTGAGGCGGTATTTTCCGGCCCCGAGGACAAAGTCGCCGATATGATGCAGGCCTGTGAGAACGGACCACCAGCCGCCCGGGTGGACGCTGTCACCCGGCATGCCGCACGGCCGGGTGCGCCTGAAACCGGCTTTACACAGCGCCCGACGGAGTGACCCGGTGAGCATGCGGCCTCCTAATCCATCCGACTGGAACAGACGTGACACTTGGCTCGGCGATCAGGTCGACGCTGTTGGCGGCCGGCCGGTTCTCGGACTCGGGCCGCAGGCGGATGCGATGTTTGAAGAAATGTGCGCCTGTTTTCGGACTGGCGCCTGGCTCGCAACGGTGATTCTGGCGCAAACCGTCCTCGACGCTCAGATGGTGGAAACCGAGGAGATTGATGGATCCGTCCTGAATGAACTGCGTCTCGGTCGTGACTATGTGTGGCTACGCAATCGCCGGAATGCGCTGCTGCATCGCGAGGAGGAGCGGTTGGCGATCACCGTCGATGAGCGTCGAAGTGACGCTGCGATCTTAGAGCGCGAGGCGCGTCGGGCTGTTGAGCTTGTCATCAAGGGGCTGGGGGGAACGGTGTAACCTACGCTTTGGTATAGCCGGCGCGGCTACACTTGCCGTTATGACCGGCGGCGCATAAGTTCCGAAAACCGAAACCGACGCGTATTCAACGACCATGGCCGTGGCTCAAGCCAACCCGATCGGCGAACTCGAGGACACTCCGACATATCGCATGCTGGTGCTGATTACGGTGGCACTCTGCGCGATGTTGTATTCACTGACCATCACCATCGTGAATGTGGCCCTGCCGCAGCTCCAGGGTGCGTTATCGGCGACCCAGGATCAGATCTCATGGGTTGTGACGCTGAACGTTGTGGCGACCGCCGTCGCGACGCCGCTGACCGGTTCGTTCGTCGCCTTCTTCGGTCAACGCAAATTGCTGCTTTGGGCGATTTTGGGTTTCACGATTTCCTCTCTCGCCTGCGCGATGATCAACTCACTCGAATCGCTGTTATTTTTCCGGATTCTGCAAGGCATTTTTGGCGCCCCCATGGTGCCGCTTGCTCAGGCAATCCTGCTTGCAACATACCCGCCGGAAGAGCACGCAAAGGCGAACGGATTTCTCGGTTTATCGGTTGTTATTGGCCCGGCGATCGCGCCGTCAATCGGTGGGTATCTGGCCGATGAATATAACTGGCGCTGGATATTTTTGATGATCGTGCCACTCGGTGTCATGGCTGGCATGGGGGTGCTGCGCTACATCCGCGAGGCTGGGCGAAATAAGAGCGTGCGGTTCGATTACGTAGGGTTCGCGCTGTTTTCGATCACGATCATTGCTCTGCAATTGGTTCTCGATCGTGGTGAGCGTTTGGATTGGTTCGACTCGCCCTTTATCATCGGCTCGGTGGCCCTGACGGCGACTGCATTTTACATGTTCATCGTCCACACCTATTTCACCGAGCAACCGTTCATCAATCCCCGTCTGTTCCTGAACCGGAACTACGTGATCGGGCTGTTTTTGGTGTTTGTCTACGGCTCACTCAATTTCACACCGCTGGTCTTGCTGCCGTCCTTGCTGCAAAACCTGAAAGGCTATCCCGATACCTTGATTGGAATGATCCTCGCCATGCGCGGGGTTGGCATGGTCGCCGGCTTTTTCTTCGCTGCCCGAATGGGCCGCCTTGATCCCAGGGTGGGATTGGTGGCTGGGATGGTCATGGTCGGGATCAGCGGTTGGGCGATGAGCCTCTACGACCTAAACGTCTCGTTCTGGACCCTCTCCTGGCCCAGCATCCTGCAGGGTGTCGGGTGCGGGCTGATGTGGGTGCCGCTCTCGGTCGTGACATTCTCCACCCTAGAGAAGCGGCTATTGCCGGAGGGCGCGTCTTTGTTCCACCTTCTGCGCAATCTTGGAACCAGCCTCTATGTCGCGTTCACCGTGTTTCTACTGATACGGACGTCGAAGATCAGTTATTCGGAGATGGTTGAAGGCCTGACGCCTTATGCTGAGCGGTTGCAGTTCCAATCGGTGATCGGTGGATGGGCCGGCAGCCTTGGCCGCTTGTCAGGGGAGGTGACACGGCAGTCGACGATGATCGGTTATAACAACAGTTTCTATTTCTATGCTCTCGTCTGTTTCGCTACCCTGCCGGTGCTGGCTTTCGTGACGACTCGCAAGGAGTCAAAATAAGCCACCGGTTTTGCTATTATCGTTGTCAGTGGGGCACCTAAGGATCAGGAGCGATCGATGGATGTCACCAATGACGACCAGTCGGCCTTCGAGTATTTGACGAACGACGTTTTGTCACGCGCGGAAGAGATCGCTTGGACCGGGCACCCGGACCCAGGTGTGATGGCGCGCGCCAAGGTCCCCAGTGCTTGCCTCGGTCTCCTGAATTTTGCCATTGCCGGGTTCATGATTTACGTCGCACCGAGCGTGGCGGATTTAGGCTTCGCAACCGTCCTATTGGTAGGATCGCTGGTCGCCGGGATCTATCTTTTGGCCGCTCCGTATCGCGCCTGGCTCCGCGCCTGGCGAACCTATTATGCGATAACCAGCCGACGCGTCCTGATCTTGCGGGGTGATAAGACTTTCAAAGTCATTTCGATCCTGGGCCCGGATATTGAACATGTGGAAACCTCACATCGCTCGGGCGGCACCGGAAATATAGCGCTCAGAGGCACAACGACCCGAGACCAGTTCGGCTCTCCGATACGACAGGTGACCGAGAATGATGGTCTCTGGGCGATTGACGAAGTTGCCAAGGCTGCAGCCGCAATCAAGCTTTTGCGGGTGGGGCTGTGAGGGGGACAGGCTTCACCCCGGCTCGCTTCCCGACTACCTCTCACTCCCGCTTCCCGGCCGGCGTGAAGCGGAGAGCCGGGATCTCGAAAAGAAGTCCATGCGAACGCGCGGTGAGGCCCCGGATAGTCGCTTTGCGTCTTCCGGGGAGCGGTGCGTGTGGCGGGGGAGGGCGGCGGGGGGCGGCGATCCCCTCAAAACGTCAGCGCACCGCCATCGGCGATCGAGCCCGGATATCTTGGCAATCTGTCTTGGATTTGCATGCCGGCCGGCGCACTGTTGGTGAAGAGGTGGCAATCGGCGGAGACCAAGTTCGGGTGCACTAGGGTTGCGATCATAATTTCCGCGATATCGTCGCGCTTCAGGGAGCGAAAGAACAAATACGAGCCGCAGTCACCACAAAATTGCCG
>JABIRP010000337.1 GCA_018699735.1 Rhodospirillaceae bacterium | reverse complement strand
GAGATTGCCGCAAACCCCGCAAGCCTGAATGTTTTCGGCAGCTTCCCGCAAAGCATCGGCAAGCGGCAACATCAGTGCCTCGCGCCGTTTCAGCAAATGTAACGCCGCACGTCTGGCCGAGCGGGGGCCCAACCCTGGCAGTTTTGCCAGATACTGCATGACCCGCTCAATACCTTCGCCTGCCATAGCTAAGCTTTCTAAAACGGAAGCTTCATGCCCGGCGGTAGCGACAGCCCACCGGTCAGCTTCTGCATCTCGTCAGACATGCGAGCGTCGGCCTTGGCCTTGGCGTCATTGGTCGCGGCAACGATCAGATCTTCCAGGACCTCAACGTCGCTTGGGTCAACCAGCGACGGGTCGATTTTGACGCCACGCATCTCGCCCTTGCAGTTCATGGTGACGGAAATCAAGCCAGCACCGCTGGAACCCGTGACTTCCTGGTTGGCGAGATCGTCCTGCATTTCCTGCATGCGGGACTGCATCTTCTGCACCTGCTTCATCATACTTCCGAGGTTCTTCATATCCTCACGCCTCTCGCGCCCGGGTCAATTCATCATCATCTTCGTCATCCCCGTCATCATCTCCATCATCATCTGGAGGTGCGTCGGCGATGGGGTCTGGCTCGCCGCCAGCGACACCGCGAACGGCCTCAATGCTGGCACCAGGGAAAGTCTCAAGTAGGGCGGCCACAACCGGGTCGCTTGCAGCCTCGGCTCGGGTTGCCGCCTCACTCACCTGAACTTGCTCGGCAAGTGTTGGCGCGCCCTCTTCTTCACCAAGGTCCACCAACCAGGCCTCGCCAGTCCATTCGCGCAACCGGTTCGCGACTGTATGGGTCAAGTTAGAGGGAGCCCCTGGATCAAGCCTCAGGATCAACCGGCCCGGCTCACATTGGATCAAATGAGCCGATTGCATCAGATGCGTATGGACCAGGATGTCGCGGTGTACTTCGAAGAGGCCGACGATATCACCGAAATTCTGTGGGTCGGCCTTAGGGGCTTCAACTTCAAGAGTGAAATCCGGTGGCGGACCAGACCCCGCATCCGCCCCATCCTCCATCTGGCTAGGGAGTGGCGGCGGCGGGGGTGGCGGCTCCATTTCACGCACATCCTCAGGAACCGGCGGAGGAGACGGTGTGGTCGTCGGAGGAGCGACAGTCTCTGCCACTGGGCTCGGTTCGGGTGTGGGCGCTGGAACCGGTGGCGGCGAAGCCGTGGTGGCTGGAGCCGCACCACCAGCCGTCATGCGGGCTAAATCACCAGGTGTCGGCAGTTCGCTCGCGTGGGCCAAACGTACCAGGATCATCTCTAAAGCCGCCAAGGCCGAGGGCGCCTGCTGCACTTCGGAAAGCCCCTTCAGGAGCATCTGCCATGCCCGTCCCAGATGCTGAACCGTCAGTTTTTCAGCCATCTCTTTGCCGCGCACCCGTTCGATTTCCGAAGCACCCGGGCCGGCGGCGGTATCAGGCGAGAGCCGGATGCGGGTAAGCAGATGCGTTAGCTCCATCATATCCTGGGTAACGGCGAGGGGGTCGGCGCCGAGATCGTGCATCTCACGCAATCGCTTTAACGCCTTCGCGATTTGACCGGCCATGACCTCCTCGAACAGATCGAACACCTGTCCGCGATCAGCCATGCCAAGCATGTCTTGCACCTGCGCTTGGGAGATCGGACCGGATGCCAATGCCATCGCCTGATCAAGCAATGAGAGCCCATCGCGAGCAGAACCGTCAGCGGCGCGGGCGATTAGGGCGAGCGCCTCATCCTCGGCTTCCACGGCTTCTTTTTTACAAACATCCTTGAACAGTCCGGAAAGCATTTCACCATCGAGCCGGCGCAGATCAAATCGCTGGCAACGCGACAACACAGTGATCGGGACTTTCCGGATCTCGGTCGTCGCAAAAACGAACTTCACGTGTTCCGGCGGCTCCTCCAGCGTCTTCAGCAACGCATTGAAGGCGTTGCGCGAGAGCATGTGAACCTCATCGATGATGTAGATCTTGTAGCGCGCCGCGACCGGGCGATAGCGCACGCCCTCAATGACCTCGCGAATATCGTCGACGCCGGTCCGACTGGCGGCGTCCATCTCCATCACGTCGACGTGTCGGTCCTCGGCGATGGCCAGGCAGTTCTCACAAACGCCGCAAGGGTCGGTGGTCGGCTCGCCATTGCCATCCGGGCCAATACAGTTCAGGCCTTTGGCGATGATGCGGGCAGTGGTGGTCTTGCCAATGCCACGCACGCCGGTCAGCACGAAGGCATGGGCGAGCCGCCCAGAGGCCAGCGCATTGCTCAGGGTCCGCACCATCGCGTCCTGGCCGATCAGATCCTTGAACGTCTGTGGGCGGTATTTTCGCGCGAGCACGCGATATTCGGCCTGGGCCGTATCGGGACCTGCTTCCGGGCTCGCGTCTGGCGCGGCGTCTGATGCGGCGTCTGGCTCACTCATGGGAGAGATCATAGTTGGCAGGTGGAAGGTTGGGAAGCGACCCGGACCAAAACTCGTTACGGCTGCTTCCTTCCGGACCTGACCGGGTTGGCGAGAAG
>JABIRP010000336.1 GCA_018699735.1 Rhodospirillaceae bacterium | reverse complement strand
TTTGGCATCAAGAATGTCCTGACGGTCACCGCCGAGGATGAGATCCCCGCCGCCAATGCCATGCTCCGTCGGGCCGACGGGCCGAACTTCGTGCACTTGAAGGTGAACGACGGCCCGCCAACACGACCGCCTGGGCGATCCTGGGATGCGGTGGAACGAAAACTCGCCTTCCGAAAAGCACTCCTCGGCCACTCTTGAACTCTGGAAGTTTCATGGACAGCTTCGATTATGTCATCGTCGGCGCCGGCTCAGCCGGCTGCGTCCTCGCCAACCGTCTGAGTGAGGACGAAGGGGTGTCCGTCTGCGTCTTGGAAGCAGGCCCCTCGGACATGCACCCCTACATCCACATACCGGCCGGCTTCATGAAAACCCTGCTGAGCCCATCTCTGAACTGGCTCTACCAGACTGAGCCAAGTCACTGGACCGGCGGCCGTGTCATTGCAGCACCCAGAGGAAAAGCGCTTGGCGGTTCAAGCTCAATCAACGGTCATATCTATAACCGTGGTCAAGCCATGGATTACGACGGCTGGTCACAGCGCGGCAACCAAGGCTGGGGTTACGCGGATGTATTGCCGTACTTCCGGCGTTGCGAGAACCGCATTGGCTTAGGCGAAGGGAGTTCGGGCAATGACAACCCAGGCGATGACACCTATCGTGGCCGCGACGGCAATTTGACGGTCACCGATATCGACTTCCGCCACCCGCTTTGCGAGGCCTTCATCGAGGGCGCCGTCAGTCTCGGGATACCGCGCAACGACGATTATAATGGCGCCAGCCAAGAGGGCATCGCTTACGCCCAGCGCACGATCCACAAAGGTATGCGGTTCAGCGCCGCCCGCGCCTTCCTGCGACCGGCAATGAAGCGGCCGAATTTGACCGTGCGGACCAACGCGCATGCGACTGAAATCGTCCTGGACGGCAAACGCGCAGTCGGCGTGCGCTACACCATTGGCGGCCGTCATGGCGAACCGGTGGAGGTCCGCGCCCGGCGCGAGGTCATCCTTTCCGGTGGGGCCGTAAACTCGCCACAGCTGCTGCAGCTCTCCGGCATCGGTCCGGCACCCCTACTCCAGTCTCTCGGCATCGAGGTGCGGCACGAGCTGGCGGGCGTCGGCGAGAACTTGCGGGATCACTTCGCGCCGCGATTTACCGCCCGGATCAAAGGCATCGAAACAATTAACGAGATGGTGCGCGGGCCCCGTCTTTTGGGCGAAATCGCCAAGTACTTTGCCACCCGCAAGGGCGCATTGTCGCTGAGCCCGACCATGGTCTACGGCTTCTGGCATTCCGACGAAGTGCAACGGAACGGCGACATCCAGTTCACCTTCACGCCGGCGAGCTACAAAGAAGGGGTGCAATCCAAGCTCGACGACCAACCGGGGGTCACGATCGCGGTCTGGCAGCAGCGCCCGGAGAGCACCGGGTACATCCGCGCCACAACCTCGGATCCTTACGAAGCGCCGGTGATCCAACCGAATTACCTGGCCGATGAGACCGATCAGAAAATCCTCCTGGCCGGGATGAAACTGGCAAGGCGCCTAATCGCCACCAAGCCGCTGGCACCCTATGTTGAGCGGGAAGAATACCCTGGCGCCCACGTCCAAACTGACGAGCAGCTCATGGAGGTTGCCCGCGAACGCGGCACCACGACCTTCCATCTGATGGGCACCTGCCGCATGGGCCCTGACACCGACCCGACCGCCGTCGTCGACGACCAGTTGCGGGTCAAGGGCATGCAAGGCCTGCGGGTTGTCGATGCCTCAATCATGCCGACGATGCTGTCGGCCAACCTGAACGCCTGTGTTCAGATGATAGCCGACAAGGCCTCCGACGTCATTCGAGGCCGCGCCCCGTTGGAGCCAATCGTTACTGCGCGAGATTGATCTGGTATTTTGAGAGATTGTGTATTTCATTTTCGAAATTTATGGTCGCCGAACTCGACCGCTCACCGAGCGTTTCGCCAAAACATAAGTTGGCGTAAATTTCATAACCCATTGAAATACATGGTGCCCCCGGTCAGACTCGAACTGACACTTCCTTGCAGAAA
>JABIRP010000335.1 GCA_018699735.1 Rhodospirillaceae bacterium | reverse complement strand
CCTCGGTTGCGCGCGGTTCCTGGCGTCAGTCGCGTGGTACCGATCGGCGGCCAGGTCCGACAGTACCGGGTCACCCCCGACTTGCTGCGTATGAACCATATGGGCGTCACGGCAGAACAACTCGAGGAAGCGGTCGGCCGATTTGGAACCAACAGCGGCGGCGGTGTCGTCGACCAGAGCTCTCAGGAATACCTGATCCGCAATGTTGGCCGGGTCAAAAACCTGGAAGACCTTCGAAATGTAACGGTCGAGATGCGCGACGGGCAACCGATCCTCCTGCGCCAGATCGCCGATGCGGAATTCCTCCCCAGACAACGACGTGGCGATGCTGGATTTCGTGGTAAGCCGGCTGTCATTCTCTCAATCCAGAAACAGCCTGACGCAGATACCTTAATCCTGACGGATCGGGTCGAGGAGGCCCTACGCGTCCTCAACGCGACAATGCCGGATGGGATCCGGGCCGACCATGTGGTTTTTCGCCAAGCCGATTTCATCAACGCATCGCTCGACAACATGCAAACGGTTATGGTCGAAGCGATCATCGCGGTTGCGGCCGTGCTGTTCTTATTCATGGCGAACCTTCGGACAACGGCGATATCGCTGATCGCGATCCCACTTTCGGTGCTGATCACGTTCATCGTCTTTCGCTGGGCCGGAATGACACTCAACACGATGACGCTTGGGGGCCTCGCCATCGCCATAGGCGAGCTCGTCGATGACGCCGTCGTGGATGTCGAAAACATAACCCGGCGGCTCTCCGAAAACCGCAAACTTGCGAACCCGAGACCTGTGCTTCCGGTAATTGTCGATGCCTCGCAAGAGGTTCGCTCCGGCATCGTCTATTCGACGTTCATCATAATCCTGGTCTTCTTGCCGGTCTTTGCGATCCCTGGCCTGGAGGGAAAACTGTTTGCGCCCCTCGGGGTCGCTTACATTGTCTCGATTTTGGCCAGTCTCCTGGTGTCGATTACGCTGACACCGGTGCTCTGCTCCTTTTTCCTGCCATCGATGCGTAACCTGCGACATGGCGAGACGCGCTTCGTGAAATTCTTGAAGCTTTGTAACAGATGGGTTCTCAACCGCATATTCGACAACCCGACGCCAGTCTTGATCGCCGTGGGTATCGCGGTGTTCCTGGCGGCTTCCATCGTGCCGACCTTGCCGCGCGCCTTCCTGCCTCCATTTAACGAGAAATCTCTCGTGGTCGAACTCGTGCTCCAGCCGGGTATATCGCTCGACGAGTCGATCAAAATCGGCCAGGTGGCCGAGCGGCTGATGATGCAGATCCCAGAGGTGACCACGGTCGGTCGACGAACAGGCAGATCCGAAGCCGATGAACATAATCTCGGTATCCATGTCAGCGAGTATGAGGTTGGTATCGAACTCGACGACCGTCGTATGGAAACCGTGATCCGAGAGGTGCGCAGCCGAATATCTGCTCTGCCCGGCACCGTAAATGTCGGCCAACCCATGTCTCACCGTCTGATTGACCACATCCTGACCGGCTCCAAAGCGGAGATCGTGATCAAGGTGTTCGGTGACGAATTGGACGTGCTTCGCACCGCCGCCGAAGAGATTAAGCGGCGCCTGAACTCGGTCCCGGGAATAGTCGATCTGGGTGTCGAGCAATTGGTGCCGGTGCCACAGATCCAAATCCGCGTCGACCCGCGTAAGGCACAACTCTACGGCATTCATCCGGGCGATCTGACGCTCCGGTTGGCGCATATGACCAATGGTAGTGAGGTCTCACAAATCGTCGATGGGGTCCGATATTTTGACGTCGTAATCCGGTTGGATGGCAAGCAGCGCGAGGCTCGCAGTTTGCGCCAAACATTGATCAAGACCGAGGCCGGTCCGATCCCGCTTGGCCAGTTGGCGGTGATCGAAGAGACCAACGGCCCGAACGAGATCAAACGGGAGAACAGTCGACGACGCATTTTGGTGCTGGCCAATGGCGATGGCTCCAACAACAACAGAATGGCCACCGAAGTCGGCCGGATCGTCGAGGAAATCGAACTTCCCGAGGGGTACTATGCGACTTTCGAGGGTATCTATGCCGAACAGATCCGGTCCTCTTTCAGGTTGCTTGGGCTGTCTTTCGTATCGCTGCTGTTGATCTTCGGTGTTCTCTACCAGCGGTATAGGTCGGTTAGGCTGGCACTCATAATAATGACGAACGTGCCGCTGGCCCTTATCGGCAGCGTCATCGCGATCAAGCTCTTCGGGTTGGAGGTTTCCGTCGCCACGATGGTCGGCTTCATAACGCTGACCGGTATAAGCACACGAAACGGCATCCTGAAGATCAGCCACTACATCAACTTGGTGCTGCATGAAGGAGAGGAGTTTGGCCGCGGGATGATCTTGCGCGGTTCGGATGAGCGCCTCTTGCCGGTGCTCATGACAGCGGTGTCCGCGAGTGTCGGTTTGATCCCCCTGCTGCTGTTCCCCTACACCCCGGGCAAGGAGATCATGCATCCGGTGGCGGTGGTTATATTCGGCGGCCTGGTTAGCGCCACCACATTGGACGCGCTCCTGACTCCTTGGCTGTTTTTGCGCTACGGGCGCAAACCTCTGGAAAATTTGATTCGTCAATCTCGAACAAGACGGATAGCCGAAGCGTTTTAATTTGCTATGGTAAGCTCCTAAGGGGTTAACGGGAAGGTATCATGAGCGCTGTCGACAGGGATCCACCGGAGGAATTCCAACCGGACTCGTCGATAATTCAGGGCGAGCGGATACAGTCGCGTCGGCTGCACACGGTTGCCGATAAGGCCGCGCAAACCGTTGATCAGGATGACGAAACGGTCGCCAACCAGGCGGATCAACCAGCGCCGAAACCGTTGATCCGTACCGCCACGGTCCCGACCATCGTCGGCGCGCTTGCGGGCGCGATCATGGCTGCGGTGACCGTGCTGCTGATGACTGAGCTGCGCCCGCCACTCGACCCAAGACTGCCGCGATTCGCCGAGCAAGTCGGCGGTTTCCAACAAGAGGTATTCAACCTGGAGACTGCGGTTCGCGCGGTCGAGGTCGATCTCGTCCGCGCCCTGGAGGCGGACAGCATTCTCGCCGAGAACATGAAGGCGCAGCAGGCTTCGCTTGAACAGGCATTAACGAGTGTTGCCAACACCCAGAAGGAACTCGCACCGGATATTGGTGTGGGGTCGGCGGTTTTCGGGGTTGCTGTGGTGCAATTGGCGAGCGCAATCGAGAACGGGCGCCCCTTCGAGACAGAATGGACCAACCTCCGCGCCTTGACCGAAGACGGCGATGCGCTTCGCGGAGAGCTGCAGCGCCTGATACAAATGTCGGGGACCGGAGTTCCAACGATCCCGGAATTGAGAGACTTGCTGCAAAAGACTGCGAATGCGCGAGGCGTCCCGGTTATCGACCCAAACGATCTGATCACCAATTCGATGAATTTTCTGCAGACCAGTCTCGGCGTACCGATTGGCACGACCGCGGAAAATCAGGTAGTCCGAAGCCTGTTGACCGAGGTTGACCGACGGCTCGGTGAGCGCAATGTGACGGGTGCCGTTCAGATGCTCGGCAATCTGTCTGCGGAAACCTCGGTCCCGTTCGAGACCTGGCGTCGGGAGGCACGAAGATGGATCGCGGCACAGTCGGTAAGCGCCAAGTTCCAAACGGTGGCGCGAGATGGTATTCGCGCGCGATCAGCCAAGAAATAAACCCGATTAGCTCTGAGCCGGTTTAGTCCCCGGACTGACTGGCAATCGCGGGTTCTCTCATCTCACGCAAAGCCTGGCGAATGATCTGTGTCGACGACCAGATAAACAATCCCGCCATCAGGGCTGCAACCACGAGGTCCGGCCAGGCCGAACCCAGATACCAGACACCGACAGCGGCCAGCATCACGGCTACATTGCCGATCGCATCGTTACGACTGCAGAGCCAGACCGAGCGGACATTTGCGTCTCCGTCCTTGTAACGGAGCAACAGCAATACGCTCAACAAATTGGCAAGAAGCGCCAAGAACCCGACTGCGCCCATGAATTCCGGGTCCGGAACGCCGAGAACCAGAACCTGATATGCGGTCGCCGAAAACACCCAAAGCCCCATGAGGCCAAGGCTTACCCCCTTGAGCAGAGCCGCCATCGCCCGCACGCGCAGGGAGTGGCCAATCACCAACAAGCTGATCCCATAGGTCGTCGTATCGGCGAGAAAGTCGAGGGCATCGGCCTGTAAGGCCTGGGACCCGGCGAGCGAACCGGCGCTCATCTCAACCGCGAACATGACCGCATTGATCCCGATCACTGCCCAAAGCGCCCGCTTGAAGCCTGCCGACATACCGTCAAATTCGGGTTCAACACTGCAACAATGCGAGAAGATACTGCGTTCGGTCAAAAGCGCCCTCCCTAAATCTACCAAGAACAATATGTCCGTCATCAAAACGAATGGGGCAGCCAGGTTGAACTCGTAACCGACGCTCTGGCTCCCGTTGGTTGATATTATGCCGGTTGGCTCATATGCGCCACGCGACGTTTTATCATTGTCGCGTTCTTGATCCGTCACCTTCTGTTAATGCTAGCCTGACCTTGCCCAAAGTAGACATCAGCCGGCGTGAAATTGACGAGGGTCTCGTGATAACGACGGTGGTTGTATTGCTCAATGAAGCGACCAATTTGGCCTTTTGGGTCACCGGGCAAGAAGTAGTTCTCCAGCGACGCCGCCCAATTAGGGTTCACAAATTCCATTTGTGCTGCAGCACCTTGAAAACCAAAAGCTGGACAGGTATCCCCAACCACAACGCTCCGGCCAACCATAGAGCGGCCGCAGCGTCAGACGTTACGTCGAGTAAAAGCCCCCCAATTGGCGGGAATGCCGCCATGCAGACAAAGTATACCGCTGAGTGAACGGCGAACCCGTTGCTACGGCTTTCGGGTCGCAGAACTTGGGATAGAAGTCCCATGATTCCGCCAGTACAGCCACCACGTAAGAATCCGAACAGAAGGATCCATAAAAGAGTTGGCGCTAAGTATGGTACGAAGAAGCATGTCAAAGCAGTCCCCAGTGCGCCGCCAACAATGAAATGGTTCGGCTTTCCTGTTTTGTCGGATAGCACGCCACCGAGAGGCACGGAAACCAACGACACTGCAGCGGCAAGGCTTGTAGTAAGCCCAGCCTCGACCGCGTGCATGCCCTGGGCGATCAGTAGTGTGGGAAGAAAGGCCATGAATACGACGTAACCAGTGGCGAACAATCCGTACCCGATTCCGGCCAGTACCGATAGGATGAACTCCCGCCGGTTGATCTGCCACAGTCCTGGCAGTTTTTTACCTTCGCCACTATCTGTTTCGCGGTTCCCGAATGTGGTGAGAACAAAGACAATCGCCAGCACGATAATGGCAGCATTGGCGACGACTGCGCCTGACCAAGACGTCAGCTCGGCAATGAAAGGCAAGATCGCCATGGCAAGGCCGACCCCCAATCCAAAACTTGAGGCGATGGTTGCCAAGGCGGTGGCGATTTCCTTACCGGCGAACCAATCGGTCACGACCTTGGGCAGCAATATCGTGACCAAGACGGCACCTGAGCCGGCCAAAAGGCGGCTGAATAACATAAGGCCGTATGAGTCCGATACGGCAAACAACACCGCCGACCCAAGCATCACGGCAAGACCGGATGTCAGCGCCCATTTGTCGCCGATACGCGCCACCAACAGGCCACCGGGCAGGGCCAAGAGTACGCCTGGAAACATGAATATGCCGGTCAACAGGCCAATATCGGTGTAACTCAAGCCTGTTTCGGCCACCAGATACGGCGCAAGTGCTGGAACCGTCTGAAACTGCATCGGCAGGGTCAGGCCGATCAGGAACATCAATCCGAGCACAATCCAACGGTTCATTATGTAGGCTACGGCATTTCTCTCATTACTTTCAATTACCGCGACCAAATCCGGTGTTGTGTCGAGATGCGCTCGTCATTTAAGGGCACGAAAAGAAAGTTGCGAGCCACCGCAACCAACCTAGACATGCAACTCAATTGTAGGGTCTTGAACAAATCCAGCCCCCGCAACCACCGAAACTTAGTCACAAAGCCACATGGTGCCCCCGCAACCAGCGTT
>JABIRP010000334.1 GCA_018699735.1 Rhodospirillaceae bacterium | reverse complement strand
GCCGTCGGCATATTGGGTGAAGATCGAGTCATCGACGAACTCTGCGGTCTCTGAACCATCAGCGTATTCAGTAAAGACATTACCGTCGTCGTCAACGAAGACGCCGACCACGTCCGTCGGCGGGGTTTCCACCGGCAGATCACTCAGATCACCTTCGACAACCCGGGCGAAGACACCGTTCCGGCTTCCGTCGACATTCCACGCGGTCCATGCGGTAACGAAACCACCGTCGGCCGTCGCCGCCACGGCCTCGCCGCCGTGCTGGCCGGAGAAACCGGGGACATTGTTCGGCCCCTGGCTGATCGTGAACTCACCATCGACGGCTTGCCCATCCGCGTCGTAGCGCTGACCGAGGGTCGTCCAACCGCCGGCACCGTATGAGTTGAAAGCCACGACAAACCCGCCATCGGCCAACCCGTCCACCGAGGAATAGAGCTGCTGGCTTTCTGTCGTGGTGTTGACCTGAAATTCCTCACCAGCTGGTTGGCCGGCGGCATCGAACCGCTGGCCATAGATGCCCCAACTCGATCCATCCTGCTGGTTCGATGACCATGTCACCACATATCCACCATCAGCTAGGTTCGTCACCGACGGCAGGGCCTGCGAATTGAATGTGTTCGCATTGACCGGGAAGGGCTCGCCCGGATTACCGGACGCATCGAAATGCCGGGCCATCACACCGCCGCCTTGCGCATCGCCAAGGGTTGAAAAGTAAACCGCCACGTAACTGCCGTCGGACAGACCGGTCAAAGAGACTTGACCTTGGCTCAGCTCGATCGCCTGATTGACCTGAACTTCATCGCCGACAGTTTGCCCGGATGCGTCAAACCGCTGCGCGTAGACATCGGAATAGGAATTGGTTCCGGCCTGATTGTAGGATTGCCAGGAAACCACGAACCCGCCATCGGCCAACTGGGTGATGGTCGGCTCGCTCTGATCACCGAACCCGGTCGACGTAACCGCGATGACTTCACCGCCAGCGCCATCGTCGGAATAAACACGCGCCTGTATCCCGCCCGGGTTTCCATCCACCTGACCGGTTTGCCAAGTAACCGCGAAACCGCCGCCGGACAGCGCCGTCACTGCCGAATAAATCTCCGTTCCTTCCGATCCGCCCGAAATTGTGAACTCGTCGCCGACGGCCCCACCCGCAGCATCGTAACGCTGCCCCATCACTTCCCAATTGGCGCCGCCCAGATGTCTGGAGCTCCAGGTGACGACGAAACCACCATCCTCCAGTACCGCGACCGAGGGTTCCCATTGGTCGTTGGCGGTGGTGGTGCTTACACCGAAAGTGTCTCCGAAGGTCCAAGTGGCGGGGCCCACTGGCAGGGTTTGGGTCGGCGTGAATGGGGTGGTCTCGAATTGGGTGGTCATTTCTTGTCCTCCAAGATCTCACGCCGGTCGTTCGGCGTTTGTGAAGACAATTAAGTCAAATTTTATTTAAATGCATAAGTAACAGATGAGTCACTTCGGTCGCTTTTCGCCCAAAGCCAGGTCGCGCAACCGGTCCTGATCACACACCCGCAACATCCGGCCATGGCGTTCTAAAACATTGTCATCCATCAATTTGCGAAATATCCGGACAACCGACTGACGGGTAACACCGGTGCCATTGGCCAATTCAACCTGCGAGGGGACCGGATAGACGATCTGGCGCGACACGTCGCCCGGATCTGGCACCATGTTGGAAACCAGCTTCATGCAAACCCGCTGCTCGCCATTCATGAAGATCAGGCTCTCGATCCGCTCATTATCGGCCCGAATGACACTCGCCAGGTGGCGCAACAAGGCCACCGCGAGCGCGCCGCAGCCGGAAACCAATTCCATCAGGTCGGCCCCAGACAGTATTCCAATCCGGCTCTGGGTTTTCGCGAGCGCCGTGGCGGACCGAGCGCCGCCATCAATCGCAGACAATTCCCCAAAAAGAGAGCCAGGCGGTAGGGACGCCAGTTCCATGACCCGTCCCGACTCGGAATAATTCACGATCCGCACGATGCCCGTGGCGATGAAGTAAACCTCATCGCCCAGATCTTCGCGAGACACGATGACCGAGCGTGCGGCGACTTCGCGCCATGATATTCGACGCCAGAGCTCGGCACAGATCTCAGATGGCAAATCATGGAAGATTGGGAAGATCGATCGCCCGTGGGCATCCCTAGCTGCGCTCAAGCCACCTCGATTACCGTCGATCGTCTGCATGATTACGCCTCCGCTTTCTGCTATCGGGCAATCGTGAACTCGGCACTCTCGAACGCATCATCCGAGGCGCCGGTTCGCACTGAACGGAGTTGACAGCAAATCAATTATTCACTCAAATAGAAAGATCGGAATTATTAATCAGTAAAACTGAACTATGAGTCCATTTCCCATCACATTGAAACAGCTCGAGTCCTTCGTCGCCGTGGCGGAAGGGTTGAGTTTTAAGAACGCAGCCAATCGCCTCAATCGCTCTCAACCGGCAATTACAGCCCACGTTCAGGCGCTGGAGGCGCAACTCGGCCTACCGCTGTTGCATCGAACCACGCGCTCGGTTCGTTTGTCCGAGCCTGGCGAACAACTCCTGCAACAGGTGCGCGGAACGCTTCGCGATCTCGATGAATTGGTCCGAAACTTCCGCGAGCACCGCGGTTTGGAACGCGGTCGGGTGAGAATTGCCGCATCGCCAAGCTGCGTTTCTTCCATGCTGCCGGACGCGATCTCGAATTTCGCGATCAACCACCCGAATATTTCGATCGAGATTCGTGAGGTTTACGCAAACGAGATTTTGGACCTGTTGTCGCGCGACGAAGTCGAACTCGGCCTTGGGCCGTTCAATCAGGCGATTCGCGGATTTGACTTCCGGTTGCTCAGAATTGACCCCTACGCTGTCGTTATGTCACCGACTTATCATCTGGCTGATCGAGATGCATTGAGCATATCGGATATTCTGGATGAGCCGATGCTGTTGATGCCTCGAATTTCGGCCGTCTATCGGGAGGTAGAAACTCTGTTTTCCGACGCCGGACGGGTGTTACGGCCAAAACTCGAGGTCGTGCACCACCAGAGCCTGTTTTCCATGGTCGAGGCCGGGCTCGGCATCACGATCATGCCGCCGATCGCCGTGCCAAGCGGTAATTTCAAATGCATCCGATTGCATCGCCCGGAAATTGCCCGAGATATAGGCTTGATCACCACGACCGGAACATCGCTTGCGCCAGCCGCGACAGAATTTGCCGAAACGATCGCCGCCGCCACCGCGCCTACTGCCAACACTTGACCGGACCCTCCGAACGTGGCGCATTGCCTCTTGAGGTGAAATGTCACCTGGGGCGAAGACTGAAGTGAGGCGTATTGTGCTCGACAATTTGAAGATCCTACCGAAAGTGCTCGACGAGGACGCGGCACGGGTCGGCATGGAGCATTGGCTGGAACGCCCGGCCATGACCGGTAATGCCGAACTGGAGAGCGCCGCCCGGACCATCTCTGACAATGCGTCGGGTGCTGCGCTGCTGCGCGGGATCTTCGCGAACAGTCCCTACCTCACCCAGTTGCTGTTGCGGGATCAGGCCTTCGCCATCGAGCTGTTGGATTTAGGACCGGATACGACCATCGCGGCTCTCTTCAATTCCCTGCGGCAGACCCCGGCGCATGAGCTTTCTCTCAACAATGTTATGCAACGCCTCCGCCAGGCCAAACGCAACGCCGCACTCGCCATAGCGATCGCCGATATCACAGGGCTTTGGTCCCTGGAGCAAGTGACGGACGCATTGACCGAAATAGCCGACCTGGGCCTGTCATTGGCATGGCGCCACGTTGTGGCCGACGCTATTCGGGCCGGTAAGCTGCCGTTCGAGGCGACACCCGAACGTCTGGCGGACCCGCTCCCAGGCTCTGGTCTGGTCTGCCTCGCCATGGGCAAACACGGCGCGCGTGAGCTGAACTACTCAAGCGACATAGACCTGATCGTCTTCTATGACGACGAAACCCCGGGGTTCTCAGAATTCGGTGAAATCCAGAAATCCTTCGTCCAAATGACCCGCCAAATGGTCAAGATTATGGAGGAGCGCACGCCAGACGGTTACGTCTTCCGCACCGACCTGCGATTACGCCCAGATGCTTCGGCCACGCCGCTGGCGATCTCGGTCACAGCCGCGGAAAACTATTACGAAAGCCTTGGCCAGAACTGGGAACGCGCGGCCATGATCAAGGCCAGACCGGTCGCCTGCGATATGGCCGCCGCCAAGAATTTCCAGGATCGCATCCAGCCATTCGTCTGGCGCAAGTTCCTCGACTTCGCTGCCGTGCGGGACATCCATTCGATCAAACGCCAGATCGCCGCCCATAAGGGTGGGCATGAGATCATAATTCCCGGGCATAACCTAAAGCTCGGGCGGGGCGGCATTCGCGAGATCGAGTTCTTCGTCCAGACCCAGCAGTTGATCTGGGGTGGCCGGGACGGCCGCCTGCGTGAGAAGCCGACCGCAAGCGCCATGGCGGCGCTGGTTGATGCCGGGCGTGTTACCCAGCCAATAGCTGATGAAATGCTTGCGGCATACCGCTTCCTGCGGACCGCCGAGCATCGCCTGCAAATGATTGCTGATGCGCAAACCCATAGCCTGCCGGAGACCGAGGACAAACTGGCAGCGGTCGCTGCATTCTTGGGCTTCGACACCTATGAGGACTTCGAGACCCAATTGGTTGGCCATCTGCGAACCGTCGCCCAGGACTACGGCGCCCTTTTCGAGGATTCAGCGCCACTCTCGGCACCGACAGGCGAAGCCAGCTCCCTGGTTTTCACCGGGGTGGAAAACGACCCTGAAACGGTCCGCACTCTCGCCAGCATGGGGTTCGAGGACCCGGACCAGGTGGCGAGCCGAATTCGTGCCTGGCACCATGGACGATACCGTGCGACACGGAGCGAGAGGGCCCGCCAGCTTCTGACCGAACTGGTGCCGGCCTTGCTGGTTGCCTTGGGAGGCTCTTCACAACCGGACGACTCGTTTCG
>JABIRP010000045.1 GCA_018699735.1 Rhodospirillaceae bacterium | reverse complement strand
GGGCCGGAGAGCTCGGGCAAAACGACACTGGCGCTGCATGTGGTCGCCGAAGCGCAAAAGACCGGTGGCACCTGTGCATTTATCGATGCTGAACATGCGCTGGACCCGGGCTATGCCCGCAAACTTGGCGTGGATCTCGACGAGCTACTGATCTCGCAGCCAGATGCCGGTGAACAGGCGTTGGAAATTACGGACACCCTGGTGCGTTCCGGCGCTATCGATGTGTTGGTTATCGACTCTGTTGCAGCCTTGGTGCCGCGGGCGGAGCTTGAAGGTGAAATGGGTGACAGTCATGTGGGCCTGCAGGCCCGCTTGATGAGCCAGGCGCTGCGCAAGCTGACATCTTCAATCGCGCGCTCGAATTGTCTGGTCATCTTCATCAACCAGATCCGTCTTAAGATCGGTGTGATGTTCGGTAGTCCGGAGACGACGAGCGGTGGCAATGCGTTGAAATTCTACGCCTCGGTTCGCCTCGACATCCGGCGTATCGGTCAGATCAAGGACCGTGACGAGGTCGTCGGCAACCAGACCCGGGTCAAGGTGGTGAAAAATAAGGTGGCACCGCCATTCCGCACGGTTGAGTTCGATATCATGTATGGCGAGGGCATCTCCAAGATGGGCGAGTTGCTGGACCACGGGGTAAACGCAAATATTGTCGAGAAGTCTGGTTCCTGGTTCTCGCACTCGGGCCAACGTATTGGCCAAGGTCGTGAGAACGCCAAGAATTTCCTAGGCGAAAATCCAGATGTGGCAAATGAGATCGAGCGTGCGATCCGTCAAAACGCGGGTCTGTTAGACGACGCGATGATTGCCGGACCGGAAGATGACGCGGCCGAACCCACAGAAGACGATGGCATCACGATGCCGGGAGAACTTGCAGGCGAATAAGCCTGAATTTAATCAGAATAAATTGCGAGGGCGCGGCTATTGTCGCGCCCTTTGTTTATGTTGGGGCCTATGTTGGCCCATATCTTAGTGGAGAATCCGTTTCGATCTACCAGGGTTTCTGGACATAAACCAGGCAAGCCAGTACAAGCGGTGACCTATTTTTTGAGGGGCGCCGCCGGCTCCCGGCCATTCGGCCGCGCGGGTGGGGTGGTGCCGGGATGAGAGCCCATGCAGACCGCGAACGACATACGGACAGCATTTCTGGATTATTTCGCCAAGAACGGACACGAGGTCGTCTCCTCGGGCCCGCTCGTGCCGGTGAATGATCCGACATTGTTGTTCACCAATGCCGGTATGGTGCAGTTCAAGAACGTGTTTACCGGGGCTGAGAAGCGCGACTATGTGCGCGCTGCGACCTCTCAGAAATGCGTGCGCGCTGGCGGTAAACACAACGATCTCGACAATGTCGGCTATACCGCACGCCATCACACATTCTTCGAGATGCTCGGCAATTTCTCTTTCGGCGACTACTTCAAAGAGAACGCAATTGAGTACGCCTGGAATCTAATCACCAAGGAGTACGGGTTGCCCAAGGACAAGCTCCTGGTCACGGTCTATGCCGAAGATGACGAGGCGTTCGATCTTTGGGGCAAGGTCGCCGGCCTGCCCGACGACAAGATCATCCGCATTCCGACCTCGGATAATTTCTGGGCCATGGGCGATACTGGCCCCTGCGGTCCGTGTTCCGAGATCTTTTTCGACCACGGCCCAAATATCCCAGGCGGTCCTCCGGGCAGCCCGGATGAGGATGGTGACCGGTTCATCGAAATCTGGAACCTGGTCTTCATGCAGTTCGAGCAGGTCACGGCGGATGAACGCATCAGCCTGCCGCGCCCTTCGATCGATACCGGCATGGGTCTTGAGCGCATTGCCGCTGTCATGCAAGGCCAGCACGATAATTACGATGTCGACCTGATGCGCGCCCTAATTGAAGCCTCGGCCGAAGCCTCGAATACCGATCCGGATGGCCCGCACAAGATCTCACATCGAGTGGTTGCCGATCACCTGCGCGCATCCTCCTTCCTGATTGCTGACGGCGTACTGCCGTCTAATGAGGG
>JABIRP010000333.1 GCA_018699735.1 Rhodospirillaceae bacterium | reverse complement strand
GTTTTCGCGGTATTGGAAGGGCTTGGTCAAGCTCTCCAGCATTTTTGCGGCGGTTTTCTTGGCGGCATCACCTGAGGCGGTCTCAGAGAGAATGACGGCAAAAGAGTCGTTACCGACCCGCGCCGCCACATCATCCTCGCCAAGCGCTGGGCTCATGCGGATGGAGGCTCGGCGCAAGAGGTAGTCGGCCAATCCTTCACCGTGCTCAGAGTCCAAACCGCGTAAATTATCGAGGTCGAATACAGCGATCGCCGCTCGCGTGCGGGCCCGCTTGGCATGCCCCAACGTATCTTGCAGACGCCGCACGTAAACCGGTCGATTTGGCAGGCCCGTCAGGGCGTCGTAGTTGGCCATGCCCTCGGCGCGTTCCTCGAGGAACTTTTTCTCGCTGATATCGATCGATACACTGATCACTTTGTCGACAGACCCGTTGTCGGCACGGATCGCTGACTTGGTCGTCAGCCATATGCGCTCACGGCCGTCGCTGTCGGGATATTTTTCTTCGAGACTGAAAAATAGCCCGGTACCTTGGGTTAGCCGGCGGTCAAGCGCGTCAATGGCGGCACCGGCCTCGTCGCCAAGGACCTCACTGGTGGTCTTGCCGATTGCGTCAGCCGCCGAGACCCCCAAAATTTCAGACTGGTACTCGTTCACCAGGAGGTAACGGCCCTGCTTGTCCTTCGCACTGACCATGGCCGGGATGCCGGATATGACCATGCGCAAGAGTTCTTCGCGTTGTCGCATGGCCCGTTTAGCCTTTCGGGCCTCGGCGATATCAAGAACAGAAAGAAAGATGATGATGTCATCGCCAAATTCATGCGGGTGGGCTTCGACCTTGAGGTTCATCTCGCTGGCGTCGCGGCGTTGACCGGTGAGATCACCGGACGCGCCCAGGCGTTCGCCCTCATGCTCTACGATTGCGTAGACCCGTTCCTGTTCATTCCAGCCGCAGTCAATTTTCGTGCCCGGAAATATGACATCCAATGGGCGACGCAGCAGATCGGCGCGGGTAAAGCCGAATTGTCGGAGTAGACGTTCATTCGCCAAAATAATCCTGGAGTCGCGATCCACTGCCACGACGGAAATCGGCATCGGGTCGAGTACATTGTCGACAGCAGTTAGCGAATCATAAAGTTCCGACAAGGACGCAGGTCGGCCACCGGATGAGGATCTTTCCTCTCCGCTGTCGTTGCCGTTGCTGTCCTGGTCTCCGACCATATTTCGCTTCCGTGTTGGAGTCGTGGAACGCCACCGCGTTCTCGCCCCGACAAATATAGCAGTTTCTCGCGCAGACCGCCGCCAATTCGGAGCCTGCAGGGAATCGGGCCCCACGAGACGCTGGTGACAAGTTGCGTCTAACTACTGTATCCTTTTGTTTTATAAGTCCAAGACCTTCGCGACAAGCACTGGACCGACCTTTTTATGGCCGCAACCGAGAAGACATCATCGCTAGAGCGCTTGACCCAAGAGGAATTGGATGCGGTTCTGAAGCGCCATCAGATGTACCGCACCGCCAAAATGGGTGGTGCCCGGGCTGTCCTGTCATTTTTCGATCTCTCTGGGCTGGATTTCTCCGGACAGGATTTGACCGATGCCGACTTGACTGGGGCGCGGCTTACGAACGCCAACATGAAAGGCGCGGTATTCGATTATGCGTCTCTCTTCGCTTGTAATTTGCGCGACGCGAACTTGGAAGCTGCCAGTTTCGTCAAAACCGATATTAGAGGCGCCAGTTTGCGCGGTGCCAACCTGGCCGGGGCAAACCTTGTCGACGCGGACATGCGGGTCGGAAATATCGCCGAAAAGGACATTCGCGGCGACCTCAAGATGATTGAGGTTGAATCCGGCCCGACCGAAATGCGACAGGCGGATTTTACCGGCGCCAATCTTACGCGCGCTCGGATCGCCGGAGGTATCGCTTCAAATACGATCTTCAAAGGCGCCTTGATGAAGGATTGCCAACTCACTCGGGCCAACCTGGAGGGGGCGGATTTTACCGGCGCCAATCTGGAAGGCGCCGATCTGAGTTGGGCCAATATGCAGGGCGCGAATATGCGCGATTCGATCCTCAACGGCGCCCAGATGGACATGACCGAGTTGCGCGGCGCCGAGATGGACGGCGCCATGACCGACGAGCCGATGGGGCCAACGGCCGATGATTTGCCGGATACATTGGAGCATATGCTCGAGCAGCACGAGATTTGGGTTGCTACAGGGTCGCATGATGGCCGGCAACTCGATGTGCGGGGGTTTGATTTGCGGAGTGTGGAAACCCTATCCAAAACCAACCTTACCGCTCTGATGGGCACCGGTGTCATCTTGTGCAATGTCGATTTGACCGGTGCGCAAATCCAGGCGGCTCAAGTCAATAAAGCCGATTTCCGGGGCTGCCAAATGGGCGGGTGCGACCTTCGTGGTTCCAACCTTTCTGGCGCCAAATTGGATCATGCCATGCTTGATGGCGCCCAGATCCGCTCGCTTTCATTGGAAGGTGGGGCGCTGTTGCCGACAAACCTGGCCGGTGCCAGTCTGCGGCACATATCTGCGGTCGGTGCTGATCTACGCCACATCAACCTCAAGGGCGCCGATCTCACCCTCGCGGTCCTTCGCGGAGCCGATTTACGAGGGACGGACCTATCGGATGTAATTCTCGATCGAGTGGATGCGACGGACGCTACAATCGATGATGAACAGCAAGCATTCTTTGAGGCATAGGCCGTAATAAAATTATTTAAATCAACGAATTACAGGCCGACATTAACTTAAAATCTATAGAGCGCTACCAATGAGCACTACCAGGACCGCCCGGTGTCGGGTCCGACCATCATGGCGCGCAGTTCCGCAAATTCATCGTCGGTTTTGCCCTTTTTAGCTTTCTTGGACTTCGTGACGCTGTCTTCCGGTACGGCTTGCCAATCCCAGGTTTGCCCCTCTGGTTCGTCGTCCAAAGTGGCTTCGGGCTGAGGCGCAGGTTCTTGCGGGCGCGGCGGCGGTGCTGCCCGCAACGGTGGGCTTGAACGGTCCGGTTGTCCCCATTCGATGCTGGTGTTTTCCGGGATGTCCTCGGTTAGACGATCAGCAACGCGTTTCGGCATTTGAGCGCGAACCTTCTTCGCAACCTTTACTGCCCCCTGGCCGACCGATTGTTTGGCCTCAATCGGCATGTTGTCGAAATGCGAGGAGGCGTCATCCAAGTCTCGTCTCTGACCGGACTGGACTGCTTTTTCAATTCGGGAATGCATCTCTTTATCGGACACCGAATCCTTCATGGTGTCCGCCAGGACTTTCAGACTTTTTTTATCAAGATCATCCAGCTCGGTATCTGATGCCATTCCTACCAACAAATTTGCTTATAAAGTCCCTAAAATATGTCACGTTTAATGTATGCAACGCAATCCTCATTTCCTGGGACTGTTTCTCCGGGATAATTTTGCGAGGCGCGCCTCTCTCTCGATCGGAGATTTTCGGTTTACCCCACATCCAAGGGCCAGGATCGGATCGCTAACGGCCCAGGCTCCCAAATCACGAACTCTTCTGGAAAAATCTGGGCTATCCGTCAGGACAATCATGACATTTGGGAACATTCCCTCACGCACGAGCAAACCATCCGCACGCGCCACGGCGTCCATCACGCGTACTGAATCGTACCACGGAGGAAAGAGAACCGCTCGTCCACTATCAGCGGATCCCGCAAGCGATATCACCGTCCAGACAAGCAGGCCAACGACTGCGAATCCGCCTGACAAAATCGGAATGAGAGGGCCGATACGAAAGCCGTCAATCCTGCCATTTGGATTTCTGCCCTGACTAACCAAAAAATCCTCCGGCTAGCCACAAGCCGGCAAAGAAAATGGCGAAAGAGAGCCCGCTCATCGCCAAGACCGTGCCAGATCCGGGCCGCTCTCCAGCTTCATGGCCGCCCGCTTCGTGACCGCCCGCTTCGTGACCGCTAGCTTCATGGCCGCTAGCTTCGTGACCCCCAACAGATGCATGTCCGGCCCCATGTTCCGGTGCCGGCTCTGGGGTCGGCTCTGGGGCCGGCTCTGGGGCATGCCCTGAATGCCCCCCGCCCTCTGGGCCAATTGTCAGCATGCCATGTTTCATATTGCGCGCGACCAGCCACCAGTTCATCGGGTAGGCCAGCGCGAAACCGACGATCAACGCCATCGACATGACAAACCAGAAAGCCGGCGTTGTTGGATCATTGGCACCCTCAATACGCGGCATCAGGAAGCGCATGGTCGGCACCATACCCGCCATCAGAAGGTTCATCGACAGCAGCTCGGGTATGAATGTCTCCTTGAGCGAACGCGTGTAAGAGCCGCCGACCATGTCCTTCATCGCGAAAGCTTGGAAATAACCCCAACCGAAACTGAAACCGAGTAGGTACTCCAGTCCGAGATCCGACCAAGGAGAGAGGTGCATCACCGCGCCAATAACCGCACCGGCAAAGATGCCCAATCCGTCGCCCGCAGCACAATGCATGGTCGACCCCAGGACCTGACGCCAACGCACCGAAACGTATTCCGCATGGGTCCCCTTCAACGGCTCACGACAGCCAAGCACGTAGAAGAACGCACCAAGCGGGCCGGTGAAGATGACCAATATGACGAAGGCCCACTTCAAGACCCCGGATTCGGGTGTCTTTGGAATGTCGATCACGACGAATGCCACGGACAGCGCCGTTAACGCGAACCACGCATACATAATGCCTTCAGCCATGGGGTCCTCCAAATGTGGGCGTTATGCGGATTTGGCCAGCCGCCTTTCAACCAGGCGTGACCAATAACTGGCGCCGTGCAACAACGCCTGGTCGTTGAAATCATACTCCGGGTGATGCAGACCGGCGCTCTCGCCGTTGCCGGTCCAGATGTAACATCCCGGACGCTCTAGCAGCATGTAGGAGAAATCCTCGGCTCCCATGGAAGGAACCGGATTGAGGTTCACCTTGTCCGCGCCACCTGCAACCTCTTCGGCAACCTCGGCGCAGAACGCGGATTGCTCCACCGTATTCACGGTCGCGGGGTAGCCATGAAAGTACTCGAGCTCGGCGGTTGCACCGTAAGTTCCAGCGATGCCTTCGATAATATGGGTGATGCGCCCTGGCAGGGTTTCACGCAATTCCGGGTCGAACACCCGGCAGGTGCCCTTCAGTGTAATTTCATGCGGGATGACGTTGAAGGTATCGCCGGCTTGAAATTGGGTAATACTGACCACCAGAGCCTGTTGCGGGTCGATGTTTCGGCTGGTGATGGTCTGCATCGCCATCACGACATTCGCACCGACAATGACCGGGTCAACGCCCCAATGAGGCATCGCGGCGTGACTGCCTTTACCGCGAATACGGATTTCAAAATTGTCCCGGCCGGCCATCATTGGCCCGGGGCGAACAGCGAACTCGCCAACCGCCATGCCCGGCATGTTGTGCATTCCGTAGACCTCTTCGGCCGGGAAAAGATCGAATAAACCATCCTGGACCATTACCTGGCCGCCGCCATGGCCTTCCTCAGCGGGTTGAAAGATGAAATGCACCGTGCCGTCGAAATTCTTCGTTTCAGCCAAATACTTGGCGGCACCAAGCAGCATTGTCGTGTGCCCATCATGACCGCAGGCGTGCATCTTGTTCTCATTGGTCGAGCGGTGCGGCAGGTCGCCGGTTTCAGCCATCGGCAGTGCGTCCATATCAGCCCGCAGGCCGATCGCCGGCCCGGAACCTGAGCGGAGCGTGCCGACGACGCCGGTTCCCGCCAGCCCCTGATGCACTTCGATACCCATTTCCTTCAATCTCTCGGCAACGATTGCGGAGGTCCGATGCTCTTCAAAGGCGATTTCGGGATGCGCATGCAGGTCACGACGCCACGCTGTCAGCTCTTCGTGGAAATCGGATATGCGGTTGATGATCGGCATTGGGACTGCTCCGTCAGGCGGAATTGGTGCGGGATTAGGGTTCCAGATAGTCGCACGGACAGGCGCGACAATAGAACCCTTGAAAACAACAAACCGGCGCGGCTAGTTTTCGTGCTTTCCAGGGAGAGACGGAGAGACCTCATGAGCGCCGACGCGCCACTACTATTCACGCCTTTGAAGATCCGCTCGATAACCTTGCCGAACCGGGTCGTGATCCCGCCGATGGACCAGTATTCCGCCACCGACGGCCTGGCGAACGAGTTCCACCAAGTGCATTACGGCAAATTCGCACTTGGCGGCGCCGGTACCATCATCGTCGAGGCGTCAGGTGTCCTGCCTGAGGGGCGCATAACCCACGGGTGTCTCGGCATCTGGAACGACGATCAGGTTACGGCTTTCAAGCCGATCACCGATTTTATGCGCAAGCACGGCTCTGTCCCGGCGATCCAGCTTGGGCATGGCGGTCGTAAAGGGAGCATGCAGCGCCCGTGGCACGGCAATGCGGTCATGACGGAAACGGACATCGCCCGCGGCGATCAACCGTGGCAGCCACTGGCGCCGTCAGCAGTGCCAATGGCCGATGGGTGGCCGGTGCCGAAGCCCATGGATGATGCCGACCTGCAGCGTACCCGGGAGGCTATGATCGCTGCCGCCAAGCGCGCCGTCGCCGCCGGATTCGAGGTTGTCGAAATCCATATGGCGCATGGCTATCTGTTGCAGAGCTTTCTCTCGCCGGTCTCAAATCAGCGCAACGACAAATACGGTGGCGACCGTGCAGGACGTATGCGGTTCCCGCTGGAGATCGCTGAAGCTGTCCGTTCAGCCTTGCCTGATGGCACACCCTTATTCGTGCGGGTGTCTTCGGTCGATGGCGTGATTGATGGCTGGGATCTGGAGGACACGATTGTTTTTGCCCAAGAGCTCAAAGCGCGGGGTGTCGATGTCATTGATTGCTCATCCGGCGGCGCCAGTGCGAGCGGCGCCACCAATGCGAACCTGAAACGCGAGCCTGGCTTCCAAGTCCCCTTCGCTGAGGGGGTACGCCGGGAGGCGGACATG
>JABIRP010000332.1 GCA_018699735.1 Rhodospirillaceae bacterium | reverse complement strand
TGACAACCGCAGCAGCAAGCGGCGCCAAGGCGGTATGGGCTTGGCGTGCCATCTCGCGCTCCAGAAGCAGTTGCCGGTAATCATCCGGTGTCATCGCCTCGGCCTTGGCCAGGGTCGCCTTTATCCGCTCGCTAACGCCGTCCGGAATGCGATCGATGAGATTGCGGTGGTTCCAGTGGTTTTCCCAAGCGGTGATGGTTGTGGTGACTTGGGTCGCGTTTGAAACCGACGCTTCAAGCGCCTCAACCGCAGAATGATCCGCCCGCCGAAGCAGTTTAACGCCGGCGCGTTGCAGATTATCCAGGAGCTGCTCGAAAGCGCTCCGGCTCGCATCATCGAGCTTCGCCCAGCCCTTGGTTTCGAGCACGATAAGGCGCTCAGGCTTAACCGGAGACGGCGTCGTCATAGGGCCCATGAGACCGGTTCGCCCAGGGTCGCCGCCGGCCCGGCTAGCGATCTCGATTGCGACCTGCCACATATCCTCAATCGAGCCGGCATGTGGTCCGTGCGTACTCATCGACGTGGCCTGGCGCTCGCCCCGATGGATGCCGCCCTGGGTCGGCTTCAAGGCAAAATTCCCACAGAACCCTGCCGGCCGGATGATCGAGCCGCCAACTTGTGAGCCGATGGCGGCTGGCATCATTCCGGCTGCGACTGCCGCCGCCGAACCGGATGACGAGCCGCCCGGCGTGCGTTCTGGGTCAAAAGGGTTGGTGGTCGGCCCCGGATGATTGCCGCCCAACTCCGCCGTCACCGTCTTGCCGAATATCACGGCACCGGCCTGGCGAAGCGCCCAAACTGCGGAATTGTCGTTCTTCGGGAAATTACCGATGTAGGCCTCGCACCCCATCTGGGTTGGCATCTCCTTGGTCTCCAGTAGGTCCTTGATACCGACAGGCATGCCATCAATCGCCGACAGTGGTGCGCTCGCCTTCCAACGCTGTGAACTGGCGTCAGCGGCGGCGCGCGCTGTCTCTTCGTTCAATGTGACGAAGGCCTTGACCACCGGCTCCCGCTCGGCGGCCGCCGCGAGGCATCGCTCCAAATAAGCGCGCGGCGTGTCCGAGCCATCGGCGAATTTCGCAACGGCATCGTGAAAGGTAAGCGCCTTGAATTCCTGAGGATCGTAATTCATACCCGCCTCTTCAAATTTGGGGTCACAGCCAATATTTCATCCTCCCGTTTAGACCAGTTCGTTGGCAAGGCCAAGCCAGCGGCTCTTGCTCGTGGGTGGCTGTTCATCGCCGAGATTGGCGCTAAACTCACCCAACCCGAGCCTCCAATATCACTGGAAACAAGAGCATGTCCTGGCAAAACGAACTCGATGAACTGCGCCGCCGTGAAGCCTTTGCCGAGGAACTTGGTGGGCCTGAGCGAGTAAAAAGACAAAAGGACGGCGGTCGCCTCACCATCCGTGAACGCGTTGCCTCAATGGCGGACCAGGACAGCTTCCATGAGCTTGGCAAGGTCGCCGGCATGGCGGAATACGATGAAAACAACGACCTCGCCAAACTGACGCCCTCCAACTTCGTTTTCGGCAAGGCCAAAGTCGGCGGTCGTCCGGTAATCATCGGCGGCGACGATTTCACCGTGCGCGGTGGTTCCGCTGACGCAACGATCAAAGAAAAACACACGATGTGTGAACAGATGGCGAATGCACTGCGCCTTCCCCTGATCCGCATGGTCGAAGGATCCGGCGGCGGTGGATCGGTGAAAACTATCGAAACCACGGGCCGGGCGAATGTCCCGGGCGTCGCCGGATGGGAGTGGGTGGTCGCAAATATGGGCACAGTCCCGCGTGTCGGCTTGGGCTTGGGCTCTGTGGCCGGCCTGGGGGCAGCTCATCTGGCGGCCTCGCATTACTCGGTCATGATCAAGGACAAATCCGCTCTCTTCGTCGCCGGCCCTCCGGTTGTCGCTCGAACCGGTCAGGATCTCACCAAGAACGAGCTCGGTGGCTATCAGATCCAGTTGAAGGCAGGGGCCGTCGATCATGCGGTCGATACCGAGGAAGAAGCTTTCGAGTGTGCCAGAAAGTTTCTCTCATACCTGCCGAGCTCAGTGCATGAACTGCCGCCGCGTGGCCCGCGCGAGGATGATCCGAACCGTCGGGTCGATTGGCTGATTGAGGCGGTGCCGCGCAACATCCGCAAGGTCTACAAGATGCGGCCGATCGTAGAGGCGCTCGTCGATGAGGGCTCGTTCTTCGAGATGGGCCGACAGTACGGCCGCTCGGTCATCACCGGGTTTGCCAGGTTCGATGGCTGGCCGGTCGCCGTTATGGCGAGCGACCCCTACTCCTATGGCGGATGTTGGACGGCGGCGACCTGCAAAAAAGTCATCAAGTTCGTCGACATGGCGGAAACCTTCCACTTGCCGGTGGTGTACCTGGTCGACTGCCCGGGCTTTCAGATTGGGCTCGAGTCGGAGCAAGCCGGGACCATCAAGGAAGGCGTGCGCGCGATGTCCGCCATGTGGCAAACAACGACGCCCTGGTGCTCGGTCATCATTCGCAATTGTTTCGGTGTAGCCGGGGCCGCACATAAGAACGGCGGGCGGTACTGCACCCGCCACGCTTGGCCGTCGGGACGCTGGGGATCCTTGCCGCTCGAGGGTGGCATCGAAGCCGCCTACCGCGCCGATATCAGCGAAGCCGAGGACCCCGATGCCAAGCTCGCTGAGATCGAGGATCGGCTGAACAAGCTGCGATCACCGTTCCGCTCGGCCGAAAGTTTCTGGATCGAAGAGATCGTCGACCCCCGCGATACTCGCGCCCTGCTCTGCGATTTCGCCGAGACGGCGGCACCATTACGAGAGACCGGGCCGAGCCGGTTCGCGATGCGGCCGTAAGCCGAACCGCTGATATCTCACCCCACGTATGCCGCTCCCCGGAAGACGCGAAGCGGCTATCCGGGGTCCCGATGAGATGATGCCGTGAAACCTGACCGAGATCCCGGCTCTCCCGTAGGTCGGCCGGGAAGCGGGTTACTAATTCATTATTCAATCTCAGTGGTCAGCGCCTTTGGTGACCTTATCGAAGGTCTTCAGCTTGTCGGCCGAGGCTTCTGTCTGGTGCTGCGCTTTCCATTCGGAATAGGGCATGCCGTAGACAATTTCGCGGGCCTGATCGTAGGACAGGTCCAACCCTTTCTCCTCAGCGGCGGCGCGGTACCACTTGGAGAGACAATTGCGGCAGAAACCGGCTAGATTCATCATATCGATGTTCTGAACATCGCTGCGTTCATCAAGGTGGGCGACCAGCGTACGGAAGGCGGCAGCCTCAAGCTCGGTTTTGGTTTGGGCGTCGAAGCTATCGGCCGGAGTATTAATGGGCGTGCTCATGTGGGGTCTCCATCGGTCAATCTCATTGGTTAATTTGGTATTGGCCTCACTAAAGGTCCAGGGTCTGGAGTCAGGGGTCAAGGGCTGAGATTTGCACCACTGGCTTCAATAAGATCGTCGACCACGGCTTTCAACGCCTCCTCCCGGCTCTTGCCAGTCTCAATCGCCGCGCCGAGCACCCGGCGCTGACGGTGGGCGCTAGTGCCGCGCTCCAGGATCGTATGCACATGCGCCAACTCAGTCGTACACCCGAGTTCCTCAGCGTCCTCGCGCACCAGTTCGACCATTTCTTCCAGCAGAGCCGCATAGGGATGCATTTCGCGTTTCCCGAAATCAATTAGACCCTCGTCGATCCCGTATCGCTGAGCACGCCATCGGTTTTCCTGGATCAACATGCCGGAATACTGCCGCCAGCGTTGGTTGCCTAGCCGCAACCGATAGAGCATGTGCAACAGAGACTGCAGCAGCGCGGCAATCGCAATCGCATCATCGATTGACGTGGCCACATCACAGATCCGCATCTCCAGTGTCGGATAGCGGGCAGAGGGCCGAATATCCCACCAGATCTTCGTCGCGTCCTCAATAACCCCGGTCTGAACCAGAATGTTCACGTGTCGCTCATACTCGGACCAATTGTCGAAGACCGTTGGCAAGCCGGTACGGGGCAAGGTGTCGAACACGCTCAAGCGATATGAGGCGAGCCCGGTGTCCCGACCCTCCCAGAAGGGTGAGGAGGTCGATAGTGCCAGAATATGCGGCAGGAAGTATGAAATCTGGTTCATCAGATCGATCCGCAAATCCGGATCCTCGATGCAGATATGAATATGCATGCCGCAAATCACCAGGCGCCGAATAACGCCCTGCAAATCGTCGGCGAGTTGCTGATAACGCAGGTTCTCCGTCCGCCGCTGTTCTCCCCACCGTGCGAATGGGTGGGTTGAGGCGGCGATCATGCCAAACCCGTGACGCTCGGCAGCTTGGCTGACGCCTCGACGCAACCGCGCTAGATCGGCGCGTGCCTCACCGGCGGTGGAACAGATTTTGGTTCCAACCTCGACTTGCGACTGCAGAAATTCGGTGGAAATCTGTGACCCAAGCTCGCCCTCCAGCTCACCCAACAAGGCATCCGGAGACGTCTGGATCAAATCCCGGGTGTCACGATCGACGAGCAGATATTCTTCCTCAATACCCATCGTGAAACTCGGTCGGGGGATCATATCGCGACTTCCTGTTTCTCGTACTCGGCGACCGCTGCCTCTAGCCCCTTGGCGAAGATCTCGGACCAGTGGCCGGCACCATCAATGTCTTCAACCAGATCCTGGCGAAACTCCACGGCAACATTCACCATGCCGTGGCTTTCAGCATGATGGTCAACGGTGTATCCGGCTGGATGGCGCCCGGAATAGGGTTCATTATCGCCAATGCTCAGCTTCGGGTCTCGGCGCAGGGCACTCATCAATGGAACCGCCAACCGTCCATCGTCGAGCCAAAGAATTCCGATCTCCCAGGGCCGGAAGAGGCCGTCCATGGTTGGGGTAAAACTGTGCAAAGCGACCAGGAGTGGCGCGACACCTCGGTCCTGCATCACGCTAATTCGCTGCGAGATTGCCTGGTGATACGGCGTAAAGATCTCATCAATCCGGGCTTGGCGAGCGCCATCCGACAAATCCCGGTTTCCTGGGATCGGCGTTGTATCCGAGACTTCCGGCATCGAGCCTTCAGCCCTTGGGCGGCGATTACAATCGATCACCAACCGCGAATAATTGGCGAGAACCAACGTCGCATCGAAATGCGCTGAAAGCGCGCGGGCAACCATGTCGATCCCGATATCATGGCCGATATGACGCTCAATTTCCCACTGATGGACACCAAGATTGTCGAGCCCATGTGGTACGGCTTTGCCGTTATGGTCCGAGACGAACAGGATCGGTGACCGCCCCTCAGGATTGATCACCTCGAAGGGCGCCGGATCGTTCGGCTCAAGCAGTTTAGACATGGTCGGTCTCCACTGAGCGCTATACTTTATCTCTAACCTTGGATGTAGAACGATGCAGACCCAGTTGCAATCACCTGCTTGAAATCTGATCAAGGAGGACCTTGCGACAGCCGGGCCTGCTTCATAAGGTCGATCACCCAACACTAGCTAGAGCCAGACCGTGCAAGATCCTGAAACTTTCCTGAAATCCCTGTTCGAAGCTGCCGTCACGGCGGCCGATCCGGCGAAGTGTCTGCCGCCTCATCTGAAGCGCATTCTGGCCGATCCGCCAAAGGGCAGAACGGTTGTGCTTGGCGCTGGCAAGGCCGGCGGTGCCATGGCGCGTGCGGTTGAGAATTATTGGCAGGCCAACTGCCCGGAAAGACCGCTAGAGGGTCTGGTTGTCACGCGCTATGAGCACGGGATCGCCTGCGACCGGATTGAAGTCATCGAGGCGGCCCATCCGGTCCCCGATGCGGCCGGTCGCGATGCGGCAGGCCGGATCTTGGACCTCGCGAAAAGCCTCGGCCCGGACGATCTGGCGCTGTGTCTCATGTCGGGCGGTGGCTCGGCCCTGCTGTCCCTACCGGCCGATGACGTGAGCTTTGATGACAAGCGGGTTCTGACCGACGATCTGCTGCGCTCGGGCGCGACCATTCACGAGATGAACTGCGTCAGAAAACATCTCTCCGCGATCAAGGGCGGTCGCCTGGCCGCAGCGATCGCACCGGCCCGGCGACCGCCCTTGAT
>JABIRP010000044.1 GCA_018699735.1 Rhodospirillaceae bacterium | reverse complement strand
TCGCCTGATTAGCGGTGCCGAAGGCGTCCGCGAAAGGTTCCGTATAAATCTCAATCCGGTCCGCCCCCACCGCCTTCGCACCAGCCGAGGTGCCAGGCTCGGCATCGACGAAGACCGAAACCCGCATACCGCCGGCCTTAAGGCGAGCGATAATGGGGCGTAGAAATTCGCTGGTCTCAGCGAAAATCCAACCGTGATCCGAAGTCCGTTGATCCGGCGCGTCCGGCACCAATGTTACCTGATCCGGTTTGACGCTCTCACAGAGCTCCAGGAAGTCCTCGGTCGGATAACCTTCGATATTGTATTCAATATTCGGGTGGTCGGTGCGCAGCATCGCCGATAATTCTGGCACGTCCGACTTGCGGACATGGCGCTCGTCCGGGCGCGGGTGCACAGTGATGCCGTGCGCGCCAGCGGCAATCGAAATGCGCGCGAACTCAACCACACTCGGGTACGGTAAATCGCGCTGATTTCGCAACATCGCGACCTTGTTCAGATTGACGCTCAACGCCGTCATGGTCATCCCCAACTGTTACCATAACAATTTCTGGATTGTTTCTATCCTCATCGTATAGTTCTCTATGTAATCGCATCAACTTTTTTATTGTTATGGCAACAATCTGGATACCAGATATCGATCAAACCCCAGGGCCCCGGCATCGTGCAATCGTCGCGGGCTTGGCTCGGGACATGGAAATCGGCGTGCTCGCACCCGGCACCCGTCTTCCCTCGATGCGAGCCCTGGCCGAAACCCTTGGTGTGACCGTCGGCACGGTCTACCGCGCGATCGAATTGGCCGAGCGCCAGGGATTGGTTCGCCGGCGGCGTGGCAGCGGCGTCTATGTCGGGAAAACTGAGCCCGCTGCCCCGGATAATGCCGAAAGCGGACCGGCCGATCTCAGCCAGAATCAGCCGCCAAGACTGGAATTGGACGCCGTCTTGCGCCGTGGAATGGATGAGATGAGCCGCCGCCCGGATGTGGCTACGCTTTTGACCGATGCCGACAGCCAAGGCGCCCTCGCCCACCGCCAAGTGCTTGCCGGCTGGCTCGCCGGGCTTGGCCATGAGGTCGGGCCGGACCGTTTGATCGTCACCAATGGCGCACAGCAGGCTCTCACCATCGCACTCGGAGCCTTGACCCGGGCTGGAGATGCGCTGCTGGTCGAGGAATTCACCTATCCAGGCATCCGAGATCTCGCCCGGTTCTTTGGCTTACGGTTGGTTCCTGTGGCAATTGACGGCGAAGGCCTGGTGCCGGAAGCCCTAGCCGAAGCGGCGCGCGCACCTGGTGCCCGAGCGCTCTACTGCATGCCAAGCGCCCAAAACCCAACCACCGCGACGATGCCCCAAGAGCGCCGAAAACGGATCGCCGAAATCGTCGAGGAAGCTGGGCTGATGGTCATCGAGGATGACGTAAATTATCGCCCGGACGAGAGCGTGCGCCCGATCGCTGCGATCAGCGCTGAGCGCACGGTCTATGTCACCAGCTTCTCCAAGACCGTCGCGCCGGGGTTCCGTGTCGGGTTGATCGCATCGCCCGCAGCCTTGCTCACCGATCTACGCGCGGCGGCACAAACGGCAAGCTGGATGGCGGCCCCTTTGATGACCGAACTCGCCTGCGCCTGGATCGCCGATGGCACGCTCAGAGAGTTGGCCCACGCCAGAGCCCGCATCCTCGAGCGCGCCCATGCGGTGGCGAGAGATATGTTGAGCGGCCTCGATTATCAGACCGAACCGCACAATCCACAGCTCTGGTTGCGCCTCCCTGCGGGCTGGACCGGTGAGGCCTTTGCCGAGCGCCTGGCACGGCGAGAGGTTCTGGTGGCACCCGGCGACTGGTTCGCGATCCAACCGGCGGTTTCCGGGCCGGCTGTCCGTATCAGTCTGACCGGGGTCGATCCAAGCCGTCTGGCACCCGCTCTGGCCACACTCGCCGCCGAAGCCGCCAATCCGCCGGGCCCGATGGGGTTTAGGGCTTGAGGGAGATTTACCAATTCCGTCATCCTGAAGCGCTCGCGTGAGCGAGCCTCGAAGGACGCACCTTGCCGCAATTGTGCGTCCTTCGAGGCCCTCCCATCGGTCGGGCACCTCAGGATGACGTAGAGCGAGAGAACAGTGCCCCCTACTCCGCCAGAACCGTCCCTTCGCGCCTTGGGTCGGCAGCGCCGGAGAGCGTGCCGTTTTGGATCAGGATCGCGTGCAGACCGCTGTTCATGCCCCGCACCTTGACCGTGTGCCCCTTGGCCTCCAACGCCGACTGCCATGCGACCACTTCGGTGCCCGCTTCCAGGTCCGTCGTCTTGCCGTTACGATTGACTAGGTGGCCCATGGCGACCGCCGCCGCTGGATCCATGTCCCAATCGAGGATCGCAACGATGGCTTGGGCGACATAGCCGATAATACGGCTGCCGCCGGGTGAGCCGATCAGCAGTACCGGTTTGCCGTCCTTCAAGATAATGGTCGGCGCCATCGAACTTCGCGGACGCTTGCCGCCTTCGATCCGATTGGCGATCGGCATGCCGTCCTTCTCGAACCGGAAGGAGAAGTCCGTCAGCTCGTTGTTCAACAAGAACCCGCGCACCATCAGGCGCGAGCCAAAACCGGTCTCGATGGTCGTGGTCATCGAAACCGCGTTGCCTGCTGCATCGACAATGACGAAGTGGCTGGTACCGCGCAACTCGTTCGATGTGTCATCAGCCTGCAAGCGCCCCTGCTTCCAGGGTGGCTCACCGGCGGATGCCTTGCCCATGGACCGCGCCGGATCGATCAGTCGAGCGCGCTGTTCCACATAACTCCGGTTCAGCAACCCCTCGGTTGGCATGGAGACAAAATCGGAATCCGCCATATAGCGGCCCCGGTCGGCATAAGCGAGGCGCGAAGCCTCGGCAATTAGATGTGCCGCTTCAGGGCCTGGGCCGATCGACCGCAAATCGAAATGCTCCAGCAGCATCAGGATCTGGCCGACGGTGAGAGCGCCGGAGCTCGGCGGCCCCATGCCGCAAACCTGGTAGGCGCGATAGGGCGCGCAAACCGCTGGACGCTTCTTGGCGCGATAGGCTGAAAGATCGCCCTCGGTGATCAGGCCCGGGTTGCCCGGTGTCGACTGTACCGCAGCGACAATCTCATGTGCGACGGGGCCTTCGTGCAACGCTTTCGATCCATCGCGCGCGATAAGTCGCAGCATGTCGGCAAAGGCCGGGTTGCGCAGCTTGGTGCCGGCGGCTTTCGGAACGCCTTCCGCATCCAAGAAATAATCCTTGGCAGCAGCAAAATCACCAAGCCCGCGCTTCAGGGCACCGGCGACCGATTTTTCCATGCGAGGCGAGATCACAAAGCCGGATTCAGCCAGATCGATCGCCGGTTGCAGCAGCCCCGCGAAGGCCTCACGCCCATGCTCCCCATGCGCCAATTCCAGCACCCGGAGCGTGCCCGGAATACCCACCGACCCACCACCGATCACGGCCTGCCAAAATTTCTTGCGCGTACCATCAGCCTTGAAGAAGTAATCCTGCCCCGCAGCCTTCGGCGCGGTCTCACGTCCGTCATAGCTCTCGAGCCGGCCGGACTTGGCGTCCCAATGCAGCAGGAAGGCACCACCGCCGATACCGGAGGATTGTGGCTCGACCAGGTTCAGGACCATCTGCACGGCGACTGCGGCGTCCATGGCGCTGCCGCCACGTTTCAGGACCGCATATCCGGCTTCCGTCGCACGCGGGTTCGCGGTCGCGATCATGAAGCGTTCACCGGTGGCGGAATTAACCTCGCCCCGTCCGGTGCCTTGCTCCGGTTGCGGCTTCTGCTGCGCGTTCGCAGAGAGCGCAACAGAAAGGGTGAGTGCGAAAGCGAGCGGGAGCAACGGGCGCATGTCGGCACCTCTCGGTTATGGGATCAGTTGGGCGAGATACGATAGGCGCAACGGCGGGCGCCAGCGATAATGTGATCGGTACGTTCGACTTTGGCCTCCGGGCCAAGCACAGATCGAAAGATCTCCAGTTCCGACCGACAGAGCCCCTGGCATACACGAGCCGCAGCGCAGACCGGGCAATGGTTCTCGACCAGGATCCAGTCTCCGGCATCGCCTTTGGACGACTCGGCCATATAGCCCTCGCGTCGGCGCAATTCGGCCAGCCGTTCGACGCGAACCTGCAAACTGTCAGCCCCCTCAAGCGCCGTTGCATAATCCGACAACATTTGGCGCTCGCGCTCGGCGATCAATCGATCCACACCGTCCTCACCAAAAGCCGCCCGGGCGGCGGAGAACAGGTCTACGGTTAGCTGCGCATGGCTGTCAGGAAAGCGACCATGTCCAGCTTCGGTCAAATGCCAACGCCGGATCGGCCGGCCACGCGGGCGCTTCTCGTCGACATGCTCGACCAACCCCGCCTCGTGAAGTTTGACTAAATGCTGGCGCGCGCCCTCAGGGCTCATCCCCAGGCTTTCGCCCAGCTCACCGATATTGCGGGCACCACGGCTCTTGATCTCAAATAGGATCCGTTCGGCGGCGCTAACGTTGTTGGTACTTGTCATATTCATCGAATGACAGAGGATCACGAGCATTTCAAGTCATTGCTTGAAAATATATTTACAGTCGACCGCAACCTTGTCGCCGAGAAGTCGCTCTGGTGCCAGTCGTTGGGGCCAGTCGTGGAGGCCAGTCGTGGAGGCCGCCATTGGCCGCCAGTTGACAAGCTCAAGACGATGATGCGACTAACAACCGAACTGAGACGATGTTCGGTGGCGGCGGGGGGAGCGTCAGATGGCCAAGGTAGACGACACCAGCCGCTTGGATACTGAAGAGGACCTCCAATCGCTGATCTTTCATGCACGGGATGAACTGGCCCAGCAATTCAAGGACCACGCGTGGGATCCACAGAAGAGCTACGAGAATTTGGCACAGATTGTCGAAAACCGCTTCGGTTTTCAGTTCGACCTAAGTTTGCATTCTGTTCACTGGTTGCTCTTCTCAGCGTTATCTCAAGTCGGGATCCAAGGACCCATTTTGGAAATCGGGACCCATCGGGGCGAAGCGACGCGGCTTCTAAGTGAGTTATTTCCTGAGACCAAAATCACGACAATTGATCTCCCTGGTGATGATCCGGGCGACTTAAAAGATATCGATATGGCGCAACAGATCGAGCGTGAGCATTTCGTTGCGGCCCGGGAGCGAAATCTCGATCATCCGAACATTCGATTTGTAGAATGCAATTCCTTCTATCTTCCCGACCTCGGTCTACCACCTGCCGGGTTGATTTGGGTTGATGGAGACCATCATTATCCACAAGTGGCGTGGGATATATCGAACGCGCTGCGCCAATTGTTGCCTGGCGGTTATTTGTTTTGCGATGACATAGAGTTCGGTCCCCGCGATGACGAGATGTTCACGAATGTGGCTGGCGGCCAGATCGTGACCCATTTGCGCGATCATTTGGGCTACGAAGTGTCTTTGTTTCCAAAACGCCTTAATGCCGTGTCATTGCTCAACGGTCGCCAAAAGTGCAAGTACGTCGCAATGATCCGAAACGACAGTCGCGGATCAAAGGCCCAGGCCCCATAAAGTCGTGACCTAGGTTGGCTCACTTGTTGAAGCGGTTTTAGCCGCCCTTGCCCTTAAACCCGAGCCGAACCGCCGAGATTGCCATGGCGGTAGCAGCTTGGGTCGGGTCCACGACCGGCAACGAGATCTCGTCTTCCAGACGCGCGCGGTAGCGTGCCATGCCGGCACAGCCCATAACGATTACATCCGCGCCGTCCTTGTCGCGCAGGGCAGTCGCCACCTCGACCATGCGGCCATAGGTCTTACCCTCATCCGAGAGCTCAACCACACCAAGCTCCAGCGGTCGTTCACCGGCGATGCGGGTGTCGAGACCAAGGCCCCGGAAATACCGCGTATGGCGTGGTATCGATTTGGAAAGGATCGCGATCACGCCAACGCCCTGGCCGAGCCCCATCGCGGTCAGCATGCCACACTCTGAAATCCCGAACACCGGCTTGCCAGTTACCTCGCGCGCTGCCTGCAAGCCCGGATCCGAGAAGCATGCGACGACAAAGGCCGAGGCGTCATTGTCGCGCGCCGTTACCATGGAGCGCACATGACCGGCCACAAAGTCCACATCCCCCTGGCTCTCAATTCCCGGTGGGCCATCAGGATTGGTCACAGATTCGATCTCGATCCCGTTGCGCAACGGGTCGAGCGCCGCATCCATCGCCCGGGTAACCTCCTCGGTCGAGTTCGGATTTATCACGAGAATTTTGTCGGTCATGGCTGCGGCTCCCTACTTCAAACCCTTATTGGCGATCTCATAGACATCCCGCGATAGTTTCGCTGTCCCGGCGATGCGTTTCAACTGTGTCGTCATCAGCGCCTGGCGCCTCTGATCGTAGCGCCGCCAGCGGGTCAGCGGGCCGAGTAAGCGAGCTGCGACCTGTGGATTGCTTGGGTCCAGCTCCAGAACCCGGTCACAGAGAAAAGCATAGCCCGAGCCGTCGACCGCGTGAAAGGTTACAGGATTGCCGCCACTAAAAGCACCGATCAACGCCCGCACCCGGTTCGGGTTGCCCATGTCGAAACCCGGATGGTCCATCAATCGCTTCACTTCATCAAGGGTTCCCGGAATAGCCGACATGGCGTTGAGTGAGAACCACTTGTCGAGCACCAGAGGGTCATCCCGCCAGCGATCGTGGAAGTCGGAAAGCGCTGCCGTGCGTTCGGCGCAATCGGTGTTATTCAGAGCCGAAAGCGCGCCCATGGCATTGCTCATTGACCCGCCCTCGTCCGTACCTTGGTCGGCCTGCGCCTTGGCAAGTTGGCGCCCCTCCTCTCGGCCACTGGCCACGAGGTATGAGAGGCACATATTGGCGAGCGAGCGTGACGCCATGGCATCAGTATCCATATCGCGCGGGCTATTGGCAGCCTCAGCCTGTTCGTAGGCGCCATGCAGATCGTCGAACAACGCCTCGCCGATCAGTTGGCGCGCGCCGGATCTGGCGGCATGGATTGCATCCGGGTCCGCAACTTCCATCGCCTGCGCTAGGACGGTTTCGCTTGGCAGTGCGAGCGCTTCGGCTTTGAAGGACGGGTCCACGGTTTCGTCGCGCAATGTCGCCGCAATCGCTTCGACCAGGCGGCCATCGACCTGGCCACCACCACCAGCCGCCACAACATTCAGGAGGCACCGTTGCGCCAGGGTTTGGCCCGCATCCCAACGCGAGAAAGCGTCCGTGTCCTTCGCCATCAGGAAGGCGAGGTCATCGTCGCTATAGTCGGTTTTCAGATTCACCGGAGCCGAGAAATTCCGCAACAGCGAGGCGACCGGGCGTTCGTCGACCCCGGTGAAAGTGAAACTCTTTTCCGCGCCATCCATGCGGAGTACCCGCGTCGTGGGTGTTTCGTTGTCGAGCGCGCCTTCCAGACGAAGTGGCAATTCCGACCCGTCCGGCGCCAGCAAGCCGACCGAGAGCGGGATATCGAATGGGTCCTTGCTTGCTTGCCCTTGTGTTACTGGCCCCGGCGTGGCGGAGGTCGACTGACGTACATTCAAAGTCGCGGTCCGTGCTTCCGGGTCATGTGAAAGCGAAACCTCAAGCTCGGGGGTGCCGGCTTGCTCGTACCAGCGGCGCAATTGCTTCAGGTCAGCGCCGTTGGCGTCCTCCATGGCGACCACGAAATCCTCGCAGGTCGCGGCCTTGCCATCATGCCGCTCAAAGTAGAGATCCATGCCACGCCTGAAACCGTCTTGACCAAGCAAGGTGTGGATCATGCGGATGACTTCCGCCCCCTTCTCATAGACGGTGACGGTGTAGAAGTTATTGATCTCCATATAGCTTTCCGGGCGGATCGGATGTGCCATTGGACCACCGTCCTCGGGAAACTGCACGGCGCGCAGGACACGGGCATCCTCAATCCGTTTGACCGCGGCGGAATGCATATCGGCCGAGAACTGCTGGTCGCGAAAAACCGTCAAACCCTCTTTCAAGGTCAACTGAAACCAGTCCTGACAGGTCACGCGATTGCCGGTCCAGTTGTGGAAGTATTCGTGCGCTACGATCGCCTCGATACGCTGGAAGTCGAGGTCGGTGGCACTGTCCTCGTCGGCCAATACGTATCTCGAATTGAAGATGTTCAGCCCCTTGTTCTCCATGGCGCCCATGTTGAAATGGCTGACGGCGACGATCATGAACAAGTCGAGATCGTATTCGAGGCCGTAAACCTCCTCGTCCCACGCCATGGATTTCTTCAGCGAGCGCATGGCGTGGCCACAACGTTTTTCTTCGCCGTGTTCGACGAAAATCCGGAGGGTTACCTCACGCCCG
>JABIRP010000331.1 GCA_018699735.1 Rhodospirillaceae bacterium | reverse complement strand
GGGGCGAAACGACGGCCCCCATTGCGAGATACAATGCGCCTCGTCAACCGCGATCAAGGAAATGTCGAGTTTGGCCAAAGCCGCCAGCATACGATCGGTCATCAGGCGCTCAGGCGAAAGGTAGAGCAGTTTGATCCGGCCATCGGCGGCGCGCAGCCAGGCATCGACATTTTCCGCCCGGTCGCGCGAGGAATTGATGGTTTCAACCGCCACACCGTTCAGGGCCAAGGCCGCCACCTGATCCCGCATCAAGGCCACCAACGGCGAGACCACGATCGCCAGACCGTCTCGCACCAAGGCCGGAACCTGATAGCAGAGCGACTTTCCGGCACCGGTCGGCATGACGGCCAACACGTCCTCGCCCCGGACCAAGGCGTCGACCACCTCCTCCTGGCCCTCACGAAAAGAGGTGAAGCCGAAGGTCTCGTTCAGGATACGGGTTTTCTCGTTCGTATTCATTGGTGCGGTCATGGGCCGGATCATGGGCAGGGTCATAGGCGGGGTCGTGAGCGGGATCGGGGGGCCGGAGAGTCGCGGAGACCGTATAGTAGCGACTGACCCCCGCAAAGCCGCTCCCCATCTCGGAAGGCCAATATGCAGCAAGACGGCGAAGACACGGCACTTAACGAGACCGAGCTTAGCCGGCAAGCCGCCGAGGCTTGGCGTCAGGGCGACCTCATCACAGCGAATCGGAGCTTCGCCGAACTCGCCCGCACCCGACCCAGCGAGCCGCGACACTGGATGAATTTGGGCGTGGGATGTCAGGCAATGGGTGTGATGCGCGATGCACTCAAGGCCTTTCAGCGGGCCGTGCTGCTGCAACCTGGCTTGCCACGCCACATCGCCAACCTCGGCTCGATGTTCGATCCAGTCGACCACGGAAAGCTGCATTCGATAATGGTTCGGCGGTTGCTGATCGCCGATCCGCTGGATGCTGAGGCGCGGTTGGCCCAGGCGGCGCGGGCGCTTGCCCAAGGCCGGAAGCAGCAAGCCACCAGCGATGCGCGACTGGCAGCACTTTTGTCACCCGACGCGGCACAAGCGCAGTTCCTGCTTGCCAGCGCGGATAAGACCGACACGGGCATGGTCACGCACCTCCAACGGTCGTTGGTGCTCGTCCCCGGCGACCCGTTCGGTGCGCACCGCGACCTGGAGCGCCTGATCGGGCGACGCACCGACCAAGCCCTGTCATCAAGCTACGTTGCTGGCCTGTTTGATTTCTACGCAGAAAGTTTTGACGCGCATCTGACCGGCAAGCTTCGCTACACCGCACCCGAAGTATTGGAAAGATTGCTGCAATCTGCATTTGGTGACATGGACGGTTGGGCAGATCGAGCCGTCGATCTCGGCTGTGGCACCGGGCTCTGCGGCACCATGTTGCGGCCGCATTGCCGGTATTTGATCGGCGTCGACCTGGCCCCTCGCATGATCGAAAAAGCCCGCGCCAACGGTGCCTATGATGACTTGGTGGTTGGCGATGTGGTCGAAGTTTTGGCCGGCTATAGCGCACCGTTCGATCTGGTAATCGCGGCTGACGTTACGACTTATCTCGGCGCCCTCGACCCCTTATTCGCATCGGTCGCGGCCGGGCTTGGTCCTGGTGGGCGCTTCGGGCTCACAGTGCACGCGCTGGAGGCAGGGGACTTCGCGATTGGCTGGGCCGGGACCTACCAACACTCCGCCACCTATGTCGAAGCCATGGCGGCAAGCGTCGGATTGTCGGTCGAGCTAACCGAGCGCGGCGCCATGCGCTACGACGACGGGCAACCGCTTGAAACGCTCTATTACATTTTGCGCAAACCGTTTTGAGATCGAGAGGAGAAACATCCATGAGCCATCTGGAAGGTCGACACGCGGTCATTACAGGCGGCGCCAGTGGCATCGGCGCCGCGGTTGCCACCGCATTGGCTGATGCAGGGGGCCGGGTCACCGTCATGGGCCGCGATCCGGTACGCCTGGAACGCTTCCTTGCCACATGCCCCGGGGCCAGATCCATTATCTGCGACGTAACCGACGAGGGATCCATCGGCCAAGCCTTCGCCCAAGCAAGAATTGAACTGGGCCCGGTCGATATTTTGGTGAACAACGCCGGTGCTGTGGAATCCGCCTCGTTCCAAGGCACCGATGTCGACATGCTGGATCGCATGCTGGCGGTCAACACCCGCGCGGTCCTGGTCTGCACCAACGCCGTCTTGCCGGCGATGATCGAGGCCGGGTGGGGGCGCATCATCACGGTCGCCAGCACTGCCGGCCTGAAGGGCTATCCCTATATCGCCGCCTACGCCGCCGCCAAACATGCCGCCATCGGGTTGATGCGGGCATTGGCGATGGAGGTTGCCGCGAAAGGCGTAACGGCAAACGCCGTCTGCCCCGGTTACACCGATACCGAGATGGTGAGCCAGGCCCTGGATGATGTAACCGCGCGCACCGGCAAAACCCGCGAGGAGGTCTTGGCCCGCTACGTCGCCGGCAACCCGCAAGGTCGGCTGGTGGAACCGGAGGAAGTTGCCGATACGGTTCTCTGGTTGGCCGGCGATGGCGCCTCGGCAATCAACGGTCAGGCGATCGCCATTGCCGGCGGCGAGGTTGGTTAGCGGTTCTTGTCCCGTTGATTGATCGCATAGCCGGTTCCCGAACCACGTGCCGGTTGGGTCAGCATACGATCAAGCCGAAGTTCACCCGGTTCCCGAAACTGATCGATACCGATGGTCATACCATCGTGCCCGGCTTCCGGCTGCTCGCGGTAGGTACCAAGTGCGCGATCCCAGCAAGACAGATTGAAACCGAAATTGCTGTTGGTCTCACCCACAAGGACGGAATGATGCACGCGATGCATATCCGGCGTCACGATGAGCCAGCGCATTAACCGATCGAGGCCAAGCGGGAGGCGGACATTGCCGTGATTGAACATGGCACCCGCGTTCAGCAGTACCTCGAAAATCAACACCGCAAGCGCCGGAGGACCCAGCGTGACCACAACGGCGAACTTGATCAGCATGGAGAGCACGATCTCGACCGGGTGAAAGCGCAGCCCCGTCGTCACGTCAAACTCGAGATCGGCATGATGCAGGCGATGCAATCGCCAGAGTGCCGGCACCGCATGGAACATCACGTGTTGCAGGTAGATCGCTAAATCAAGCAGAACCACCGAGGCGATGAGGGCCACGGCCGGGTGAACCGATACGACATTGAACAAGCCCCATCCGCGCTCATCAGCCAGCACCGCCAAGCCAACCGCCGCCATCGGAAAGAGCAGGCGCACCACGACGGTATTCACGACCACGATGCCGAGATTGTTTGGCCACCGAACCCGCCTTGGGATCGCCTGCGGCCGGCGCGGGGCTACAAATTCCCAGCCGGCCATGATCAAAAGCATGCCGAGAAAAAATGAGAGCCGGATGGCTGGTTCGTTGGCGAATATGAACTCCTGCATTCGGGCTACTCGATCAGCCTCCCGTACTATTTTGGCATTTCCAGGCCGCCTGCAGGATGGCGTCGCGCTCGGCCCATCCGTCAGCGGCGGCGGCTTCGTATGCGCCGCGCGCTGCAGCAGCCGCCGGGACATCGAAGCCAAGTGCTGCGGCATGCTCTTGCATCAGGCGTAAGTCCTTGGCCATGCCGGATAGATCAAATGCAGGGGTGCCCGGCACCTCTCCCTTGATCGCCGAGACCACCATGGGAATGCGCGGCTTGGCCACCGAGGCCGCACCGGAACTGTCGCCGAGAATATCACCGGCCAAATCTGCATCGATGCCTGAGGCAACCGCGATCGACAGCGCCTCGCCCAACGCTTCCCAATAGACTGCCAAGGGCAGGTTCACCGCGAGCTTCATCGCCGAACCGGCACCAACCGGCCCGACATGTTCCACCCGGCGGCAGAGTTGCTCCAAGAGCGGCTTGGCGCGCGCGAAAGCGACCGCGTCGCCGCCTGCCATACCGAGCAATTTTCCGGTCTTGGCAGGCGCCACCGTGCCACCGACCGGGCAATCGATAAAAGCCGCACCTGCGGCACCGGTCTGCTCGGCCGCGCGTTTGGCGCTATCCGGTTTAACTGTGCTCATATCGATAACGAGATGGCCGACCGTCATGCCGGCCGCAAGACCTTCAGCGCCGCCATACACACCGTCGCGGGCCTGCTCGTCGAGGTACATGGTGATGATCGTATCGGCCTGCCCAGCCAAAGCCGCCGGGCTATCGGCAACCGTGACGCCGAGTGGGGTCAAGGCTTCGGCCTTGGCACGGGTCCGGTTCCAGGCCACGACCTCATGCCCGACCTCGACCAATCGCTCGGCCAGGGCCGACCCCATCTTGCCGGTGCCGCAAATCCCTATCTTCACTTCTACCTCCGGTGCGAGAGATTGGACGTTTGCCCGAAGGTACGGAAACCCGTGAAAATGTAAACGGCGTCGAAGGAACGGGTTGGGGGAGGAGAGACGATCCCTCGTCAACCAGGCGAAGACCGAGCCCGACCCGGCTTGGCTTCAATTTTTATTTAGAGCGTTTTAACGACCCGGCTAGGGGCCGCAAAACTTTTTCACAAATTATCACAAAGCAGCAAAAAATTACATGACCATGGTTAATTTTTTTCTAATTTTGTTAACCAGTTGAAAATAGTGCACTTTAATTGCCCTTTTAGGATTACCCGTCGAGAAAGCCTACCTCGCGGGCTCGAATAAGGTCCGCAACGACCGCGTTCACCGGCGCTTCCAAACCAACCGAACGGGCTTGATCGGGGACGGCACCATTGATCGCATCAACCTCGGACGGACGCCGCGCGGTGTGGTCCTGCAGCATGGACGGCCGCGCACCGGGGATGTTCGAACCAAAAGCTCGTACATATTTTTCGACATCATCAAAGGTGAGCGCGATGCCTTTGGCCCGGGCGACAGCATCAGCCTCGGCAGCACAAGCACTGGCGATGCGCCAGGCGGCAGGGTCGGCCAGAACTTGGCCAACTGTCAGGCCGGTCAATGCGCAGGGCCCGCTGAAGGTCACGTTGCAGATCAGCTTTTCCCAAATCATCTGATGGATGTCGTCAAATCCCTTGCAGGTGAAACCGCCACCGCGCCAAACCTCAACCACGCGCTCAAGCCGATCGCTTATGCCACCGTTCATCTCACCAAGACGCAGAAGTTCCATGCCGTTGTGGTGCGCGTGCGCCGGCCCCTTCATCGAGGCGCCAAATCCGCCAACAACGCCGAGCATGACCTGGTCCGTGTCGATGTATTGCGCAATCCGTTCACCGGCACCAAGACCGTTTTGAATGGTCAGGATGACGCTCTCCGGATTGATCATGCCCGTCGCCGCCTTGGCCGCATCACCGACACCGCTGGCTTTGGTCGCGATCACCACCAAATCGCAAACGCCGACCTCGGAGAAATCGGTCGTCGCGTTCAGACGCACGGTACGATCACCGCTGGCCCCCTCAACCCGGAGTCCGCCAGCCTTAATCGCATCGACATGCTCTTTCCAGGTGTCCATAGCACAGACCTCGTTGCCGGCATCGGCCAGCAAGGCTGCGTAGATCGACCCCATGGCTCCGCAGCCGATAATTCCGATTTTCATATCAGTCATCTCCAAGCATTGACGGCTCAAACCAGTTCATAAAGATAATCTTGGGTACCCCAATGTTCGACCAGGCGCCAGCCCCGCCGTTCAGCATAGTTCGCAAACCGATCCGGATCCCAGGCCTCCACCAGCAAGTACCGAATTCGGTAATTCTCACCCGAGTATCCGTCCAGCAAACTCTCCTCAAACCCCTCGACATCGAGCGACAGGATATCGACATCGCGCAGACCGTGTTTGGCCAGCAATAGGTCGAGGGTTGTCGTCTCGACCGTCTCTGCGGTTTCGGGGGTATCATTTTCGTTGTCGTTCACGACAGCGCTTTGCAACCCATCGCGATGCATGATTTTGCTGGAGCCGGCATCTTCGGGGGCGGCCAGGATATAGCGCTCGACGATCGAACGGCGACGGATCCGGCGACAATGTTCAAAGGGTTCTCTCAGCGGTTCGACGAGCAACCCGCTCCAACCGAATTTGCGCTCAAGCAGCAGGGTGTTCGATTGGTCGAGACCATCCGCAGCACCAACTTCAATGAAAACCCCGCCGGTCTTGCCATCGAACAAATCGACGATCCGGCGGTCCATTCGCTTTTGCGAGTTCGTGTATCCGAACCGCGACACCAGATCGAGCAGGAGCCGCCGAACCGCCCGATACCAGGGGCCTGGCAGCAGCAACAGGATCGGCTTTATCAGGCGCCATGCCACAAATGTTATCCCCGCATCCGCTCGCCGGTCGGATCGTACATCGCGCGAAGGCTGGCATCGGCTTCGAACCGCTCACCCGCCACCTCGATCTCATAGGATCCGGCTTTGATGAAATTGGCGGTAACCCCGCCTTCGCCCGCGATATAACCGAGGCCGATCGAAGCGCCAAGTGTGTGCCCGTATCCGGCCGAGGTGAGCCGGCCGACGACCTGACCATCCCGGAAAATCGGCTCGTTGTGATAAAGCATTGGCTCAGCATCAAGCAGTTTGAACTGGACCAGTCGCCGCTTGGGCGCGCCAGCATCACGCAAGCGCAGCAACGCATCCCGGCCGATGAAATCGAGCCCTTTGTCGGGCTTGCAAGCGAACATCAAGCCGCCCTGGATCGGGCTGTCCTCGTCGGAAATGTCATGCCCCCAGTGGCGGAACGCTTTTTCCAGACGGCAGGACTCCATGGCGTGCATGCCGGCCGGCACGACGCCAAGGTCGGCCCCCGCCTCCAGGACCGACGCCAAAACATGGCGCGCCATATCGGCCGTGACATGCAACTCCCAGCCGAGCTCACCAACGAAGGAAACCCGGGCGGCGCGGACATATCCGAACCCGAACTCGATCTCGCGCGACGTGGCAAAGGGAAAGGCCTCGTTCGACATATCCGCCGGCGTCAGACGCTGGAGGAGTTCCCGGCTCTTCGGCCCCATGACACCCAGCACCGCGATCCCCGGCGTTTGATCGGTCGCAACGCAGCGATCTTCAGCAATATTGCGGGTCAACCAGTTCCAGTCCCGGGTCCGCGTCGTCGACCCACCGGTTACCTGAAACACGGTCTCGCCGAGGCGTATGACGGTCAGATCTGCTTCGATCCCGGCGCGTTCATTCAGCCATTGGGTATAGACAAGCCGCCCCTCCTCGACCGCCATATCGCCAGCGGAGATCCTCTGCAACGTTGCCTCGGCGTCCGGTCCCTGGACCAGGAACTTGGTGAAACCGGACAGATCGTAGAGCGCTACGCCTTCGCGGGTTGCCTGGTGCTCGGCGGCTGAGTGCTCGAACCAGTTTTGGCGCTTGAAGCTGTACTCATAGGCCGGCTTCACACCTTTCGGCGCGAACCAATTCGGTCGCTCCCATCCGGCACCCTCGCCGAAACAGGCGCCAAGATCGCGCCACTGATCCCAGAACGGCGTCGTGCGCACCCCGCGCGAGGTCGCGTATTGCCGGTAGGGGAAATGGTTGTCGTAAAGCAGCCCGAGGGTCTCCGACACCCGCTCCTTCAAGTACCTGGCATTGTTTTGGAACAGCTCATTTCGGCGAATATCGACTTCCCAAAGATCGAAGGGCGCGTGGCCGTCAACGATCCAACTCGCCAGCACCTTGCCGATGCCGCCGGCGGATTGGATGCCGATCGAGTTCAATCCCGCCGCCACGTAAAACCCTGGCAGCTCGGGTGCCTCCCCCAAATGATAACGATCATCAGGCGTGAAACTCTCCGGGCCGCAAAAGAATTTCCGAATGCCGGTCTCCTGCAACAATGGCACCCGCTTCATGGCACCCTCGAGCACCGGCATGAAATGTTCCAAGTCCTCTGGCAACTCATCGAAGCAGAAATCTTCTGGAATGCCATCCATGCCCCAGGGCTTGGCATTCGGCTCAAAGGCGCCGACCAGCAGCGCGCCGGCCTCGCCTTTGTAGTAGGCGCAGGCGTCTTGCTCGCGCATCACCGGAAGGTCGTCAGGCAGGCCTGGAATTTTCTCCGTGACGACATAGAAATGCTCACACGCATGCAGTGGCACCGCGACACCCGCCATCAGCCCGACCTCACGGGCCCACATGCCAGCGGCGTTGACCACCACATTTGCCTGAATGTCACCCTGATCAGTGACCACCCCCGCGACCCGGCCATCTTGTCGAAGGATGTCGGTGACCTTCACACCCTCGATCACCTTGGCACCGGCCATGCGTGCACCCTTGGCCAAAGCCATGGACACATCGACCGGGCTCGCCTGACCATCGGAGGGCACGAACAATCCACCGACCAGATCATCCACATCCATCGGTGGGTAATGCGCCTTGATCTCGGAGGGATCGATCACGTCGACCCGCAGGTCGAAGACTTTCGCCATGGAGGCCATGCGTTTCAGCTCTTCCATGCGCTCATCGTCCGACGCAATGTAGAGCGAGCCTGTCTGGCGAAATCCCGTCGCCTGACCGGTCTCTTCCTCCAGCCCCAGATACAGTTCGGCCGTATACTTCGCCAGCGCCGTCATGTTTGGCGAACCACGCAACTGCCCTATCAGCCCGGCGGCGTGCCAGGTCGTGCCGGATGTGAGCTGCATACGCTCCAGCAGCACGATATCGGTCCAGCCGAGTTTGGTCAGGTGGTAGGCGATGGAACAGCCAACCACCCCACCGCCGATGATGACCGCTTGTGCCTGAGTTGGAAGTGTTTCGGTCATGATCTGCCCCAGTCCAAAATTTGGTCATCCCGAACTTGATCCGGAATCTTTGTCAGAATGGAACTCGGAAACTGATCCCGGATCAAGTCCGTGATGACGAGTTTAGCCTTTCGGTCTCACCAAATCGCCTTGCCCGACCCCGGCAATCCATAGCTGTTCCACTTGGCGTCTACCAGGTCGACGATCTCCTGGTCCATGGCAATCTCGGTGCCCCACTCGCGTTTGGTTTCCGGTGGCCATTTGTTGGTGGCGTCGAGGCCGATCTTGGAGCCGAGGCCGCTCTCAGGCGACGCGAAATCAAGGTAGTCGATCGGCGTGTTCTCCATCACCGTGATGTCGCGGGCCGGGTCCATGCGGGTCGAAACCGCCCACATCACGTCCTTCCAGTCGCGCGCGTTGATGTCTTCATCCACCACGATCAGCCATTTGGTATACATGAACTGGCGCAGATACGACCACGCCCCCATCATCACCCGCTTGGCGTGACCCGGGTAGGCCTTGCGCATGGAGATTACCGCGATCCGGTAGGAGCAGCCCTCCGGCGGCAACCAGAAATCGGTAATTTCCGGAAACTGCTGCTGGATCAGCGGGATGAACACTTCGTTCAACGCCTCACCCAGCACCGAGGGCTCATCCGGCGGTCGGCCGGTGAAGGTTGTCAGGTAAATCGGATCTCGCCGCATGGTGATGGCGGAGATGGTGAAGGTCGGGAACTGCTCGACCGAATTGTAATAGCCGGTGTGATCGCCGTAGGGCCCTTCGTCGGCATAGTCATCCAGCGAGACATGCCCCTCCAGCACGATCTCCGCCTCGGCCGGAACCTTGAGCGGGATGGTTTTGCAGTCGACCAGATCGAGCTTGGTGCCGCGCAACAGGCCGGCGAACTGATATTCCGACAGCGTGTCGGGCACCGGCGTGACGGCGGCAAGAATGGTCGCGGGATCGGCACCGATCACAACCGCCACCGGCAGCGGCTCGGACTTTTCTTTTTTCCAGCGCGCGTGGTGCTGGGCGCCGCCGCGATGCTTCAACCAGCGCATCAGTGTGGTATCGCGTCCGGTCACCTGCATGCGGTAGATGCCGAGATTGAAGTCGTCCTCGCGGCTCTCCGATGGCCCCTTGGTGACCACCAGCGGCCAAGTGATCAGGGGCGCCGGCTCGCCCGGCCAACAGGTCTGGATCGGTAATGACGACAGATCGATATCGTCGCCGGTCCACACCACGTCCTGACAGGGGCCGTAGCCGACCGTTCGGGGTTTCATCGCCATCACGGTTTTCAGGATCGGGAACATCTCGACCGCCTCGCGCCAACCGCCTGGCGGTTCGGGCTGGCGCAAGAAGGCGAGGGTCTCACCGACCTGCCGCAGCTCCGAAGGCTCGCGCTCCATGCCCCAGGCGACGCGCTCGACTGTCCCGAAAAGATTGGCCAGCACCGGCATGCCAAAGCCCGCACCATCGGACCGGGTCACGTTCTCGAATATTACAGCCGGGCCGCCCTCGGCCAGGAGCCGGGTCTGGATCTCGGTGATCTCGAGTTCCGGCGAGACCGGCTCGGTCACACGAACCAGCCGTCCCTCGCGCTCCAAGCGGGCGATGAAGTCTCTCAGACTGGAGTACGGCATGCTGGCTCTCCGGTGAAATCCGTGCCGGAGAAGCTATACCGGAAAGACTGCAAGATTGCAGCTATGTGTAGCGCTGGTGCCGAATGGAGCGCCCTTCGACACGGACCTCAACGCGCTCCGCTTGCTCGACCCGGCTCAGGATGACGACCATCGAGTAGAATTATGGCTCCTCGACGTTTCAAGTGGAATTGAGGAGTTTTCCGAGGGGTGCGGCGATCAGATAGATCATGGTTATGAAGG
>JABIRP010000330.1 GCA_018699735.1 Rhodospirillaceae bacterium | reverse complement strand
CATCAAGCGGCCGCCTGAAAATGTGGAAGGCATAGCCGTAACTATCTCCGAATTGCCGGAAAATATGGATCTCCCGCTCGAGGTTTTCGATGATGTCGCGCAGCTCTCGGCTGGCGGTCGGCTTGATTTCCGAAATCCGTGCCTCGAGCGGGTGGTAATAGTCCTGAAGCCACGCGTCTTTTGGAAGCAGAAGAGTGGCATCGACCGTAAAGCCAAGGCGCTGGGCTGTCTGGCGGCCCGCTTCGACGACTGTCATGTCAGGGTAAGAGGCTTGCCAAAACGCGCGCGCCGCTTCCGGTGGTTTGTTGGATAACCAATGGCATTCGCTGATAGCGAGCCAACCGCCAGGCTTCAAATACGTCCACCACGTTTTGAGTGCCGTCTCGAACCCAACGGCATAGGCAGCACCCTCGCACCACAGAAGATCGGCGCTTTCCGGGGCGATCGGCGGGCTTAGCATTTCGCCGTGATATGGGTCGATATAATGCCCAAGCTTGAGGGCCTTGGCCTTGGCTTCCAATCGCTTGAGAAATGGCCGGCTGGTGTCGACAGCCCTGACTGTTTGGCGCAACGCCTGAGCAAGAACGAGTGTCTGACCGCCGGTGCCGCAACCGAGGTCCAGCACGACTGCGGTGTCGGGTAGATCTTTGATTTCGGCGAGGGCGGCCAGCGTCATCGCCTTGGAGCCCGGGCCCTGGCGCGGAAGGTCGGCGAATAGAAGTTCGAACGGGTCGTCACGGTCTGCGGCTGCGAGAGTGTCGCTCAAAGCCTGTCCTCCTGTTCGACTGTCCTGCTGTTCGACTGGCCTGCCGACTGGCATGAAATACGCTAGGCGGGTTACGATTGGAAATATAAGCATATGGTTTCTTGAAAGGGCGGGAATAAATTCATGAACGATGCTTCCTCGATACATACTGATGGTCGTTTGGCACGGCGATTTGCCGGCCGGGAGTTCGCCATCACCGCCGAGATCGTACCGCCGGTCGCTGGCAGTGCCGAGGCTCTATTGGCCAAGGCCGGCCCCCTGAAAGGCATCGTCGACGCGGTCAATGTCACGGACGGTGCGAGCGCCAGGGTGCATATGTCCAGCCTGGCCAGCGCCGGGATCCTTGCCGCCAATGATATAGAGCCGATTGCCCAGTTCACATGCCGCGATCGCAACCGCATCGCCTTGATGAGTGATTTGTTGGGGGCCGCAGCCCTGGGGGTCAAAGCGATCTTGGTGCTGAATGGCGATGACCCCACTGCCGGAGATCAGCCGGACGCCAAGCCGGTATTCGACCTGACCAGCGCCGATTTGATCTCGGTCGCGCATCGAATGGGCGCCGAGGCGTCAGTGCCAACGGTGTCAGGTCCTCCCGGCAGAGCGATTACTGATCCGCCGCGATTTCTCATCGGCGCGGCCGATATGCCGAATGCGGATGGCGATGAGCGGTGGGCGGCCGGTTTGGAGAAAAAGATCGAGGCGGGCGCGACCTTCATCCAGACCCAGCTTTGCTATGACTTGGAATTGCTCCAGCGCTATGCCGAGCGGCTGGCCGAACGGGGCTGGGCGGATCGCCTGAACGTCCTGGTCGGCAATGGGCCGTTGCTATCGGTAAAATCGGCGCTTTGGATGCGCGACAATCTTTTCGGTGTGAAGATCCCTGACGCTGTCATTGCGCGACTGGAAGGCGCTTCGGACCCAAAGGTTGAAGGCGTGCGTATCTGTGCCGAACAGCTTCAGGCGATCGCTGAAATGCCGGAGTTCGCCGGCGCTCACCTTATGTCTCCGTTGAATGCGGGGAGTATCCCAGATGCGGTGCAATTGGCTGACATACCGTCTCGGCCATCGTAGTGCGACTGGCATCGGGTCTGGGTGAATTTGTCGGAAACACTTCGGCCACGAAATTGGTCGAGAAACCTACAGGAATTAATAATTACCGATTTCGAGAACCACTCGCTCGGCCGGGAATCGTACCGTGACAGTGGTCCCGACACCGACCGCGCTTTGTAGATCCAGCGATCCGCCGTGCAACTCGGCGAGGGTTTTGGTCAATGACAAGCCAAGCCCTGTCCCCATGGTTCTGCGATAGAGATTGCTTTCAAGTTGCTGGAAAGGGGCCAGTGCTTTCGGAATGTCCTCAGGTGCTATGCCAATACCTGTGTCGCTGACCTGAACGGAAATACCGTCATCGACGCGGTGCCAGGCTTTGACCGTTATCTCGCCGCCGGCGGGCGTGAATTTAATCGCGTTCGACAATATATTGAGCACGATCTGTTTGAATTTGAGCTTATCGGCTCGTAATTCTGGTAAGTCCGGTGCGACATCGAACGTAATTGTGAGATCTGCCTTAGAGGCTCGTTCTTTGACCACGGTGAGGCACGAACCGAGCGCGTCCGGTACGTTTATATTTTCCTCGTGCAAATCAGTCTTTCCAGCTTGGATCTTAGACAGGTCCAGAATTTCACTGATGACACCCAAGAGATGTTTACCGGATGCGTTTATGTCCTGGGCGTATTCAAGGTATTTCGCTTTGCCAACCGGCCCGAACATCTGGCTTTGCAAGATGTCGGAGAAGCCGATGATGGCGTTCAACGGTGTCCGCAACTCATGGCTCATATTGGCGAGAAACTCGGACATGGCGCGCTTGGCAAGGGCTGTCTCCTCCAATGAAGACAGGAGCGCTTCATTGGCTTTTTTGCGCTCCGTCATGGCCTGAGAAACGTCGCGAGCCATGGTATTGAACGCGGACTGGAGTTCCTCCATTTCGGTTGGTTTGAAGCCTGGATCGACGTCCACCCGGACCTCAAGATCTCCGTGCGACATGCGTTGAGAAGCGCCGATCACTTGGGAAAGCGGCCGCGCCAGATACCCTGCCAGGAACCAACTCAACAAACCGGCCGCGAGAATGCCAGCGCCACTGATGGCCGTTGCCCAGAGCCGGACTAACCCGGCTTGTTCGTGCAATTCGACAAAGGGTTGCGGGATCATCACGCCCCAACCTGTGGTCGGCACGAAGGTGTAGCCCGCCACCATGTCTGCCTTTAGTGCGGGTGAGAAGAACTTGATGGTGCCGGTTTCTCGGGCAAGCATCTTCTGTACTGGCGCCAGTTTAGAGATGTCTTTCATGCTTTTGCGCCAAGCCGGCAGAGGGTGCGCGATCAACCGACCCGTCGAATCGACGATTGCAGCATGCCCCCGTTGACCAAATGCGACAGCCTTCCCCTGGGCTACAATATAGTTTGTGGAAACCGCTCCGATGATGATCGTGTCACCGGAAAGCTGCAGCAAGTATATCGCCGGATTCTGATTCAAGTCGGCCATTACCGGGGAAAACACAATCTTGTCCGGTCGAGCTAGATCGAGAAAGGTCTGTAGGCGTTGATTGGGGACCGCTTTCGGGCAGGGTAACGCTTCCGGCACCACTTCGTTAACGACTTCACCGGATTTCGTGTTGGCAATGCACAGATACACGAACCCGAGGTTGGCCATCAGATCCTTCGTGCCGACCATCGAAATACCCTTGGCCGCCTGCGATGCCACATGTTCGAACACGGACTGCACGTCGAACGCATATCTGTCCAGCGCCGCGCCGACGTTTTCGGCGAGTAGAAGATGGCTTTCCCTGACGCGGTCAACTTCCTTGTCGATCGCAAAGACGTAAATCCACACGGCGAGCGATACCACCGGTATGACCGCGACACAGGAGAACGCTATGAACAATATAAGTCGCAAGTTCATGCCAGGTCCTCAGAGTCCAGACACGAGAATTCAAATATGCGCTTTTCTAAATGCTGCTCCTGGAAGTCTCAAGAATTTCGAGAGTCCACGAGCTGCAATTATTCTTAGATACCACAAGGTTATTTCAATCGTATTAACAAAATTTCTCTTTTAAAGAGGTCTGGTTAAAACCTCTTATGCGCTACTCTGTCTCCAGTTTAGAGACTTAAGTCACTTTAATCCTGTGTTCATCGTGGCGTTGCGGCCGCGGTGACCATACCCTTAGGGTTAGTGCCTGCGTGCCCTGAGCCACATTTTATTTGCTGGCGTCACTCTCCGCGAAAACCCGCTCAGCGACGAGCATAGCGCCCCGAACACAAGGCAAGCCGACATAACCTGAGAGATGCAGCATCACTTCCGTCAACTCCTCCTGGGTCCAGCCCTGGTTGAGAGCAAACCGGAGGTGGATTGCCAGTTCTTCCTCGCGCGCGGTCGACACATCCGAGACCACGCATATCAGGGCCCGGGTTTTCAGATCGATGCCCGGGCGCGCCCAAAGGCCGCCGAAAACGGTCTCCGTCGCGACATCGATGAACTTGCCCATCAGCGGGCTGCCGTAGGTCTCTTTATTGGTTTTTTCGAACGCTTCATCGCCGTACATGCTGCGACGGACCGCTTCGCCTTTATTGTAAAGTTCGCTCTTTTCCACGCTCGTTACTCCGATGCTAGAGGGTGTGTGTCAATCATTCGAAAGGTAGAAGAGCGGATGAATGCGGTTCAAACAAGGTGTGAGCGAAACTTTGGCTCCTCTCAGGTGGAGTCCTCCCCCAACCACCAGCCAACAGAGAACTGCCAACCGGTTGAAAGCGTGATCAGAAATTCTAACTGGTACCAAATGAACCTCGGGATTGGAGCGGTTAGACTATGGTCAATTACGATATGGGTGTTGAAGGCTTGGCACGCCTGCGAGCCGAGGGGGCCGCGCACACCGTTCTCGACATCCGCGAGCCTCAAGAAGTGGCGATTTGCGCCATTGCCGACAGTCTATGCATACCGATGCAACAAATTCCCCAGCACCTGGAAAGCCTGGAGCGAGACCATCCGCTTGTGGTGCTGTGCCATCACGGCATGCGCAGTGACATGGTCGCGGAATTTTTGCGCAACAACGGCTTTGAGAATGCCTGGAACCTGGACGGCGGGATCGATGCGTGGGCCCGCCTCATCGAACCGGAGATGGCGCGGTATTAATGTGTCTCCCGGTCGGCCATAGGCCTAATCATCTCGGTCGGCCACAGACCTAATCAATAGTACAGTTTTCTGATACATATCGACCACGCAGGTTGGGTATCAGGAATTATCAAATGAGCGAAAGTGACGCGTTCGATGTCGTCATCGTTGGCACTGGGGCCGCTGGATTAAGCGCCGCCTTGGCCGCCAGTGTGAATGGTGCCAGGACATTGGTGCTTGAAAAAGCCTCGGTGATTGGCGGCACCACGGCCATGTCGGGGGGGTGCATTTGGATCCCGAACAACCACCTCATGGCCCGCCAGGGCTTGGACGACTCTCGCGAAGCGGCGCTGGATTATATCCGCGCCGTCTCCCCCGATGGTTGGCACAACACCGAAGAGCCACTATGGGCGGCCTTCATTGATCGTGCGCCGGAGATGCTGAAATTCGTTGAGGCCCACAGCCCCACCCGCTTCGATCTGAACCGGGATCCGGATCCTTATGCCGAGTTGAAGGGGGGGATGACCCACGGGCGAAATATGTCGGCGTCACCGATCCGGATTAGCCAGCTTGGCGAGTGGCGCGACAAGGTGCGCGCGCCGACCGCCGATATGCGGATCAATTATGGAGAAGTGATCGACAACTCCTTCTTCGCCAACCCGAAACGGCATATGCCACGCCTTTTGCCGCGCTTGATCTGGCGCAAGCTGATCGGTGCGCACACCCGGGGTCGGGCGCTAACCATCGGCCTGCTCAAGGGCTGCTTGGATCACGGTGTTGAGATTTGGACAGAGACCTCGGCGACCCGGTTGCTAACCCGAGATGGCCGGGTCACGGGGCTGGAGGCCGAACGCAACGGGCAGGCCGTAACCCTTGCGGCGGCGAAGGGTGTCATCCTGGCCAGCGGAGGCTTCGAGTGGAACAAGGAGATGATGGCGGAGCATTTTCCAGGCCCGGTCGAATGGACAGCTTCGCCCCGAACCAACACCGGCGATGGCCAGCGCATGGCGGCCGACGTTGGCGCCGAGCTTGATCATATGGACCAGGCATTGGTGATGGGGGTGACGCCGGTGATGTATGAAGGCCAGGTGACGGGGCAACCGGCGGCGGACTACTTCCTGCCCCATTGCATGATCGTCAACCGCCACGGCCGACGCTTCGTCAACGAAAAGCAGATGAATATCGGCCTGGCCTTCGCCGAGATGGACCCAGATACCGGCAGGCCAGCCCATTTGCCTGCCTGGCGGATCTATGACAGCCAATTTGCAAAGCGATATCCCCACGCCATGCCAAACGGCTCGATCCCCGGCAATCGCTTTCAAGCCGATACTTTGGCCAAACTCGCGACGATGATCGACATCGACGCCGATGGTCTGGTGGAAACCGCGCATCGGTTTTCCGGATTTGCCCGCGCCGGTGTCGACGACGAGTTTGGTCGCGGCGCCAGCACTTGGGATCGCAATCGGGGTGGTGACCCGACGCACCAGCCGAGCCCGACTCTGGGAACGATCGAGCAGCCGCCGTTTTATGCCATGCCGTTCAAGGCCAGCTTCTTGGGCACCAAAGGGGGCCCGAGAACCAATGAGCGGGCGCAAGTGTTGCACCGGAATGGCGAGGCTATCGGGGGGCTTTATGCCGCCGGCAACGTCATGGCCAACGCGTTCGGCTCCAAAGGTGTCGGGGCCGGCACCACGCTGGGCCCGTGTTTGACGTGGGGTTACATCGCTGCCTTGAGCGCAGTTGGGATCGAGTAGGACGAGTTGAAGGGGTTTGCGCCGATCAGAGCCCCTGGCACATGCGCCGCGTGATCAATACTGCAAGACGCGATTTTGCCTTGAGCAATCCGTGCCCCCCTTGCCAATGCTCACAATATCGCGCTAATCGCTAGGGTATGACTGACAATCCTTATCCCCACCTGTTCTCACCCATTGAACTTGCCGGCAGGCGCCTGAGAAATCGTGTCTGTTTGCCGGCGACGGTGACCAATTATGCGCGCCTCAACCAGATCACTGAACGATGGAAACATTTCCTGATTGAGCGCGCCCGCGGTGGTGCGGCGATGCTGGTGACCGAGGTCATCGCCGTCGACCCGAACGCTATCGCCCAACCGGCCATCGTCACGGGGTTTGATGATGCTAACATGGCAGACCTGGCCGACACGGCCAAGCGTGTGCATGCCGAGGGAGCGTGGCTGATTGGCCAGCTCTGGCATCCGGGCAAGCAGCAACTCTGGGGGCCGACGCGGTCGCCGATGGGGGTCTCTGACCAACCGGACGCGCTGAGTTGGACCGTACCGCATGTAATGAGCGCGGACGAGATCTCTGCGGTTGCTCAAGCCTATATCGATACAGCCGCTCGGTTGGCGGAGTGCGGGTTTGCCGGTGTCGAGTTACATGGCGCGCATGGCTATTTGATCCAGCAATTCATGTCACCATGGTCGAATTGGCGCGACGATCGCTACGGTGGGTCCATGGAAAAGCGCCTCACCTTCACTCGCGAAATAGCGGCGGGTATCCGAGAGCGCTGCGGTGACGGCTTCATCCTCGGCATCAAGATGGCCGGCACCGAAGGGGTTGAGGGTGGTATTGAGCCCGATGAAGCCGGCCGTATTACGGCGATCCTCGCTGGCGATCGAATTTTTGATTATTTCTCTTACGGTCAGGGAAATTTCTCGCCGAGCCTGGAGATGCATGTCCCGGACATGTATTTTCGCCCCGGCCATTTTATTGACATTCACAAAGCCATGCGAGAGGCCGCAGACGGCGTTCCGGTTATGGCGCTTGGCCGGATCGGTGAGCCGGACCTGGCGGAAATGGTGGTGGCGGAAGGGTACGGTGATCTGGTCGGTATGACCCGAGCCCAAATCACCGACGCCGCCTTTGCACTGAAGGCAACAGAGGGACGAGCCGAGGAGATCCGGCCTTGCGTCTTCGATAACTTCTCATGGGGCGAGGTGTATCAAGGCAAGCCAGTTGCGGAGTATCACAACCCGCATCTGGGCGAAGAGGGTGAGGCCGATTGGAAGCCGGCACCAGCCGACAAGCCCGGTCGAATTGTCGTTGTCGGGGCCGGGGTTGGCGGCCTGGAAGCGGCATGGATTGCTGCCGCGCGTGGTCACGCGGTAACCGTCTTCGGAGCAAATGACGAGGTTGGTGGCGGCCTTCGCCTGGAGGCTCAACTGCCTGGTCGTGGCGATGTCGCCAAAGTATTCGATCACCAGCGTCGCATGGCCGAGCGACACGGTGTTGTTTTCCGACTTGGCGAGACGGCGACAGCGGCGGATATTCGCGCTCTGTCTCCGGACTCTGTTGTGCTTGCGACCGGGGCGGAGCCGCGCTGGCCGGAGACGCTCAAAGTGGAGCCGGGGGACGAGGCTCGCGTGATCTCCGCGCGTTCGGCAGTGGCGCATGAATTGCCGGCGCACGCGGGCAGAAGTCTCGCCGTGTTGTTCGACCAGGATCACGGACCGTTCACCTACGGTGTCGCTGACAAATTGGCCGAGATGTTTGAACGAGTGGTGCTGATTACGCCGCGCCCGAATATCGCACAACGGGTCAACCATTGCAGTGCTGTCGGTGTTTACCGGCGGCTCTATGCTGCCGGCGTGGAAATTCTGCCGGCGATGGAACCTGTATCGCTGACCGCCGGGCGCCTCATCTGCCGAAATGTCTACGCGGGACATGATCGGGTGTTTGAGGCGGTCGATCTCTTGGTTTATGCGACCCCCCGTTCCGCACGGGACGTGCTTTCCGCCGAGCTTGATGGCCTTCAGGTGCATCGGGTCGGTGATTGCCAATCTCCACGAGACTTGCTGGCGGCCATTCATGGTGGCCACGCTATTGGAAATCTGGTTTGAGGCTTCCGCTAATGCGATTCTCCCTCTGCAATGAGGTCCTCCGAGACCTGGATTTTGCCGCCCAATGCGATTTTGCCGCCGCCCTGGGATACGACGGGCTAGAGGTGGCGCCTTTCACCCTTGGTGATGCCCCGGATAAGGTTGGATCTGGCACGATCAGAGCGATGCGGTCGGCAGCCGAAGCATCCGGCATTGCCATCACGGGTCTTCATTGGTTGCTCATAAAGCCAGAAGGTCTGTCGATCGTAACAGAGGATGCAGCGGTCTTGAGTAAAACCACCGCGTTCTTGGAGCGAATGGTTGAGCTTTGCGGTGAGCTGGGCGGCAGCGTTTTGGTGCATGGCTCACCGGCACAGCGAAGATTGGGCGAGGACCGGGAAGCCGGGTTAACCCGGGCGATGAAGGTCTTCGAAGCCGTCGCACGGGCGTCGGAACGCGCTGGTGTCATCTATTGCCTGGAGCCGCTATCCCGGCATGAGACAAACTTCGTGAATACCCTTGATGAAGCCGCTGCAATCGTCGGGCGTGTCGGCAGCCCGAACTTCCGCACTATGATTGATACCAGTGCGGCGGGCCTGACCGAGGACATGCCGGTCGCAGACTTGATCCGGAAATGGATGCCGACAGGTCTTTTGGCACATGTTCAACTGAACGATACCAATCGCCGGGAACCAGGCGCGGGTGAAGATGATTTCCCGGCTATTCTGCGGGCTTTGGTTGAGACGGGATACGGTGACTGTGCGGCCATCGAGCCGTTTGTCTACACCCCGGACGGACCTGCGGCGGCGGCACGGGCTATCGGGTTCATTCGTGGAATACTGGCTGGACTCTCATCCTTTACCGGAAGCAGAGAGACATGAGGGCATCGGTAACACGCGATCGTCTGAGCGGGCCATCTACGGGCTGCAGGTTGTCCGGCTCCAGGATTTTCACAATTGATCTTCAAACTATATATACGTATATATAAATACGTATTTGAACTGCTTCCAGGACCGCCAAAACAGAGATCGAAGTGAAATTTGAATTATGCAGAAGCGTTGTCTAGTTGATGGTCGATGTATGTAATACTTCACGCTGACACCAAATGGTATTCGATATTACTGTTCAAATTTCATTGAATGATCGTCGAAGCGTTGTATAAGATTAATACTAATAACAATAAACTCTGAACGCCAACTGGATACACGTACACCCATATCGATCCACCTACCGAGAGAGATCCATCATGGCAGCCGCAAAAGCCGCAAAAAAAGCTAAGAAACCCGATACGACTGCAGACCCGAATTTCCGCGTGACAAACAACAACGCGATCGATGTGCATGTCGGTCGTCGCGTTCGGTTGCGGCGGACACTGCTGGGCATGAGCCAGGAACAACTTGGTGAAGCCCTGAGTATCACTTTCCAGCAGGTTCAGAAGTATGAGCGAGGCAGCAACCGGATCAGTTCTTCGCGCCTTTGGGATATCGCACAAATCCTGGATGTGCCGGTCAGTTTCTTCTTCGATGACATGACGGACGACACGATGGCTCATTCTCCGCGTCTGATGCGGGGCGGCGGCACGGTGGGCGCACCGCAAATCGAAGGTGAGCCAAACGACCCGATGGCGCGTCGAGAGACGTTGGAGTTGGTTCGGGCCTATTACCAAATCACCAAGCCGGCGATCCGCAAACGCATCACCGAGATGGTTAAGTCGGTCGCAAACGCGCTTGATTGAGTGCGAATGGCCCTGCTAATCGGGGCCGAGACTTAGATTGATGGCAACGGCGTCCCAAAGTTTGGGGCGCTGTTTTGCGTTTTTGCTGATGACTTGAATCCTCGATCTGATGGAGCGAAGGTTGATCCATTCATCAATTGATGTTTTGCTGGTTACCAAGTGCGGATCGACGGCGAACTTTAGGCGGCCCGATTTGGCCGGCCGCAGCGACTGCTAAGAAGGGTTCCGATGCGGGACACGCTCAGCTGGGCAATGTCGATTAATGGCTAATAATGACGCATGTACGCTAACGCGATGTATGCTCAAGCGACAACATGGTCGCATTAACTAAGATAAAGAGAACGGGAGAGGATAATGGGCGATAAGAGAATTTTGCAAAGGGCGCGGAGATATCTGCTACCGACCGAACGGGCTATGGGCTCTGAAACGCATGAGTACATGCCGGAATTATGCCATCAGCTTCAGACCGGTCAGATCAATCGGCGCGACTTCCTTCGCCATGCCTGTCTGCTTGGCGCTTCGGTGGGTGCGGCATATTCCATGGCCGGCATTCTGACAGGCCAGCGGCCGATTTCCGAAGCCCTCGCGGCAACACCAAAGTCTGGTGGGGCCCTGCGCGTTTCGATGCGCGTGCAGGAAATGACCGACCCCGGAAATTTTGATTGGGCTGAAAAATCCAACGTTGCGCGGTTCATCGTCGAGCATTTGACCCGGACCCGCGCCGACAACGTCACTGTCCCGTATCTGGCGAAAAGTTGGGAAGCTTCGGACGACCTGAAGACATGGGTTTTCAATCTCAATGAAAACGTCACCTGGTCGAATGGGGATAAATTCACCTCCGCCGATGTGGCGCATACCGTTAACCGTTGGATCGATCCGGCGAATGGCTCCTCCAACCTTGGCCTGTTCGATGCCATGGTCGAGAAGGGCGCTGACGGTAAGAAGCGCGGTATCGCGAATGCGGTCGAAATCGTCGACGACCACACCATCAAGTTCAATCTCAAGCAGGCCGCCTTGGCCATGCCGGAGAACTTCTACAATTACCCCACCGCGATCACGCACCGTGGATTCGGCACAGACTACAAAGCCGACCTTTCGGCCAATCCAATTGGAACCGGGCCGTTCAAGCTGGCCGACTTCAGTATCGGCGAGAAAGCAATCCTGAAGAAGGAGCGCGATTGGTGGGCCGGCGATTTCTATCTCGACGAGATCCAATACTTCGATCACGGCGAGGATACCAACGCTTGGGTCGCAGCTTTGGCCTCGCAACAGGTCGACATGATCTACAGTGTTCCGAACAATGCCCTCGAGACGGTCAAACGCTTGCCGTTCGTTGACTTGCATGAGGCGGTTACGGCTCAGACAGCGGTCATGCGTTTCCGCATCACCGAGAAGCCGTTTGACAATCCAAAAGTCCGCCAGGCCATCGCCGCCTGCATGGACCATAAGCAGATCCTGGACATAGCCTATAAGGGGTTGGGCCAGCCGGCGGAGAACCACCACGTTGCTCCAATCCACCCGGACTACGAAAAACTGACGCCGCTGAAGCGCGACATCGCCAAGGCCAAGCAGTTGTTGAAGGAAGCCGGGCACGGTGACGGAATTACGGTTGAAATCGCCAATGGCGACACCGAAGGTCCCTGGATGACGGATGCTTGTGCAGTCTTCAAGAAGCAGTGCGAGCCGGCCGGTATCACCGTCAACATCAACAAGATGCCCTCCAGTCAGTACTGGGAGGTCTGGGACAAGGCGCCGTGGGGCTATACCGCGTGGACACACCGTCCGCTCGGCACCATGGTCCTGTCACTTGGTTATCGCTCGGGCGTGCCGTGGAACGAAAGCGCCTACGCCAACCCGGCGTTCGACAAAGCACTCGACGACGCAGAGGCGACGGTCGATGTGAACGAGCGCAAGAAGAAGCTTGGGGTAGCGGAGAAGCTGTTGCAGGACGACGCGGTCATTCCGCAGCCGTTCTGGCGGTCGGTCTTCAAAGCGACGAACAAGAAGGTCAAAGGCTTCAAGGCCCATCCGACCCGGTATCATCAATTCCAGGATGTCTGGTTGGATTCCTGACCGAGAGACAGCACGGGAGCCATCGCGGCTCCCGTGCTATTTTTTTTGGGATATTTTTCTGCTGTCATTCTGGCGTCGTTCTGACGCCAGGGTGGTGGCCGACGCTTAACGGGGTGGGAGGCGTCTGATGCTTCAAATGGTATTGCGGCGTATAGGCATGATGATCTTGATCATGCTGGTTGTGGCGCTGTTACTTTTCCTGATCAACGAGGGCGACCCTCGGCTTATTGCGCGTAGTGTCCTTGGGCCTTATGCGCAGGCCGAACAACTCGACGCCTGGATCGCCAAAAATGGCTACGACCGGTCTTTGTTTATTCGCTATTTCGAGTGGATCGGACGCGTGCTCACCGGTGACCTTGGGCAATCCATCATTTACAAGCGCCCGGTCTCGGAGATCTTTTGGAGTCGCCTTGGAAATACAGGTATCCTAGCTGGCGTCACTTTCGTCATCATGGTTATTGTCGCCTTGGTGCTGGGCGTGCTCGCTGGTATGCGAGAAGGCTCGTTGCTTGATCGCACGATTTCGGTTTTCTCGATCGCCACCACTTCGGTTCCGGAATACGCCAGCGCCGTCATCCTGGCCGGACTGTTCGTCTTCCATCTGCAATGGCTGCCGGGAACGAGTTCAATGACCAGCGGTTTCGACCCTGTTCAGCTGATTCTCCCGGTACTTGTGTTGACGCTTTACGGCTTCGGATATATTGCTCGAATGACCCGCGCCTCGATGGCTGAGGTTATGACGACGCATTATATTCGTACCGCCATCCTGAAGGGGCTGCCGTATAAGCGCATCATCATGAAGCATGCGTTGCGTAATGCGCTGATCGCCCCGTTCACGGTGATCATGTTGCAGATCAACTGGCTGCTTTCGGGTGTTGTCGTGACGGAATTCGCTTTTGGATACAAAGGGTTCGGAGCCCTGCTTCTGGAGGCAGCGCTACGCCGCGACATCTTCGTAATCGAGGCCTGTGGCATTGCGGCTGTGTTTGTTGCAGTTCTAACCCAAACCGTCGGTGATCTTGGATACACCTATCTCAATCCAAGAATCCGGTTCAAGTGAGGGAGGGCGAGATATGACCGATTCACAACCCGAAGCCATCCCGCAGCCAGATTCACTGTTCGTCAAAGGCATCAAATCGATCGCTCTTCTAAAGGAGAGCCCGGTCGGCATGTTCGGTGGGTTCATCGTTCTGATGTTCGTGATTTTGGCGATCTTCGCGCCGATTTTGGCGCCGTTTGATCCCAACTCGCCAATACTGCCCTTCGCATATCCGGGTGACCGGGCCCCAGACGGCCGCATGTTCCTGTTGGGCACCGATCATATTGGCCGCGATATCCTCTCGCGCATCATTTGGGGTGGCCAAAGAGTATTGTTCTACGCTACGGCCGCGACGCTATCGGCCTATGTCGTGGGTATTATCATGGGGCTCTCGGCCGGATATTTCCGGGGCTGGATTGACGAGGTGCTTTCGTTCTTCGCCAATGTGATCCTGTCGTTCCCGATCATGGTCCTCTATGTGATGATCATCGCCAAAGTTGGCGCCTCGGGTGCCAACATCGTGTTCGCGGTGGTCTTCGCCAGTTCTCCTGGGATCATGCGTATCGTGCGCGGTGTCACCCTCGACATCGCCACCCGCGACTACATCGCTGCGGCCCAGACCCGTGGCGAGGGGCCGTGGTACATCATGCTGGTCGAGATCCTACCGAATGCCCGTGGGCCGCTGATCGTCGATTTCTGCCTGCGCATGGGATACACGACGATCACCATCGGAGCGCTCGGCTTCCTGGGTCTGGGGTTGCCACCGCCAGATCCGGATTGGGGCGGCATGATCACCGAAACCCGTGCGTTTGTGACTGGCGGTTTCCCGCATATGGCCATCCTTCCGGCTTTCGCGGTCTCGTTGCTGGTGCTCGGTTTCAACCTGCTGGCCGACGGCCTGCGCGAAGTATCGATGAGGGACTAGAGCATGGCAGATCAAAACGACGCGCCGGTCCTTGAAATCTCCGACCTGCGTCTGAGCTACTACACCCGCATGGGCGAGGTTCCGGCGGTGATGGACTTCAGTTTGACCATTGCCAAAGGTGAAAGTGTCGGCCTTGTCGGCGAGTCCGGCTGTGGCAAGTCTACCGTGGCCAACGGCATCATGCGGTATATGGGCAACAACGGCGGCATCGTGGGCGGCACGATCAAGTTCAAGGGCCGCGACATGGCCGAGATGTCCGAGGAAGAAGTGCGACAGCTTCGTGGCAAGGACATCGCCATGATCTATCAGGAGCCGATGGCCTCGCTCAACCCGAGCATGACCATCGGCAACCAGCTCATGGAAGTGCCCATTGAGCACGAGAGCATCAGTGAGCAGGAGGCGCATGACCGGGTCTTTGAGATGCTTGAGGCGGTGCACATTCCCGACCCCAAGCGTCTGATGGACTCCTTCCCGCATCAGATCTCCGGTGGCCAACAGCAGCGTGTGGTGATCGCCATGGCGCTGCTCTCCAAGCCGGCGCTGTTGTTGCTGGATGAGCCGACCACGGCACTCGACGTGACGGTTGAGGCCGGCATCGTCGAGCTCATTGCGGAACTCAGCCGAGAAGCAGGCACATCTTTGCTCTACATCTCGCACAATCTCGGCCTGATGCTGGAGGTTTGTGACCGGATTAGCGTGATGTATTCGGGTGAGGTGGTTGAGGAAGGGCATATCGACTCGATCTTCGAGTGGCCAAAGCATCCCTATACCCACGGGTTGTTCGGCTGTATTCCGCTGCCACATGCGGATAAGAATGCGCGACCGCTGGTCGCAATACCTGGCCAGTTACCGCTGCCGCACGAGCGCCCCACAGGGTGTTATTTCGGCCCGCGTTGTGGCTTCTTTGAGGCCGGGCGTTGCGACGGAAATTCTATTCCGATCACCGAGGTCGATACCGACGATGATCCGGCGCACCGCGTGCGATGCTTGCGCTGGAACGAGATCGATCATGAGGCGGCATTGCCCGAGGCCGATACGCGTCCGCCAATCGAGATCGGCGAGACGGTGCTCGAAGTCGCCGACATGAAAAAGTACTACGAGGTGTCGGACAATTCTCTGGCAGCGATGATCTCCGGCGCAACGGCCAAGGAGGTTAAGGCCAACGAAAGCATCAGCTTCCGGGCAGCCGAGGGTGAAACCGTTGCCATCGTCGGCGAGTCTGGCTGTGGCAAGTCAACCTTCGCCAAGGTTTTGATGGGCCTGGAGCAGGCAACCGAAGGCGAGGTACGCCTGTCGGGCACCGACATTGGTGGGATTGCCGTGCGGGAGCGCACCCCGGAGCAACTCGCCTCGCTGCAGATGGTGTTCCAGAATCCGAATGACACCCTCAATCCCTCGCTCTCTGTCGGTGCGCAAATCGGGCGAGTGATCAAGCGGTTTGGCATTGAAAGCGACCCGGGCAAGATCCAACAACGTGTGTTCGAGTTGCTCGATACGGTCAAGCTGCCACGCGAGTTCGCGCGCCGCAAACCGCGTCAGCTCTCGGGTGGCCAGAAGCAGCGTATCGGCATTGCGCGTGCCTTTGCCGGCAACCCGAAAACCGTGATTGCCGATGAACCGATTTCGGCTCTGGATGTTTCGGTCGCGGCGGCGGTAACGGAACTTCTGATGGATATCCAGCGTGAGAACAGAACGACGCTGTTGTTCATTAGCCATGATCTGTCGGCGGTGCGGTATCTCGCGGACCGGGTGGTGGTGATGTATCTCGGCCAGATCATGGAGCGTGGTCAGACCGACGAAGTCTTCTCGCCGCCTTATCACCCCTACACCGAGGCCTTGCTGTCGGCGGTGCCGATCGCGGATCCTCAGGTCCAAAAACGACGGATTGTGCTGGAAGGCAACCTGCCGAGCCCGCTCGACCCGCCGAAGGGGTGCCCGTTCTCGACCCGGTGCCCGCGCCGGATAGGGGCGATTTGCGATGACGAAGTGCCGCCCCTGCAGATCGCGGCCGACCGTCATGTTATCGCGTGTCACATTTCGATGGATGAGCTGCGAGAAGTAGAGCCGGTGATCAGTCTTTCGAAGCCGGAGACCACCGCCGCTTGAACAGGGTTTTGGATCTAGGTGTGGTCTTGCGCGACGCCACCGAGGCCGACATGGAGGTTGTCCGGGCCCTGAACGAGAGTGAATTGCCGCATGTCAGCAGCGTCACTGTTGCCGAATTCGAGCGATATCGCGGGGAGGCCCGGTATTTCCGCGTTGCCGAGGCGTCGGATGGCGAGTTTGCCGGATTCCTGATCGGTTTCGGGCCCGGCGCCGACTATGACAGCGTGAATTATCTCTGGTTCGCCGAGCGCTACGAACGCTTCCTCTATGTTGACCGGATCGTGGTTAGCGAGACCGCGAGAGGCCTTGGGATCGGTCGAAAATTTTATGCTGATGTCGCCGATCACGCACGCGATCACGCCCCGATCGTTACCTGTGAGGTGAATCTCCAACCACCGAACGAGGCCTCACACCGATTTCACGCCAATTTAGGGTTTTGCGAGGTTGGTCGACAAGAGACCGATGGCGGCAAGAAGCAGGTCTCACTGCTGGCCTGGGATCTAACCGAGACCCATGCGTCAGCCTGACCGAGGCGCGCGGTCGGTTTGGAAGTCTTGAGCCGCAAATCGATCGACATCGGATCTGGTCGTCCTGAAGCATAAGACGGAACGGAAGTGAGACATGGCACATCATGAATTGGACGCGAGCGTCGAGACGGTCCATTGGGGTTATTTTGACGCGGCACTGGAACCGGTGATCGAGGTCGCTTCGGGCGACACGGTGACGATCCGTTCGGTCTCCGGTGGGCGCGATGTGACCCCGGAGGAAGGATATTACATCCCGCCCGAGCTCTATGAAATTCAGGAGAAATCAAAGCGCCCGATGCCGGGCCACATGTTGACCGGGCCGGTCCTGGTGACCGGTGCCAAGGCGGGGCAGGTTCTGGAGGTCCGGATCAAGGACGTCAGCTTGCGTCAGGACTGGGGGTATAATTACGTGCGACCGCTCGCCGGCGGCCTGCCGTACGATTTTGACGAATTCGAGATGATGCATATACGGCTCGATGCCGAGCGCATGGTCGGCACCTTGCCTTGGGGATTGGAATTGCCGTTGAAGCCATTTTTCGGTGTCATGGGCGTCGCCCCACCGAAGGGCTGGGGCATGATTAGTTCGATCCAGCCGCGCGCCCATGGCGGCAATCTCGATAATAAGGAATTGGTTGCCGGTAGTACCCTCTATCTGCCGATCTTCAATGATGGCGCACTGTTTTCGGTGGGCGACGGTCACGGTTGCCAGGGCGATGGCGAGGTCTGTGTCACAGCGATCGAAACCGCGTTGGAGGGCAGGTTTGAGTTGATCCTGCGCGACGACATGGAACTTGAGGCACCCCGCGCCGAAACGTCGGACCATTACATAACCATGGGTATCGACGAGGACCTGGACGAGGCCGCCCGCCAGGCGTTGCGCCGCATGATCGATCTGATTGCCGGGCGCACCAATCTGTCAAAAACTCAGGCCTATCAGCTTTGCAGCCTCGCTGCGGATTTGCGCGTCACCCAGATTGTCAACGGTACCAAGGGCATCCACGTGATGCTGGAGAAGCGGCTGATCGAGGGGTAAGGGGGCAGGCGGCTACTGCGACCGCCATCCTGGAGTTGCGACATTGGTGTCTAGATCGGTCTTGTCTCACCCAAGATTGCCGCTTCCCGGCCGAGCATCGCTGAGAGCCGGGATCTCGATCAGGCATTACCGCGTCTTCCCGGCGAGACCCCGGATAGCCGCTGTGCGACTTCCGGGGAGCGGTGAAGGTGTGGCGATGTAAACGCGTCGACACCCTTACCCAGCCGTCCACCCACCGTCGACCGGCATGGCAACCCCGGTAAGGAAGCTCGCTTCTTCGGATGCAAGGAACGTCACCGCCGATGCCATGTCGCCGGGCGTACCGAGGCGTTTCAGAGGGATCATTGAGGCGATGCGCTCGATTTGCTCATCCGCATCCGGGCCGACGAAATCCAAAAGGATCTGGGTCTTGGACGCGACCGGCAGGATGGAATTAACCCGGATGTTTCGCTCTGCGAGCTCGACTGCCAGACCCTTAGTGAATGCAACGACAGCCGCCTTGGATACGCCATAGATCACATTTCCGGCGCGTGGCTTCAGGGATGCGGTCGAGGCTACGTTGACGATAGAGCCGCCGCCGCGTCGGGCGATTGCTGGCACACCGTAGCGGGAGAAGAGGAAGACACTCTTCAAATTTACATCCATAACTTTCTGATAGGTCGCTTCATCCATATCCGCCACGTTCTGCTTCGGATGAACGATGCCGGCGTTATTGACGATGATGTCCAAACCGCCAAAAGCGCTTTCGGCCAAAGTCACCGCAGCCGCGACGTCATCGGAACTGCGCACATCGCACTGTGAGAACCGCGCGGCGTCGCCAATTTCTTCGGCCACTTTTTCACCGAGTTCTGAATTCATATCGGCAACGATGACGCTGGCCCCCTCGGCGGCGAAACGTCGCACGATCTCAGCGCCAAAGCCACCGCCACCGCCGGTTACAAGTGCAACCTTGTTCTCGAAACGCATGAAAAATCTCCTCTCAATTGACGTTGACCTATTGGCGTCAGGCCGTTTTCCGGGCTTTAATCTCCATCGATAGTATGCGCACAAATGCACCGGCGGGAGAGACACAATGCATTTCGGGTATTTCGGACTTATGGGTTATCGCGAGCGGGGCACACCGCCGCATCAGGTATTCCAAGAGCATGTAGAGCAAGTGCGCCACGCCGACAGGCTCGGGTTCGAGGTCGCCTGGTTTGCCGAGCATCATTTCTCGAATTACTGCATCTGTCCCTCGCCGCTGGTTATGGCGGCCCACTGCGCCGGTGTTACCGAACGTATCAAGCTCGGCACGGCCGTCATCGTCGCGCCGCTCTATGAGCCAGCCCGGGTTCTGGCCGAGATCGGCATGGTAGATAGTCTCGCCAACGGACGCCTGGTGCTGGGCGTTGGCTCTGGCTACCAGCCCTATGAGTTTGACCGGTTCGGTGCCGATCTGGCCTTTGCCCGTCCGATGCTGGAGGAGTTTCTCGACATGTTGGATCTCGCCTTCAAGGGCGAGACTTTCACCTATGACGGCCAGCATTATCAGCTGCCATCCACCCATATCAGTGCCCGGCCGGTCGACGGTATCCGTGAGATCTGGGTCGCCGGCGACAACGAGTTCGGTCACCGGCTCTGCGCGCGTCGAGGCTTGGTGCCGATGTTCACCGGCCGCTGGGCCGGACCCGAATACCAGACCGAGATGCGCGAGCGGATCGCCACCAGCTATATCGCTGAGGGCAAGGATCCGGAGACTATGCCCTTGGGGGTGCAGCGCTTCATGTGTGTGACTGAGAGCCGGGAGGAAGCCCTGGCGTACACGGATAATGCCCGCCACCAGATGCGGCTCGCCTCGGCCCTGCGCCGGCGTGCCGAGGTGATGGACGGCGCTATGATGAACGAGATCCCGGTCCCGGGTGAAATTACGCTGGAAGAGATGGCCGACAACCTGCTGGTCGGTGACGTGGAGACCATTGCCGAGCGGATGTGCAACGAGATCCGAGCCTCTAGGGCGTCGCATATGATGTTCCACTTCCAGGTCGGCGCCTCGCCACAAGCCAAAGCTTTGGAGACCATGGAAAAACTAATGAGCGACATCAAACCGCTGGTCGAGAAGGAATTGGGTCCGCTGGAAAACCTCGGGAGCCCAATCCCGGACGCCCGCGCGGTTGCGGCGGCGGAGTAGGGGCGGCGAGAGGGCTGAATAGACTGCACCTATGAACGACACCCAAGTCAAACAGCGTCCCTTCTATGCGCCTTATTCCGACGGCGTCCATCGCATGGCGATGGGGCTGATGGCATTGTCGTATGATGACTGGCTGGAGGTCGACGAGTTTTTTGCCGAGCATGTGGCGGAGAAATCTCGTTTATTGACCGAACACTACGACGAAGTGTTCCAGGCCGTTGCCGGAAGCGAGGCCGGCCAGCGCGAGGTGCTTGATGCCGTGCTGGAGCATATGACATCACATCATCCGGGTCTGATCGCCAGTGACGGTGAGACGGTCGAGTTGAAAACTATCGGCGAGCGCCACCGCCTCTCCGATTACGTCGCTGCCCCGATGAATCTGGCCGGACGTCTAGCCCAGGAGGATCTCTGTCTGATGGCCCCGGGCGAGGCGGGGTACGAGTTGGTTGCCGCCTCGCTCTGCTTTCCGACGCGTTGGCGGCTCTCCGACAAGATCGGCCGCCCGATGCTGGCAATTCATGGCCCGGTTCCAGACTACGCCAAGCGGCTCGGAAAGCCTGTGGACCGTTTCCTCGACCATCTCAAGGCCGATAAGCCGGTGATGCGAGTGAACTGGGCGATATTGGACGATCCGGCTCTGTTTCAGCCGGGCGGCCACTACAAGCACGGCGGCGGAGAGCATGTGACAGCGGAGAACGCCGGCGAAAAACTCTATATCCGGGTCGAGCGCCAAACTCTTCGCCGCATGGAACCGAGCGGTAATATCCTCTTCACCATCAAGATCCACAGCGACCCGCTTAGCTGTCTCGATGCCCGTCCGGATCTGGCACGAGCCCTGGGCGACACCATCTCGCAGGTGCAGGACGGTATGCGGGAGTACAAGAGCGTGGGACGCTTTGGCGATGCTATTCAGGGCTGGGTGGGGCGGGTTGCAGGGGGGCAGAGCTAGTTGCGCCTAGTCCATGTTTGCGTCGACCCGTAGCCTCACCGCTCCCCGGAAGTCGCGTAGCGGCTATCGGGGGTCTCGGCGAGAGGGTGCGACCATGCTTGATCTAGATCCCGGCTCTCAGCCATGCTTCGGCCGGGAAGCGTTAGAGGGGTGTGAGTGAGGGCGGGCGCTCACCCCTATCCCAAAAACCCATGCGCCCGATGCCAATCCTCCAGCGATTGATCCGGATACTCCTCGAACACTGTTTCTCCATCCCGCGCATCCACCCGCACCCAGTTCGCCTTGGAACCGAGCATCATGTGGACCGCCTCGGGCGGTTCCGGCAAATCGCTGTCGACGGCGCTGGCGAAGGGGTGAATTAGATCCGGCCAGGTTGGATCGAAGGCCCAGAGCATGCTGCCGCAGTGGCGACAGAATTTGCGCTCGGCCGTGTTGCCTTTGACGACGTAGCTGCTCAGATGCTCTTCACCCTCGACCCGCAAGCTCTCGGCCCTGGCGCCGAGATTGATCGCGTAACCGCCACCGCCGCCAAGCTTACGGCAGATTGAGCAGTGACAGCGCAAATAGGGCGCCGGCGCATAGGCCTCGCAGGAGAACCGAACGGCGCCGCAATGGCAGGATGCTTCTATGTGCATTGGACAGTCTCCTATTCAGGGTTGTCGTCT
>JABIRP010000329.1 GCA_018699735.1 Rhodospirillaceae bacterium | reverse complement strand
TCAGTGTCCGCGACCCGATGTCGCGCTGGCGGGTGCGCACGTTGTTCGAAAAAGAACCGGAAACCCATTACTGGCTCGGCTCACTTCCGGCGGGTGATGTGTTTTACGACATCGGCGCCAATATCGGGCTCTATTCGATTTATGCCACGATCATGAGTGGGGTCCGGACATTCGCGTTTGAGCCGGAATCGCAGAACTTTGCCGGGCTGCATGAGAACATCTTCCTGAACGATCTGTTCGATCGCTGCACCGGCTGGTGCCTTGCCTTCGGCGAAAAACCGATCGAGATCTCGCATCTGGCGCTTTCGGAGTTTCATGTCGGACGCTCGCTGCACAGTTTTGGTGGCGAAGCGCCGGAGAATGGCCTGCGACAGGGTTGCATGGCGCTTTCACTAGACCACCTAGTGTACGATCTTGGGATGGAAGCGCCCAACCACATAAAAATCGACGTCGACGGTAACGAGGCGGCGATCATCTGCGGTGCGAAACGATTACTCACCGACCCGCGTCTGCGCTCGGTGGTGGTAGAATTCAACGATGTACCAGAGACCTACAGCATCATGGAAGCCTTCCGAGACGCTGGGTTCGAGATTTCTTTCGACCAGCTTCGCATCACGCGCGACGGCCTACGCGACACCCTTGAAGTCAAGCGGCTGATGGCCGAAAGGCGCTGGTTCGGCAATGTCCTGTTCTCGCGCGACCCGGCGCTCTTTGACGGGGCTCAAGCCGTAATTGCGCGGCACCTCGAGACAAAAGGCGGAACGGAATGAGCCAACAGGCCGGCTTGCGGGTTACGCGGACGCGCGAGGTCGAGGATTACGTCCTCGTGCTCGACGAACACGAGGATGCATTGGGCTACCAACGCACCTACGGCGACGCAATTGCCGAGGCCTATGAAGATCTTAAGGTCATCGTCCTGCCGTCCCTCGCGATCGATGCGGATTTGGACTTTTTGAACGCCATCGCTTTTCCACCGCAATTCAAAAAAATATCTGCCGGTGATGGCATCGGCGACAGCCTGTTTGAGCGCAACGGCAAGCAAATCCTCCGAAAATCCGACCACCCCGTGAATCTGATTGCCGAAGACCTTCGACCGGCCGCCATGATCAACCACCAGATCGCCTCAGTTTTCGCCCAACTTCGGGTCATCGTGCGCCAGCTCTTTCCGGCCTATCGGACGCTGCGCGAGGGCACACTCACCTGGCGCTTCACGCCGACAGGGCCCGAGATTACGCATTTCGACGGCTACGCGCCCGAGAGCCGGTTCTATACTCGCGAACATCGGATCAAATTCTTCCTCAACCTCGACCACGACCCAAGGGTCTGGGGCCTGACGCATCGGATCGACAAGATTTTGCGTGATCATCGCGCGATTTTTCCTGACCGCCTGCCAGATCATTTGAATGAGGTCGCACGGATCGCAACTGAATGGCCCGGCCTGCAGGACATGCCACATCACGAACTGCACTATCCTCAGCTTTCTTTGGTTCTGGGCAACGCCGAGGCAATCGGTCATCAGGTCCGCTACGGCAATCGCATGGTGGCCGGAGAGTTTTTTATCGAGCCTGAAGATATGCTGGATCCCAGCAAGTCTGTGCATAATCGGTACGATCCCACCCTTCCTTATGGCTTCGCATGATCTAACAGGCGTCAATGCGAATATCCGGGGCATCGAACACGAGCGTGCGACAGAACATTCGGATCGTGTAACCTGAAACGATAGTTTTTTCGGGTGGAGGAACGAAACATGTCTATGGCTGTTGCCGACGCATCAGAAGATCGCGGGGCAAAACTCGCGGCTGAGTATATAGAGCGCGCCCGGAGCGCCGCCGCAGTGATTGCCGACGCCACCCAAACGATCGAAGCAGAGCGGTCGCTGCCAACCAATGTCCTAGATGCCATGCACGACGCTGAACTTTTCCGGCTGACCTTGCCAAGACCGCTTGGCGGCGCGGAACTGCAACCCGCGAAATTGGCCCAGGTTACCGAAATCATCGCCGCCGCTGACGCCAGTGCGGCCTGGTGCCTTGGTCAGGCGCTCGGCTGCGCCATGTCGGCAGCTTTCATGGAACCAGAGCCGGCGCGCCAGGTTTTCGGCGACCGTAACGCAGCCCTGGCCTGGGGGGCCGGGATCGTGGGCAAGGCAGTTGCGGCAGACGGCGGGTACCGGATTACCGGCACCTGGCGGTTTGCCAGTGGCGGCCACCATGCGACCTGGCTTGGCGCCCATTGCAAGGTGTTCGAGGCCGATGGATCCCCCCGGATAAAACCGGATGGGACCCAGGCGAGCCGCACAGCGATGATCCCTCGGAGTACAGCTACAATCCTCGACGATTGGTATGTGATGGGGCTCCGCGGCACCCGCAGCGAGGGTTACACCATCGAGGATGTCTTCGTTGAAGATGGCCTGATGTCGGACCGGGAGACACCTTCGGAATGCCGGCTCGACGCCCCGCTCTACAAGGTGCCGACAACCGCCGCCTACGCCTCGATGTTCTCCGGCGTGGCGCTTGGGGTCGCGCGGGCAATGCTGGACGATCTGCGCGAGCTCGCCATGACCAAGACGCCGCGCGGCGCCAGCAGCTCACTTCGGGAAAGCCCTGTGTTTCAGACCAAGCTCGCCGAACTGGAGGCGATGCTCGGGTCCGCGCGGGCGTACCAACAACAGGTGCTGCGCGATTTCTGGGCCGAACTCGAGGAAACCGGTGAGCTGACCCTCGACCGGCGCGTCGACATCCGGCTCGCCACCACCAACGCGATCAACCGCGCAACCGACGTGGCAGAAACCGTCTATCGGTTGGCCGGCTCGACCGCGATCTTCGAGGCGGGTCCTTTCGAGCGCCGCTTCCGTGACATGCATGCGGTCTCGCAACAGGTTCAGGGCCGGCAAAGCAATTTTGAAATCGTCGGCCGCTACATGCTCGATCTCGAAGTCGGCACGATGTTTTTGTAGGGTCGCCTCTCCCTCCTCGTCATTCCCGCGAAGGCGGGAATCCAGGAATTTCAAAACGGAGAGCTGGATTCCCGCCTTCGCGGGAATGACGATACGACAATGACAAAAGGCGGAGATCACATCCCCAAATCCTTTCTCTCCCAACCAGATCGGCTATACACCGCCATCCATCCCCCTGACGAAGGCGAAGCCCTATTATGAGCAGCTACAAAATCGCAGCCATTCCCGGCGATGGCATCGGCACCGAGGTTATCGAGGCCGGCATTGAGGTCCTGGGCGCCTTGGCGGAAGCCGATGGCGGCTTCAAGCTCGAGGTTGAGCATTTTCCTTGGGGGGCTGACTACTACTTCGAGCATGGCGAGATGATGCCGGCCGATGGGCGCGATCAATTGATGGGCTTCGATGCGATCTATTTCGGCTCGGCTGGCGACCCGCGAATTCCCGATCACATTACGCTCTGGCAACTGCGGCTCAACATCTGCCAAGGTTTCGACCAATACGCCAATGTGCGCCCGACCCGGGTGCTGCCCGGGGTCAAGAGCCCGCTTGAGGGTGTCGGCCCGGGTGATTTCGACTGGGTCATCGTGCGCGAGAACTCCGAAGGCGAATACGCCGGGGTCGGCGGACGTGCCCACCAGGGCATGCCGGAAGAGGTCGGCATGGACGTCTCGGTCTTCACCCGCACCGGCGTTGAGCGCATCCAGCGCTTCGCCCTCGATCTGGCGCGCTCGCGGCCCCGCAAGCTGCTTACCTTCGTGACCAAATCGAACGCTCAGCGCCACGGCATGGTGATGTGGGACGCGGTGTTTGAAGAGGTCCGCAAGGATTATCCCGATATCACCATCGACAAGATGCTGGTCGACGCCATGACCACGCGCATGGTGCTAAACCCAGCCTCGATCGACACAGTGGTCGCCACCAACCTGCATGCCGACATTCTCTCTGATTTGGCAGCGGCCCTCTCCGGTTCCATGGGTATCGCGCCGACTGCGAATCTTCGCCCGGAGCGGGATTACCCCTCTATGTTCGAGCCGATCCACGGTTCCGCCTTCGATATCATGGGCAAGGGCATCGCCAATCCGATCGGCTCGTTCTGGACTGCCTCGATGATGCTGGAGCACCTGGGTGAGCCGAAGGCCGCCGCACGCCTGATGGCAGCCATCGAGCGGGTCACGGCAGCAGGCGAGGTCATGGCCCGCGATCTGGGTGGTACAGCAACCACGGTGGAGGTAACCGCCGCAGTGATTGATGCCATACGAGGGGCGAACGCCTGAGCGGTTGGGCTCACGCGCACAGCGCCAAACAAGCCTCCTCGATATGCCGGGCACTCATGCCGTGGCGCTCTCGAACCTTGTCGGTTGGGCCGACGATGGCGAATTCATCCGGCATCGCAACGAACTTCATGCGGGTCGGATGATGCTCGGCCAAGAGCTCGGCGACGGCACCGCCGAGCCCGCCTGCGAGGTGATGCTCTTCAGCAGCGACAATGCCCCGGGTCTCAGCCGCCGCCGCCAGGAGCGCCGCGCGATCCAACGGCTTAATCGTGTGCATATTCAAAACTCGCGCGCTCAATCCCTTATCGGCAAGCGCCGCCGCCGCGCGTAAGGCGGGCTCCACCATGCAGCCACAGGCGACCACGGTGACATCCGACCCTTCCCGCAAAGTGTCCGCCTTGCCGAGCCGAAACGGGCCATCGACCGGCGTGACCGCCGGCTCCGCCATGCGACCGCCGAGCCTTAGGTAGACTGGACCATCGATATCCCGGGTCGCGTGGGTCGCATGCCACGCCTGGTGCGCGTCAGCCGGAACCACAACGGTCATATTCGGCAGGCTCCGGGTCAGAGCCAGATCCTCCAACGCGTGATGAGTGCCGCCGGCGACCCCCAACGAGACCCCGCTCGCCGCCGCCCCGATCACAACCCGCTGGTTGGCATAAGCGACATCGTTTCGCAGCTGTTCCATGGAGCGCGCAGTTATGAAAGGCGCGTAACCGCAAACGAAGGGCCGCATACCGGTCGTCGCCAGGCCGCTGGCGATGCCCATGGCGTTTTGCTCGGCGATGCCAGCCTCGATCAGACGGTCGGGGAAGCGCTGCAGAAACCCGCGCAGACCAATCAGATCAACGGTATCGGCAGAAATCGCGACCACGCTCTCGTCGTTGCCGGCTATTTCGGTAAGCGCCAGACCAAACCCGAGCCGGGTCTGGCTATCGGCGGCTTCGACCCAGCTGGGCGCCCCTGTTTCGGTCATTCGGGGTCTCCTAACTCGGCCAAGGCCTGTTTGTAGATCTCCACGGTCACCGCGTTGGAGTGCCAGAGGTAAGTGTCTTCCGCGAAACTGACGCCCTTGCCCTTGATGGTATGCGCAATCAGCATTGATGGTTTGTCGGGTACCAACGGCAACGAATCCAAAGCGTCGACGACTTCGGCCATGTCATGGCCATCGATCTCGCGAACCGCCCAACCGAATGCGCGCCACTTGTCGGCCAGGGGGTCCAGATCGACCGTTTTTTCGACCCGGTCGCCTTGCTGGATCTTGTTGTAGTCAACGATGGCTGTGAGGTTTGAGAGACCCATTTGGGCCGCCGCCATCGCCGCTTCCCAATTCGAGCCTTCCTGCAATTCGCCGTCGCCGATCATGACGCAGGTTCGAAAGTCTTGACCCTGAAGCCGGGCGCCAAGCGCCATACCGATCCCAACGGACAATCCGTGACCCAAGCCGCCGGTACTCATCTCGACGCCCGCGACCTTGATGTCGGGATGCATGCCGAGGGGCGAGTCGTAGCCATAGAACCGGTCTAGCAGGTCTTCTTTGATGAACCCTGCCTGGGCGAGGACGGCGGCGAGGGCCGCATTGGCGTGGCCTTTGGAGAGCACGAACCGATCACGCTCAGGCCAATCCGGTTGCTCGGGGCGAACCCGCAAATGATGGAAATAGAGGGCGGCCAGAACATCCGCCGCCGAGCAAGAACCACCGACATGGCCCGATCCGGCGGCGTACAATGCACGCCATACACCTCTTCGAATGCGCAGCGCTCTATCACGCAGGCCTTGCAGCTGCGCTTCGGTGTTGCTGGTCATGGCTCGTCTCTCCCCTTCAAGCTCGCGCGATCATCAAGCGAAACGGGGAGAGCCGCAACCACTCTTAGCGGCTGCGACAAAATTCCTTCTGCTAACTTGTTACCGCTCCCCGGAAGTCGCAAAGCAGCTATCCGGGGCCTCGCGGAGATTGCGTCGGGACGCCTGATCGAGATCCCGGCTCTCCGCTCCGCTACGGCCGGGAGGCGTAATATGAGCTGAGCCAGAACCCCAATTGCCTTCAGCCACGCATCCGCACATTTTCTGGATCATGTGGTGGTTCGGCCAAAACTCGGGCTGGACGATCCGCACCCAGGATCGAGACCGCGAGTTTGCTCCCAGGTGCCGCCAGGCTTGGCTCGACATAGGCAAAGGCGAGGCTTTTCTCGACCCAATGACCATAGCCGCCGGAGGTCGCGACACCGACAACGCGGCCATCGCTAATCACAGGCTCATTGCCCATCGCATCGGCATCAGTGGCATCGATTTCAAGCTGCACCAACTTGGTCGCGATACCATCCCGCTTGCGCCGCAGCAAGCTGTCCCGACCAACAAACGTTTCATTATCGAAATGAACGAACCGCTCCATATCAGCTTCGATCATGGTGATCTCGTTGGTCAACTCCGTGCCCATGCCCTTGTAGCCTTTCTCAAGGCGGAGAGAATTCATCGCATAAAGACCGAAGTCGGCGATCCCGACGCCGGCGCCGGCCTGCGTGATGACCTCATAAAGCCGTACCAGATCCGCCATCGAACAATGCAGCTCCCAACCGAGCTCGCCGACGTAGGAGACCCGAAGCGCCCGACAGGCAACACCCGCCACTTCGATCTCGCGCGCCGACAACCAACGGAACCCGGCGTTGGTCAGGTCCGCCTCGGTCAGTCCGGCCAGAACCTCGCGGGATAGGGGGCCGGAAACCACAAGCACGCCAAAATCGTCTGTGACGTTGGTAATCTGAACGTCCTCGCCCGTGCGCACGCCCTTGCACAGAATGTCGAGATCCTTGACCTCAGCCGAGGTGCCTGAGAGCACGTAGAACCGGTTTTCGGAGAGCCGCGTGACCGTCGCCTCACCCTCAATCTTGCCGTCCTCGGTCAAGAAGTGCGTGAGCGCTATTCCGCCGTCCTTCCGGGGCGCGCGATTGGCCCCAATCCTGTCTATCAAGGTCTCGGCGTCGCTGCCGGTGACCTCGAATTTGGCAAAGCTGGAAAGATCGAGCACCCCGACCCTCTCGCGCACTGCCTGACATTCGGCTGCCACGGCCTGAAATGCATTCGAGCGCCGGTAACCGTAGGTTTCCTCGGCTCCGTCTGATGAGAACCACTGTGGGCGCTCCCAACCGAAACCGAAGGCCCAGCGGGCACCCTTGGCCGAGAGGGTCTCATAAAGCGCTGAGACACGGTTCGGCCTGCCGCCGGGACGGTACTCGCCGGGTAACAAAGCTTGATACATGTGCTCGTATTCTTCGATCGAGGTTTCCATCGCATAGTCGCCGAGGGACCAGTCGCCGAAACGCCGGGGATCAAAGGAGGCCATGTTGATCTCGGCCTGACCATGGACCATTTGCTGCGCCAAATATTTGCCGGCACCTGCTCCCTGACAGATGCCGACGCTGGCGCCGCAAGCCATCCAATAGTTGCGTGGGCCAGGCGCCGGGCCGAGCAGAAAGTTGCCATCCGGCGTGTGGGTGATCGGGCCGCTGACGATGCGACGAATGCCGGCCTCGCCAAAGAGCGGCAACCGCTCAGCCGCTTTTTCCAACCAAGGTGCGACGCGGTCAAGCTCGGGCTCCAGAAGCTCCATATCGAAGCTCCAATCCATGCCATCGACAAAACACGCCCGCGCACCCTCGGTTTCGTATGGGCCGATCAGAAGCGCATTTTGTTCCTGGCGCAAGTAGCTCGACGAATAGGGATCGCGGACGACAGGGAGTTCCTTGTCGAGAGCCTTGATCTCGTCCAGGGGTTCGGTGACGAAATACTGGTGCACCATGTTCACAACCGGAACCCGCAGCCCGACCATGGCCGAAACCTCATTGGCGTAGGATCCGGCGGCGTTGACGACATGCTCGGCGGTGATCGTGCCGTTTTCGGTGATGAGTTCCCACTCACCGCTGGCCAGCAGGTTTACGTCCGTGACCCGATTATGCCGGTAGATCTCGGCTCCACCGGCGCGGGCGCCAATCGCCATCGCCTGGGTGGCCGAAGAGGGATCGACATGGCCATCCTGGGTCGTATAGGCACCAGCCAACACGCCGAAAGTTTCCAGGTAGGGGTGGATATTCTTGATCTCGTTCGGCCCAATAACGTGCATCTCAAAGCCGATCTGGCGGCCGATACCCGCGACATGGTGGAACCAATCGACCTCTTCCGGCGTGGTCGCCAGGCGAATGCCGCCGCAGCCATGCCAACCGGCGGATTGTCCGGTCTCTTCTTCCAGCCTTGGATAGAGCTCCGTGCCGCAAAAATGGACGTGGGCCATCGCCAGACTGCCGATGAAATTCGGCACTTGGCCGGCCGCATGCCAGGTTGAGCCCGAGGTCAATTCGCCCTTTTCGACCAGGACGACATCGCCCCAACCTTCCTTGGTCAGGTGGTAAAGCAGGCTGACCCCAAAGATACCGCCGCCGATGATGGCGACCCGTGCATGGCTTTTCATCTGAAACCTCATTCAGCTCCGATCTCACCTTGAATCGGATGCTGAATGCAAAAAAAGGCAGCTTCGCGCTCATATCCGACCACCCTGTCGTCACCAGAGCAGCAATCCTGCGGCGAATCGGTGCACATTCTTTTCAGTGGGGATCTCGGCCAAGTTCTGCTTTGGGCATGGCCAGTGCGTATCAGGGAGGGTCGAGATGGCCATTACGCGCGAACGCCGCCGCGGCGGTGGAGGCAGAAATGCCCGGCTTGCTGCCAAGCTCCAGCCCGTAGCGCCGTCTCGTCAGGCAATCTGGCCGGGTATGCCCGGTGGACGCTATCGCCCGCTATCTCCCGACGACATCGGCAACGTCATAGATACCGCGTTCGATCTGTTAGAGACCATCGGCATGGGCCAAGCCACGCCGACCATGATCGACATAGTAACCAAAGCCGGCGGAACCCTTGGCGACGACGGCCGCCTGCGATTTCCGCGCGCTCTGGTCGAGGCAGCGATCGAGACCGCCGACAAGGCGCCGACAGCGCATGGCTTCGATCCGGCACGCGATCTGACGCTGGCCGACGAAAGAGTGCATTTTTCGACCGCCGGTGCCGCCGTTCTCTATCTCGACCCCGGAACCAGGAGATTTCGGCCAAGTGTTTTGACCGATCTCTATGACATGGGTCGATTGGTCGATCGCTCCGACAATATTCACTTCTTCGCGCGCACCTGCGTGGCGCGAGATCTGGAAGACGCCCGCGAACTTGATCTCAACACGGCCTACGCAGCCATGGCGGCGACGACTAAGCCGATCGGTGTCAGCTTCTTCCACCCGGACCACGTCTACGAAGCGGTTCAGATGTTCGACATGGCCCTCGGTGGCGAGGGCCGATTTCGCGAGCGGCCGTTCTGTTGGGGGTCCTGCACCTTTGTCGTGCCGCCAATGCGGTATGCTGAAGACTCTTGCGAATGCCTCTATGCCATGGTGCGGGCCGGAATGCCGGTCAAGCTGCTCTCGGCCGGCCAGGCGGGTGCCACCAGCCCGGCCGCCCTCGGTGGCGCCCTGGTTCAGGGCCTGGCCGAGTGCCTGTCCGGCCTGACCTTCGTCAATCTCATCTCACCCGGTCATCCGGCGATCGTCTGCCTCTGGCCATTCGTCTCGGACCTGCGCACCGGCGCCATGAGCGGTGGCAGCGGCGAAGAGGCTCTGCTCAACGCGGCAGCGGCTCAGGTGGTCAACGCGCTCAGTTTGCCATCTGGTGTGTCAGCCGGAATGGCGGATTCCAAACTGCCCGACCTCCAGGCCGGCTACGAGAAGGGCGTGACGATTACCCTAGCCGCCCAGGCCGGCGCCAACATGATCTACGAATCCGCAGGGATGCTGGGCTCACTGATGGCTTGCTCGCCTGAGACGCTGGTCTCCGACAATGAGCTGCTTGGCTCGGTCGGGCGCACCATTCGAGGAATTGATATCGATACCGAATCGTTATCGCGTCAGGCGATCATGGAGGTGATCACCGGCGAAGGGCATTTCCTTGGCCATGACCAGACCCTGCGGTTGATGCAGACCGAATATATCTACCCCGAAATCGGTGACAGGTTGAGCCCGAAAGACTGGGAAGAGCGCGGCGCCACCGACATGCGCGAGCGCGCCGCCGACCGGGTTCGCGAAGTGCTCTCTGGGCCCTGCTCCGAGCATCTTGACCGCAATCTCGACAGCCGGATCCGCCAACGTTTCCCAATTCGACTCGATCCAAGAGAGTTGGATGGCACCGGTGGGCGCTGGTAGCCGATAAGCTGTGTACCCTCCGATCGAGCGCATCTAGGGCAACCCCTGTGTCTCTGAAATCGATTTTGGTCCCGTTCTTGCATGGTGGGTCTGGTCGAATACATGGAGCACAAAGACAATGACCAGATACATCCGATACAAGTCCGGAGAACGCCGCAATGACCGGCGTGTTAGCTTGCCGATCTCTATCGACATCATGGGGCAGACCTACGACGTCACCCGCTGGAGTCTCAGTGGGCTTGAGTTTCCGGCGAACGGCAACAATCCGAGCGAGGACATCGACTTCAGCGCCAATTTCGTCCTCGGAGAGGAACGCCTGCCGGTTCGGGTTCGGGTGGCAAGATGCGACGCAAAGACAAACGTGGTTGCTCTGTCGATCAAGAGTTTGGCAAGCCAGACCTTCGATCGCCTGAATTCCTATATGATGCGACCAAGCATGTTTGCCGCGGCAACAGCAACCGGCTAGCCCGCTAACGCGGAGTTCGGCTCAGGCGCGATTGCCTTTGATTTTTGTCAACTGGTGCTCGATTGAGAGGCCTGAACGGTTCACTATGCTTGTCATGGTCTAGCTGAGCCCCGATTATGGCGGCATGAGCCGTTTGCTTCCGAAACCCTGGCCATTGCCGGTCCCGTGAACATCGTTTTTGTCGTTCCATCCAATGTTCTCCGAGAGGGCGGTCCGCCTACCTCTTCGCTCGCAAGCGTGCGTTTGCGATGTCTGGAAATCGGGACACCGCTTACAAAGCTGGGTCATCAAGTCCGAATGACTGCAAGTCAGCGGGTGCCGGTGCGGCTCCAACAAGGTGCCTTTGACGATGTCGACGTCTGTATTTTGCAAAAAACGACGTTCGATTTTGAAACCACGATCCGGGACCTGCGCCAGGTCGGCGTCCGGGTCATCGTCGACGTCTGCGACAATATCGAGGGCTTGCCGCATCTGGCGCATTACCCGGCAATGGTCCGAATGGCCGATCTTGCCACCGTGTCCTCCAGCGGGTTGCTTGATATCGTTCATCGGGCCGGTGCCGCTCAGGCCGAGTTGATCCCAGATTGCATTGAAAATACCCAGTGCGAGCCAACCTACGGGACGGTGCCGGATGTGCTACGGCTCGTTTGGTTCGGGCGCTCCGACAACATAGATCCATTGTTGGACAGTTTGAGCGACTTGGAGGAACTGGCCACCGGGCGTTCGGTCGCACTGGAAATTGTGACCGACAGCGACAGTGACCTGACAAACCGATTGAACGCGGCGGCCAGACATGCCGCCAGACATCTCGATCTCACGGTCACCCCCTGGTCCCCAGCCGCGACCGAGGGCGCGCTCGCCAGAGCCAGTCTGGCGTTGATGCCAGCGGGCTCACAAGAACGCTTCACCGCGAAATCACCAAACCGGCTCGCTGCAGCGCTCTGGGCCGGCTGCGTTCCAATCGCGGCACCGCAGGAGAGCTACCAGGACTTCGAGACCAGCGCCCTTCTCGCCACCGACGTCATAGACGGCATCGCCTACGCTCTCACCAATTGGGCCGGTTTGAACGATCGTGTGCGTATCGGTCAAACTGTGATCACGCATAAATACACGCCGCAAGCCGTCGCCCGTCGCTGGAGCAAGGTTTTAGGCGAGCTCGTGGCGCGGCCGAATAACCCTATTCCTCTCCCAGTGACCGGACGGCCCGCCAAACTGCATCTTGGTTGCGACGGCAATATTCTGCCAGGATTCATCAATATCGACCGCGCCAAATCAACCGGCGGGGTTCAGCCGGACCTGATC
>JABIRP010000328.1 GCA_018699735.1 Rhodospirillaceae bacterium | reverse complement strand
GTGCCGTCCTTCTGAAACGCGTAGTCTCTGGCAGAGACGCGCCGGATCAGGCTGAGTACAACGATACAATCGTCAAGGCGGCATCGATCGCATCCATGTTTTGGGGCGTTGCCGGCTTCCTTGTCGGGTTGATCATTGCCTCTCAACTTGCCTGGCCGGCTTTGAATTTCGATCTTCCCTGGACCAATTTCGGGCGCTTGCGGCCGTTGCATACCTCGGCCGTGATTTTCGCGTTCGGCGGCAACATCCTGCTCGCCACCTCGTTTCACGTGGTGCAGCGCACCTGCAAGGCGCGGTTGGCCGGCGATATCGCGCCTTGGTTTGTGTTTTGGGGTTACAACCTTTTTATCGCAGTGGCGGGAACTGGATACCTGCTCGGCATCACCCAAAGCAAAGAATACGCCGAGCCCGAGTGGTATGCCGACCTTTGGTTGACCGTTGTCTGGGTTACCTATCTCCTGGTTTTCCTCGCCACGCTCTGGAAGCGCAAAGAACCGCATATCTATGTCGCTAATTGGTTCTATCTCGCTTTCATCGTCACCGTGGCAATGCTGCATCTGGTGAACAACGCCGCAATCCCGGTCGATCCGTGGAGTGGCAAGAGCTATGTGGTATGGGCCGGCGTACAAGATGCACTGACCCAGTGGTGGTACGCCCACAACGCCGTCGGCTTCTTCCTTACCGCCGGCTTCCTCGCCATCATGTATTATTATGTGCCGAAGCAGGCCAACCGGCCGGTCTATTCCTACCGCCTTTCAATCGTTCACTTTTGGTCGCTGGTGTTCCTATACATCTGGGCCGGACCGCATCACCTGCATTACACAGCCCTGCCCGACTGGGCCCAAACTCTCGGCATGACGTTCTCGATCATGCTCTGGATGCCCTCCTGGGGCGGCATGATCAATGGCCTAATGACACTCTCCGGGGCATGGGACAAGCTGCGCACCGACCCCGTCTTGCGCATGTTGGTGGTCTCGGTCGCGTTCTACGGCATGAGCACCTTCGAGGGGCCGGTCATGTCAATCAAAGCGGTCAACAGCCTCAGCCATTATACCGACTGGACGATCGGACATGTGCATTCAGGCGCGCTCGGCTGGGTCGGGTTCGTCAGCTTCGGGGCGCTCTATTGCCTCGTGCCAGCGATGTGGAAACGCCAACGGCTCTACTCGTTAGCGCTGGTCAATCTGCATTTCTGGATCGCGACCGTCGGTATCGTTCTCTACATCACTGCGATGTGGGTCTCGGGCATCCTGCAGGGGCTTATGTGGCGTGCCTATGACCATCTCGGCTTTCTTGAGTATTCGTTTATCGAAACGGTGGAAGCCATGCATCCGTTCTATGTGATCCGGGCTCTTGGCGGCGCGCTGTTCGTCATCGGCTCCTTGATCATGGTCTACAACTTAGTGCGCACCATGCGCGGCGACCTTCGCGACGAGCACGTCGTCTCGGATCCGACCGCTATCCCGGGCGCCGCTACCGCCCAGGGGGACTAAATCATGGCGCTTCTATCTCACGACAAGGTCGAAAAGAACTCGATCCTCATGGTTGTCCTGGTCCTGGTGGTGGTCTCGATCGGCGGCATCGTCGAACTGGTTCCGCTGTTCTTCATGGAGAGCACGATCGAGAAAGTGAAGGGCATGCGGCCCTACTCCCCTCTGGAATTGGCCGGCCGCAATATCTACCTGCGCGAGGGCTGTTATAACTGCCACAGCCAGATGATCCGATCGCTGCGCGACGAGACCGAGCGCTACGGCCACTACAGTCTGGCGGCAGAGAGCATGTTCGATCATCCCTTCCAGTGGGGCTCGAAACGAACCGGGCCAGACTTGGCACGGGTTGGTGGACGCTATTCCGACGAATGGCATGTGGTTCACATGATTGCCCCGCGCTCCGTCGTACCCGAGTCGATCATGCCAGGCTATCCCTTCCTGGCTGAAACACCGGCCAAGCTCTCGGACATCGCCAACCACCTCAAGGCCAATGCCATCGTCGGCGTGCCGTATACCGAAGCCATGATCGCCGCTGCTGAGACCGATGCTAAAGCTCAAGCAGATCCGGATTCGGACGCGGCCGAAGCGGTTGAAGCCCGTTATCCAAAGGCACAGATTCGCGACTTTGACGGCAATCCTAACATGGTATCGGAACTCGATGCCCTCATCGCCTATCTGCAAATGCTCGGAACTCTGGTCGACTTCGACGTCTACCAGGCCGAGGGCGACAACCTGCGCTGAGGAGGAGGAGCGATCATGACAACGTTCGACACCCTGTCCTACGTGGCACAGACCTGGGGCTTGATGTTCCTGATGGTTTTGTTCGCGGCCAGCGTCGGCTACGCGCTCTGGCCCAGAAACAAAGCAAAATTCGACAGGGCGGCGCAAATGCCGCTTGAGGAGGACTGAGTGTGACCCACGGCACAGAAACAGACGAGGTCACCGGCACAGACACGACCGGGCACGAATGGGACGGAATTAAGGAGCTCAACACCCCTTTGCCGCGCTGGTGGCTACTGACTTGGTATGCCACCATCCTTTGGGCGATCGGGTATTGGATCGTGATGCCAGCATGGCCCTATCTCACAGGCTATACCCAAGGTGTTATTGGATATTCGCAACGCGCGGTGGTCGCGGCCGATATCGCCGAAGCGCGCGCCGCTCAGGCATCCTATTTCGACCGCATTGAGAAATTGTCACTGGCTGAAATCGCCGGCGATGCCGAGCTGCGGGACTTTGCGGTTGCCGGTGGACGTTCGGCCTTCGCGGTCAACTGTTCCCAATGCCACGGTCAGGGTGCGGCAGGCTCAAAAGGGTATCCGAACCTGAATGACGATGATTGGATTTGGGGCGGCACGGCGGACGCAATCCACACCACGATCCGGGCCGGGATCCGGGCTGATCACGACGATACACGTTTTAGCCAAATGCCAGCTTTCGCCAAAGACGAGATCCTGGAGAAAGAACAGATTGACCAAGTCGTTGAGTATGTACTGGCGGTTTCTGGCCAAGAAAACGACAAGGTCAAAGCAGAAGCCGGCAAGGCGGTATTCGACGAGAATTGCACCGACTGTCACGGTAAGGATGCCAAGGGCAATAGAGAACAGGGTGGGCCAAATCTGACCGATGCGCTTTGGCTTTTTGGTGGCGAG
>JABIRP010000327.1 GCA_018699735.1 Rhodospirillaceae bacterium | reverse complement strand
CTACTCAGTTGATACCCGTGCGGTGCCGACACCGACCGCCTGGAAACTCGGCTGGAAATCGGCCGGGCTCTTGCTTGAGCGTTATCGCCAAGATAATGGCGAGTGGCCGAAACGGCTGGCACTCTCCGCCTGGGGCACGGCCAATATGCGGACCGGTGGTGACGATATCGCCCAGGCCCTGGCGCTGATGGGGGTGCGTCCCGATTGGGAGACGGCGTCCGGCCGAGTTGTCGGCTTCGAGATCATGCCACTCTCTGTGCTCGACCGGCCGCGGGTCGACGTGACCTTTCGGATCTCGGGCTTCTTCCGCGACGCCTTCCCGGCGCAAATCGATCTGTTGGACAGTGCCGCGCGGGCCGTTGCCGAGCAGGACGAGCCGGAGGCCATGAACCCGCTCGCCGCCCGGGTCCGCGCCGACGTCGAAGCCCTGACGGCCAAAGGCATTGACCCGGCTGCCGCAAAGCGTCGCGCCGGTCACCGTGTGTTCGGATCCAAGCCGGGTGCCTATGGTGCCGGGTTGCAGGCGCTGATCGATGAGAAGATCTGGGACACCGAGAGCGATCTGGCCGAGGCCTATCTTGCCTGGGGCGGGTACGCATACGGGGACGGTGCAGAGGGACGGGCAGAGCAGGATTTGTTCAGCGCCCGGCTGAAGGACGTGGAACTGGTGCTGCACAATCAGGACAATCGCGAACACGACTTGCTCGACAGCGATGATTATTACCAGTTCGAAGGCGGTATCGCGGCGGCGATCCACCACCTCTCGGGCCAGCGCCCCGAGGTCTACCACAACGACCACTCCCGCCCCGAGGCCCCGCGTGTCTTCACACTTGGCCAAGAGATCGGCCGGGTGGTGCGGGCCCGCGCCGCCAACCCGAAATGGATCGAGGGCGTGATGCGCCACGGCTATAAGGGTGCTTTCGAGATGGCCGCGACCGTCGATTACCTCTTCGCCTTCGCGGCGACCACGGGGGCGGTCTCGGACCAGCATTTCGATGCGGTGCACGACGCCTATCTCGGCGACGATGCGGTGCTGGCATTCCTGGAGCGCCACAACCCGGCGGCGCTGGCGGAGATGGCGGAACGCTTTAAGGAAGCGCTCGACCGCGGCCTTTGGCGCGCCCGCTCGAACACGGCTCGCGCGCGGCTGGAAGAGTTGATCGCCGGGAGCGAAGCCACGGTGTAGAGTTCGGATACCCTGATTTTGGAATAGATCTTATGCGCGCCACCGTCTTACACGGAATTGAAGACCTCAAAGTCGAGGATTGGCCCGAGGTTGAACTTGGTTCGGGCGAGGTGCGGGTTCGCATTGCCGCTGGCGGGATTTGCGGCTCGGATCTGCATTACTTCCGCCATTACCGCATGGGAAATTACCCGGTTCTGGAGCCCTTTGTGCCGGGTCACGAAATATCCGGTCGGATCGCCGAGGTCGGGCCGGGGGTGAGCGGGCTTTCCGAGGGCGATCCTGTGGCGATCAATCCGAGCCGGCCCTGCGGTGCCTGCGATTTCTGCCTTAATGGGCGCGAACTGCTTTGCACGGATATGAAATTTCTCGGATCCTCACGGCGTACGCCGCATGTCCAGGGCGGGTTTGCCGAGACCTTCGTCACCGAGGCGCGGCAATGCGTGCCAGTGCCGGGTGATCTACCGCTCTCGGTCGCGGCGTTCGCCGAGCCATTGTCGGTGGCATTGCATGCCGTCAACAGAGCCGGACCGATCCTCGGCGCGCGGGTGTTGGTTTCGGGCGCTGGGCCGATCGGATGTCTGGTCGGCATGGCGGCCAGGCTCTCCGGTGCCGCGCGGGTGACAATCGCCGATGTGGTTGATCAGACCTTGGAGCGCGCCCGTTTGGCCGGTCTCGACGACGTGGTGAATGTTTCCAAAGGCGACGGTGCATTGGTCGATGCCAGCCAATCGAGCGGTGGTTTCGATGTGGCCTTTGAGGCGTCAGGGGCCCCAACCGCCGTTCTGAGCGCGATCCGCACCCTGAAGCCAGGCGGTACATTGGTTCAGGTTGGAACCTTCGTCGACCCGATGGTGCCGGTGCCGACCGACTTGATCATGACCAAGGAATTACGCCTGTTGGGGTCGTTCCGGTTTGACCGCGAATTTGACTGGGCGGTCGATTATCTGTCATCCGGTCGGATTGACGTGACGCCCCTGCTTTCGCACAGTTTCGATATTGGCGATGCGACCGAAGCTTTCCAAATCGCGGGTGATCGAACTCAGGCGATGAAAGTACAAATCACCTTCTCATAGATGCCGTTTAATCCGCTGCCGGATCGTGGTACCAGCATCCAAATTCCACATGGCGGAACCGGATTTGAGAATGTGGAAGCGTCGGCTAAAGTCCCGAGTGTTCGTCTTGGTCGAGGAAAATCCGCAACATGAGCGATATCGCCACACCAACACGGTCTGCGGCAAGTCTCCGCCCCCAAATAAATGCGGGGCCGGGTGACAGCGCGCTTGCCGAACGGCTCAAACGCGAACTGCAAGGCGATGTGCTGTTCGACCGGTTCTCACGCGGCCGATACTCGACCGATGCCTCGATCTATCAGGTTGAGCCGGTTGGTGTCGTGATACCCAAGACCGACGCGGATCTGATCCGGGCCGCCGAGATTGCCATCGATGCCGGTGTGCCGCTGCTACCGCGCGGCGGTGGGACCAGTCAATGCGGCCAGACCGTCAACGAGGCTCTGGTGCTCGATTGCTCAAAGCATTTAAACGGAATTGTCGATTTTGATGCCGAGGCCATGAGTGTCACCGTCGAGCCCGGCATCGTGCTCGACCACCTGAACGCTTTCCTGAAACCCCATGGCCTCTGGTATCCGATCGATGTGTCGACTTCCAGCCGGGCGACCATTGGCGGCATGACGGCGAACAACTCCTGCGGTGCCCGCTCGATCCGCTACGGCATCATGCGCGACAACGTGACCGCCATCGACGCCTTGCTGACCACCGGAGAGACAGCGCAGTTCGCGGCAGTACCCGGCAATCTGGGCGACTGGGGTGCCAGCCCGCGCGAGCTCGATTTGGTGCAGCGGATGCGCGCCATTGCCGAGCGTGAGAAAAGCGAACTGGCCGAAAAATTCCCCGACCTGATGCGCCGGGTCGGTGGCTACAATCTCGACAGTATCGATCCGGCTGGCCACAACATGGCGGAATTGCTGGTCGGCTCGGAAGGCACGCTCGCCACCTTCCGTCGGATCAAACTGAAATTGCACCGCATCCCGCCGCAGAAGGTGATGGGAGTGTGCCACTTCCCAACCTTCTATCAGGCGATGCAGGCGACCAAGCATATCGTCGAGCTTGACCCGGACGGGGTCGAGTTGGTCGATCGCACGATGATCGAGCTGGCCCGCAACATCCCGATCTTCCGCCCGATGATCGAGCGCTTCGTGAAGGGTGAGCCGGACGCGTTGCTCCTGGTCGAATTCGCCGGCGAAGACCATGCGGTACAAGTCGAAAAACTTGGCCGGTTGATCGAACTGATGGGCGACCTTGGATTTCCGGATGCCGTGGTCGAAGCGATTGATCCGAGCCTGCAAGCGGATATCGGCGAGGTGCGCCGCCAAGGCCTAAACATCATGATGTCGATGAAAACCGAAGGCAAACCGGTCTCCTTCATCGAGGATTGCGCAGTGCCGTTGGACGATCTGGCCGAATATACCCGGCGCCTGACGGAAGTCTTTGAGCGCCACGGCACCAATGGCACCTGGTATGCCCATGCTTCGGTCGGCACTCTGCATGTCCGCCCGGTGTTGAACATGAAGCAAGGCGAGGACGTGCGGAAAATGCGCGAGATCGCCGAGGAAGCCTTCGCCATGGTTCGTGAGTACAAGGGCTCACATTCGGGCGAACATGGTGACGGCATCGTGCGCTCCGAGTTCCACGAGCCGATGTTCGGAACGCGCTTGGTCAATGCATTTGGCGACGTGAAGCGCGCCTTCGACCCGGCCGGCTTGATGAACCCCGGGCGCATCGTCGATCCGCCGAAGATGGACGACCGCACGCTTTTTCGCTTCAAGCCGGACTATGACGCGACGTTTCCCGACACCGTGCTCGATTGGTCGGAGTGGCGCGATTTCGCCGGTGCGATCGAGATGTGCAACAACAACGGTGCCTGCCGCAAGCGCGACGCATCGGTGATGTGTCCAAGTTTTCGCGCGACCGGGGACGAGAAACACCTGACACGCGGCCGGGCGAACGCGCTGCGCATGGCGATTTCCGGCCAACTCGGCGAAGACGCCTTCACGTCGCCTGAGATGGCCGAAGCCATGGCACTTTGCGTCAGTTGCAAGGGTTGCAAGCGGGAGTGCCCGACCGGCGTCGACATGGCGCGTATGAAGATAGAGTTCCTGCACCACTACAAAAAACGCCACGGTTTCACCCTAAAGGACAAGCTGATCGCCGGTTTGCCGTACTACGCAGAGGCGGCGTCGCGGTTCCATTTCCTCGTCAATCTGCGCGACCAGATACCGGGTGCGGCGCAATTGTCTGAGTGGATCACCGGCTTCAGCGCCAAACGTAGCTTGCCGAAATGGAGTGGCGAGCCCTTCCAAGCCGATGAGGCGGCGGTAAAGGCCGAGGATGCGGCAGAAGAGGCGGCAGAAGAGGCGGCAGAAGAGGCGGATGTCGTGTTGTTGGCGGATACCTTCAACGCGCATTTCGAGCCGGAAACCCTGCGCGCTGCTCTGGCTGTGCTGGAAGCCGCCGGCAAGCGGGTGCATGTCGTCGATCCGAAAGGCGGCGGGACGCGACCCCTGTGTTGTGGCCGGCCGATGTTGGCTGTTGGCAAGGTCGAGGAGGCCCGGGAGGCCGCGCGGGCCATGCTCGCCGCCTTCAAACCCTTCGTTGATCGGGGCATCCCGATCGTCGGCTTGGAACCGTCCTGTCTGTTCACCTTTCGTGACGAGTACAAGGCGATGCTACCGGGCGAAGAGACTGACAAGCTAGCCGAACACGCGCTGCTGTTTGAGGAATATCTGGCGCGTGAGAGTGCCGCTGATCGTCTCAAGCTCGATCTGAAACCGATTGCCGGCAAGGCGTTGCTGCATGGCCACTGCCACCAGAAAGCATTTGCTGTCATGGGCTCGGTCGAGGCGGCATTGAAACTGATCCCGGAACTTGAGGTCGAGGTAATCAAGTCTAGTTGCTGCGGCATGGCTGGATCTTTCGGTTACGAAGCCGAGACCGTCGAGGTTTCCATGGCCATGGCCGAGGCCGATCTGTTACCGGCCGTCCGGGCCGCCGGGCCGGATGATATTATCGTTGCCGACGGCACCAGTTGCCGCCACCAAATCGCAGATGGCGCGGCGCGCCAGGCTGTCCATGTCGCTTGCGTGCTGGAGCGCGCATTGGCTCATTCATAACCTGTTCAAAGCTCGAGAGGACGAAGACCATGGCTCATCGTGCCGGTCCCCATTTTCTACAAATTCCAGGCCCGTCGAATGTACCGGGGCGTATTCTGCGCGCCATCGAGCAACCGACTATTGATCACCGGGGACCTGAGTTCCAGGAGCTTGCGCGGGAGGTTCTGGCTGCGGTCAAACCGATCTTCAAGACCGAACAACCGGTCATCATTTTCCCGTCGTCGGGAACCGGCGCCTGGGAAGCGGCTCTGGTCAACACGCTCTCGGCCGGCGACAAGGTGTTGATGTATGAGACCGGCCAGTTCTCCACGCTCTGGTGTGAATTGGCCGAGCGGATCGGCATCCACCCGGAGCTGTTGGAGGATGATTGGCGGCGCGGTGCGCGTGCCGATCGGATTGAGGAACGGCTGACCGCTGACAAAGGCCACGAGATCAAAGCGGTTTGCGTGGTGCACAATGAAACCTCGACCGGAGCCACCTCCAAGATCAAGGCCGTGCGGGATGCCATCGACGCGGCGGGGCATCCAGCATTGCTCATGGTCGACACGATTTCCGGTCTGGGTTCGGCCGATCTCCGGCACGACGAATGGGGTATCGACATTACCGTCAGCTGCTCGCAAAAGGGCCTGATGCTGCCGCCGGGTCTCGGCTTCAATGCGGTCAGTCCGAAAGCGGTTGCGGCGAGCGAGGCGGCCAAGCTGCCGCGCTCTTATTGGGACTGGAAGGGGCAGTTGGCCAACAATCCAGGCGGAAATTTCCCCTACACTCCGGCGACCAACATGCTCTACGGGCTGAAGGAAGCTTGCGCCATGTTGATGGAGGAAGGTCTGGACAATGTCTTCGCCCGTCACGAGCGTCATGCCGAGGCGACCCGGCGCGCGGTCCGGACCTGGGGCTTGGAGATCCAGGTGGTCGAACCCAGCGAGCAAAGCCCGGTGCTAACCGGCGTCGTCGTGCCGGACGGTTACGATGCCGACGACGTGCGCAAGGTGATCCTGGACAAGTTCAACATGTCCCTCGGCTCAGGTCTCGGCAAGGTCAAGGGACGGGTGTTCCGTGTTGGTCATCTGGGTGATTTTAACGATCTGTTGTTGATGGGCACTTTGTCAGGTGTCGAAATGGGCCTCGCTGCGGCGGGTGTGCCGCACAACAAGGGCGGCGTGCAGGCAGCGATGGACTATCTGACGGGCAACTCGTGAACCGCGTCCGATCTCGATCAACCGAACAGGTATAGCGTTCCGGCCCCGGCGGCGACCGCAAGCAGGATTCTGTGGCCTGGCAAAGCGAAGACCACCAGTCCGACGGCGAGTGCGCTCAATCGGATCGCAAGCGGTATTTCGGCTGTGGCTCCTAGCGGCAGGACGACCATACGGGCAACCAATGCTGCCAGTATTGCGTAGGAAACGCAGGTAACCCACCGTGCGGCCTCGCCGTTGGGGTCAATCCGTGTGGCCAGGGCTGCGCCCAATCCGCGCCAAAGGAATGTGACTGCAGCGGAAAGCAGGACCAAGGTTAGAAGTGAGGGGGTGGCGCTCATGACGACCTCCAGCGCCGCGCGATCCGAGTGATCACATAGCCACCGCTACCGCCGCCGAGCCCGGCCAGCAATATCCCATAGTCGGATGAAAGCAGATGCATGGGCGGGCCGAGAGCTGCACCGAGCACCACCGAAATCAGCACCGATCTTTCGCCCGCACCGACCAGCATGATCGAGAGAAAAATCGGATTGATGAATAACAATACCCGTATCAGCCGCTCCGGCAATTGCGTCGCTGCATGGTATCCAGCGATGGTTCCAAGGCAGCCAGCCGTAATGCAGACAAGGCAGAGTGCTAGATAGTAGATCGCCCGCTGTCGCGGCTCATAGCGCTCGGCCGAACGCATACCCAAGGGCCAGGTGTTGGCCGACATCAGATGCGCCAGCACCATCCGCAGGCCCCAACCACGGACGCCGCGCCCGCATCCGGATCCGATCACCGTCATCAACGAGGTCGCCATTGGCAGGAACCGCACGCTGGCGATAGAGACCGCCAACAGCAACACTGTGGTTTCCGTCCCCGCCTGACGCAGTTCCGCCATCGCCACCTGCCCTGGCATGGCCCAAACCAGAACCGTGGCGAGGGCGGCTTCAAGCGCTGTAAAGCCGGTCTCGACCGCAAGCGAGCCAAACCCGGCCATAGTCGCAAATATGATCACGGTCGGCAGCCCGAGTCCGTGGCGAACGCCCTCAAAAACAGCCGCGCTGGTACTGGTGTTTTTCATATCCCGAAATATTGACTGTGATCGGCAGCAACATGGATGGTACGGGAGGTTCGTGCTGTGCGGGAAGCCTATTCGAAGCTTGGCTCGCGCGGTGTTTCCGGTGATAATCCCCGCCGGGGTGAACCGTGATCAGAACACGACCGCCAATGGCAAGCCGAACAGGGCATGGAGCAGTTCCAATGGATGACAATCGCCTGATCGAGGTCAACGACCTCCGGGTTCATTTCCCGCTTGAGGACGAGACCGTCAAGGCGGTTGACGGTGTCTCGTGGCACATCAATCGGGGCGAGACGGTAGCGGTCGTCGGCGAATCCGGTTCTGGCAAGTCGGTCACTGCCATGTCGCTCATGCGACTGACCGATTATGCGGGTGGCCGCATCGTGTCTGGTCAGATCAATTTCCGCCGCGAGAATGGTGAAACCATCGACATCGCGCAGGCGAGCCAAGAGACCATGCGCGATATTCGCGGCAACGATATTTCGATGATTTTCCAGGAGCCGATGACCTCGTTGAACCCGGTGTTCACCGTCGGCTACCAGATCGCCGAGGCGATCATGCTGCACCAAGGCAAGAGCGAGGAAGAGGCGCTCAAGATGTCGCTGGAAATGCTCGAACTGGTGCGTATCCCGGAGGCTGAAAAACAGCTCGATCAATACCCGCACCAACTCTCGGGCGGAATGCGCCAACGTGTCATGATCGCCATGGCATTGTCTTGCCGGCCGAGCCTGTTGATTGCCGATGAGCCGACCACAGCACTCGACGTTACCATCCAGGCGCAGATCCTGGACCTGATCAAGCTTCTGCAACGCGATATCGGCATGTCGGTCATGTTCATCACCCATGATATGGGCGTGGTCGCCGAGGTCGCCGACCGCGTGGTCGTCATGTTGCGCGGTGAAAAGGTTGAGGAAGGGTCGGCGCAGGAGGTTTTCCACAACCCACAACACCCCTACACCAAGGCTCTGCTTGCCGCCGTGCCCAGCCTGGGCAGCATGGCCGGCATGAAGAACCCGGCCAAATTCGCTAACGTGGACGCTAACCGCGCGGAAGGCGACGAAGTGAGAGACGCCGAAGCCGGGCAACGGCTGACGGAGATGAAGGATACCGTCCATCACGATGCCAAACCGTTGCTCAAGGTTGAGGGCTTGACCACAAGGTTCGATATTACCGCTGGCTTCCTTGGACGGCCGAGTGGGCGGGTCCATGCGGTCGAGGGTGTAACGTTTTCTCTACAGCCGGGCGAAACCTTGGCTTTGGTCGGGGAGAGCGGATGCGGGAAGTCGACGACCGGGCGGTCGCTCATTAAGCTTGTCGAACCTCTGCGCGGCAGTATCGAGTTCGAGGGCAATGAGCTCAAGGACTTGAATGCGAAGCAAATGCGGCCGATGCGCCGTGAAATGCAAATGATCTTCCAGGACCCCTTCGCGTCGCTCAATCCGCGCATGACGTGCGGTGACGCGATCGCGGAGCCGATGATTGTTCACGGCATAGCCCGCGGACGCGAGGTCGAGGAACGCACTATAGCCCTTCTTCAACGCGTAGGCCTTCCGGCCGAGCACGCGGCGCGGTATCCACATGAATTCTCCGGCGGACAGCGGCAGCGCATCTGCATCGCCCGGGCCTTGGGCTTGAACCCAAAACTTATCATCGCCGACGAGGCGGTCTCCGCCCTTGATGTCTCGATCCAAGCCCAGGTTATCAACCTGATGATGGATCTGCAGGAAGAGTTTGGATTGTCGTACCTCTTCATCAGCCACGATATGGCTGTGGTCGAGCGCGTCAGTCACCGGGTTGCCGTGATGTATCTTGGTCAGATCGTCGAGATCGGCCCGCGCGAGGCGGTGTTCGAAAACCCGCAGCATCCCTACACCAAGAAGCTCATGGCCGCCGTCCCGGTCGCTGATCCGGACTTGCGTCGGACAGAACTCAACCTGATGACCGACGAGATCCCGAGCCCTCTGAAGCCGATTGGCTACGAGCCCCCGCCTTGGACCATGGAAGAAATTGATCCTGGCCATTTCATCATGCGGGAATAGATCAGCCGCAATTCACACCAAGGCTTGGTCGAATAAAAAAAAGGCGGGATTGGATCCCGCCTTTTGCTTGTTTGATGTCGGCTGTTCAGCGCGAGCGGAGCTTCGGATCCAGAGCATCGCGAACGGCGTCGCCGAATAGGTTGAAGCCGAACACCGCGATGGTGATGGCGAGCCCCGGCCAGACCGGGACCCAAGGCGCGCTTTCGGCATATTCCTCGGCCCCACCCTGCAACATCAGACCCCACGCCGGTGTCGGCTCCTGAACGCCAAGGCCGAGATACGAAAGCGAGGCCTCTAGCAGAATTGCCTCGCCAAGGAACGCGGTCAACATGATCAGGAATGGTGCCACCACGTTCGGCGCGATGTGGCGCAAGATGATGCGGGCATGGGTGTATCCGATCGACCTTGCGGCATCGACATACGGCATCTCACGGATTGCAAGAGCGCTCGACCGCACCACCCGGGCGCACCGAGGTATAAATGGAATTGTGATCGCTATGATCACTTTCTCCGTGCCGGTTCCGAAGATCGCGACAATCGCGAGCGCCATGATGATCAGCGGGAACGCCATGAAGACGTCGATAATGCGCTGTACGATCAGGTCGAACTTGCCGCCGAAATACGCACTGGCAACACCGATCACCAGCCCGCCGAAAGCACCAACGATGGCGCAAACGAAGCCGACGAAGAGAGCGGTGCGGGCGCCGTAGATGATCCGGGTAAACAAATCTCGACCGAACTGGTCAGTTCCGAGCCAATAGACGGAATTCGGCGCCACGAGCATGAACTCGAAATCGTTGTCCTCAGGGTCGAAGAGGGTGATGTACTCAGCGAAAATTGCGGCAAAGATCATTACGACAATAACCGCCAGACCGGCGGTGCCGAGCGGCTGCCGCTTCATCAGCCTCACGACCTGCTGCCAGAGCGTTCGCTTGGACGGCAGGTCGGTCTTTTCGATATTGATGTCCGTGGTTGCCATCGTCCGAACCTCAGCTGTAACGGATGCGCGGGTCGAGCCACGCGTAGAAAAGGTCGACGGTGAAATTCGCGACCACAAAGATGAACACCACCAGCATCACCAGCGATTGGGTCAGCGTGTAGTCGGATTGGGTCACTGCCTCGACGAAGAGCTTGCCGAGGCCGTTCAGGTTGAACACCTGCTCGGTAACCACCAGGCCGCCCATCAGGAACGCGAATTCGATACCGATGATCGTGATCACGGGCAACATTGCATTCTTGAGAGCGTGCTTGTTGACGATGACCTTTTCGATCAGGCCCTTGGCGCGGGCGGTGCGAACGTAATCTTCGCCCAGAACTTCCAACATCGCCGATCGGGTCATGCGGGTTGAGACCGCCGCGTAGCGGTAGCCGGTGGCCATCGCCGGCCAGATCAACTGCGCCAGATTCTCTGCAGGGTCTTCGAAGAACGAGACAAAGATCACTGGCGGCATCCAGGGTTCACCGAACCATTCTTGGGTCGTGATTAACAGTCCGAGGATAATCAGGATACCAAGCCAGAAGGACGGCAT
>JABIRP010000326.1 GCA_018699735.1 Rhodospirillaceae bacterium | reverse complement strand
GGGAAGGCTGGCTGGCGGGATGACCATATACCGTTAGACTCATCTGAGATCTCCTCCTGATTGATATTCCGAATTGTCATGCACCAGGCTCCAAAATCCAAGAGGACAAACCTCGACTTTCCCGTTAGCTGACTTTCCCGTTAGCTGAAGAGGCGCATGATCTTCAACAATGATCTTGATCAGGCACTCACGACGATCAAACAACAGGTTAGATTCGGGGTAACGCCTGAATGAGGAGTAGCCAACACGTTCTGAATTGACTGGATCCAGCGCCAGGTATACGCTCGGGACCTCTAGACCATACCCAAAAGGTGAGCCCAGGTGGCAGACATCGCACAACTATTCAGCATGCTGAAAGACAAACCCGATTACGAATATATGCGCACCATATTCGATCGATATCGAGCATTGATGCTGGAGGGTGATGTCGACGGAATCTGCAATCTGTTCGCCCCGAATGCAGTCTGGGAAGAGCCGGTCGGCACAACACCGGCAATCGGGCATGAGGCAATCAGGGCACGATACGCGGCCGCCCTTTCAAGATCGGGTGGGACCATCACGATGGTTCCAGATGGTGTGCCACGCATCGCCGGACACAGGGCGCTGGCAAATTCAATTGCATACGCCGGTACCGGCGATAACCGCCGGGTCATCGAAACGTCCAATGTCATCGAATGTGACGAAGACGGTCTGATCACCGAAATGAAAGTCTATATAGGTCCGAACGCCATCAAACCTGCACCTGCAGATTAGCAGTCGTGATTACTGTCAGTCGTCAGCAAAAACTCAGCACCTGACTAGCTTGCCGTATACATGAGAAAGACGTGACGGACAGTTCGCTACTGATCAGGGAAGCTGAACTCTTGTCATCGCGGGGACCAACGGCGATCTGTGACGTTCGCATTAAAGACAACGTCATTGATGCGATTGGCGAACTTGAAGCTCACCCGGGAGATACCGTCATAGATGCCCGGGGTTCCCTGCTCATACCCGGACTCCACGATCACCACGCCCATCTGGTTTCCTATGCCGCTTCGCTAGTCTCCGTACCATGTGGTCCACCAGCGGTCACCAATGAAAACGAACTGGCCGAAACTTTGAACGAGAACCCTGGCCACGGCTGGCTCCGCGGCACCGGCTATCATGAAAGTGTGCTGCCAAACCTTGATCGAGGCTGGCTCGATTCCTTTGGCCCTGACAGACCAGTTCGCATTCAACATCGCTCGGGTAGGCTTTGGATCGTGAACAGTGCTGGCCTGGAAACGATACAAGAACAATCACAGATATTGCCAGATCACGAACGTGCCCGCCTGAGCGACTCAAAAGGATTGTTGTACGATGTGGACGAACTCATCAGCGACCTGACCCGCAGTGCTCCACCGCCTGTAGATCTCGCCTCACAGCAGCTGGCCCGTTTCGGCGTGACCGGCATTAATGACATGACACCAGCCAACGACAAGGCTACCTCTGACTGGTTTACAACCCTTCAGGCATCAGGGAATCTGCTCCAGAAAGTCAGACTCTCGGGCCGCCCTGAGCTAACGGTTTGTCAAACCGGAGACGGCCTGACCATCGGCGAGACAAAGGTTCATCTGCATGACACTTCCCTGCCGGACATTCGGGCTCTGGTGGCTCTTATATTTGAAAGTCACGAACAGCATCGAATGGTAGCCGTTCACTGCGTTACGGAAGTCGAACTGGTATTCGCCCTTTCTGCTTTTCGTTCCGCCGGAAGCCAGTGGGGTGACCGAATCGAACACGCCTCGGTCGTACCGCCGAAGCTGATCGATCAAATACGGGAACTTGAACTTGGTATCGTGACTCAACCCAATTTCATTTTCGAGCGCGGCGATGCCTACTTGAAGGATATCCCGGAGGCTGAACACGATTTTCTTTATCGTTGCAGGTCGCTGATCGATGCTGGTATCCCGGTCGCCTTCGGTACTGATATGCCATTTGGTCACCCCGACCCCTGGCTCGCCATGCGTTCAGCTGCTCTCCGAACAACCAGCAGTGGTCATGTGCTGGGAATACATGAACGTGTTTCGCCAGAGGAGGCCCTGAACATGTTTCTGGGGGAGCTTGACGCCCCCTTCTCTCCGAGAGTCCTGACCCCGGGTCAGACCGCAGACTGCTGTCTGTTGGATGCACCCTGGCATGAGATTCGAAACGATTTCGACAGTGGGCATGTTCGCATGACTCTGAAAAACGGCGATGTCATTTACAAGAGTGCCTGAAAAACCTCTTCGCTGTGTTCACCCAGATGCGGTGCACGATGGTAAATTGCCCAGGGGCTCGCGGGCAGTTTATAGGGTGCCCCCGGATAGGTAATGGTTCGCCCGAGATCCTCATGCTCGACTTCCACCTGAAAACCCCGTGCTATGAAATGCTCGTCCTCAAAGGCTTCCTCCGGCGAATAAATCACACCGACCGAAAGACCCGCGCGCTGACATCCGGTGAAAAAATCATGTGAAGAAACATTGCTGGCAATCAGTTGCAGTGCTTCGCGACCAGCCATGAATATTGCGGTAATCGTGTCATCGGTACCGAGCAGGGAAAGATCGAAGGCGCCTTCCCAATTCGCACCCATCTCGAGAAAAATGGCTTCCGGAAGCTGCTCCGCAAGACCCATTTCCGTCAGCCAGGCATGTAGCTTCTCAAATTCTGCAGGGAATCTCGGCGGCACGCCGGTGTTAACGTAACGACCGTCGGCACACTGCATCTGAGTTTCCCCTGTGGGTTCAACGGCCGCGTGCCGGCCTGTCTGACGTTGTACTGTCTCTTCTGCCACCAGCCAGGCATAGCTACCCGCCTCAGTCGTCACGTTCAGGGCAGCGGTGATACTGACATCAATAAATTGCCCCTGCCCTGAGAGATGACGATGCATTAACGCCGTCAGGATCGACATAACCGCATAGTGACAGCCTGTTTGATAGCCCTGGTTGCCCCAGCCACGGACCGGAGGCAGGGAGTGATCGTCGTAGCCACAACTCCAGGGTGGACCACCCGCCGCCATCAGCGTCAGGTCGGTACAGGGCAGATCGGACAGAGGCTCGCTTCTACCGTAGGGGGTCACTGCCACATGAATCAGTTCGGGCTGAATCTGTTTCAGATCTTCATAATCAATACCCAATGACGAAAGCCGTTCGATCGGTTCCGATTCAATTAGCACATCGGCGGTGGCAATCAGTGCACGCAATTTCTCCCGGCCCGCTGCCTTCTCTAAATCAAGCACCACACCCCGCTTGCTGGTGTTGTAGTGCATAAAATAGAGGCTGTGATGGTCTCCGGGTTCATCATCTACGAATGGAGGGTAGTGGCGAGAAGGATCGCCTTCGGGTGGCTCAACAAGAATGACATCGCCTGGTACTAGAACCGACCCAGCTCGCTTGACCTTTTGACCGATCCGCTGACCCTTCCGCCATGGCCGTGCCCATTTGAGCCCGGCCAGCGGCAAATCGCCAAGACTACCGTCAGAGAAACCGACTTTGACGCCGGCATCCTCAACGACAAGCGTCAACGCCGTGCGCCAATTCACCGGTGTTCCAACCGGTCGCCCGAGCTCCCGCAAATCGTCGCCCCATCCGGCCACTACGGGTAGGTTTGTGATCGGGCCTCGCCAGCCGTGGCGGCGATCGTAATTGATTAAACCTTGCCGCAAGGAGGCCACAGCGATGCGTTGTAGGTTCGGATCGAGCGTCGTTCGCACGGAAAGTCCACCCCCATAGAGACCGCTTTCTCCGTATCGTTTGATCAACTCGCGGCGAACTTCCTCGGCAAAATACGGGGCTTCGACAAACTCGGTGGCTGAGCGATCCTTCACGGCTAGCGGTTCTGCCTTCGCGACCTCACCTTCGGCCTGGGCCAGGTAGCCGTTTTCAACCATTTGGCCGATGACCCAATTACGACGCGTGACCGCAGCTTGGCGTTTCTTGACCGGGTGGTAATTGTTTGGCGCTTTTGGCAAGGCGGCCAGATACGCGGTTTCAGCCACACTCAAATCATCAAGCGATTTGTCGAAATAATTGAGCGCGGCGGCGGCAACGCCGTAGGAGCCGTAGCCGAGATAAATCTCGTTCAAATACAGTTCCAGGATCCGGTCCTTGGTCAGTGACCGCTCTATGCGAAATGCGAGGATTGCCTCCTTGGCCTTCCGTGCAAGCGACACTTCATTGGTCAGCAGGAAATTTTTCGCGACCTGCTGTGTGATCGTTGAGGCGCCTCTCGGCCTGCGATTGGAACCATAATTGCGAATGTTGGAGACCACCGCCGCGATCAAGCTGGTGATATCAACCCCGGGATGGCTGTAGAAGTTCTTGTCCTCGGCCGAAAGAAACGCCTTGATCACGCGCTTGGGCATCGCGTCCACAGGCACAAAAATCCGTCGTTGTTTGGCGTATTCCGCCAGAAGCCGCCCGTCGCCTGCATGCACACGCGTGACAACCGGTGGTTCGTAACTGGCGAGTTGTTTGTAGTCCGGTAAACCGCGGCCATATTTGAACAGTCCATAGAAAACCCCGCCCGCGCCGATAAGGGCGAGGACCAAGACCAATGACAAAAGAGTTAGTAGCCAGCGCATTAATTCGTCGATCCATCTCCGCTCGTCGAGCCAGGGCCTCGCAAACTCACCCCAAGTACGAGCACAGGCTCGGTGTATAATCTAGGATTGTGACGGATTTTCGGCGACTTGCCAGCATTCGCCGGTAGGTGATTACCGTTGCCGCGCGTCAGCTTGACGGACTTCCCGGAAATAACGGTCAATGCCGCCTGAGATCGCCCGGGCGACGGATTGGTGATGTTTGGCCGAGCGCAACAGCTTCTCATCGTTGCGATTGGACAGAAACCCGAGCTCGATCAGGACCGAAGGCACATCCGGCGCCTTCAACACGGCAAAGCCCGCGAACCGGTGTGGTCGACCGAGCATACGCACCCGTCCGCGCATCTCGCCGACAAGCATCTGAGCGAATCGGGCCGATTGGTTCATGGTGTCGCGCTGCGCCAAGTCGATCAGAAAGCGCGCCACTTCCGGTGGCTTATCCTCGAAACTTACACCTGCGATCGTGTCGCCGGCGTTGATGTGGGTCGCGAGCGTCGCAGCTTCTTTGTCCGATGCGGTTTCCGACAACGTATAGACCGATGCACCGCGCAGCTTGGAATTCTCAATGGAATCCGCATGCAGCGATATGAACAAATCCGCCCCGACGTCCTGGGCCACGGCAAACCGCTGGCGCAGTCGCACAAAGATATCGCGATTGCGGGTCAAGACGACCCGATAGCGCCCGGTCGCCTCCAAGGCCCGGCCAAGCGCCCTTGCGACGCCGAGAACAATGCCTTTTTCATAGACCCCGGAAGCTCCAATGGTCCCCGGATCGACACCGCCATGACCTGGGTCGATCACGACGACACGCTTGCTACGCGCAACCCTTGGCGTCGGTAACGTTGGTGAAATAGCGGCGGTGGCTTGGCGAGATTTCGGAAACACGATTTTGGGAGATTTGGTTTTGGAGGAAGTAGCGGGGCGGGTAATTTGAACGGCCGCGGGGGCTTGCCGCTTGCGCACCGAAGCCGCCGCCTCTCTCAGGAAACGGGCGCGGTCGACTTTGCGCAAGTCGATAACCAAGCGATTTCCGTAGCGCGCATCCGGCGGCAGCTGGAAGGATTTAACCACCGCCAACGGCCCTTGGGTATCAATCACAACACGCGAAGTTCCCGGTCGGTACAACCCAAATCGATATCCATTGACGCCGCCTCGGGACTTCCGAGAGGCGCGGGTGCGGAATTCGGCTTCCGGGAGATCAATGACGATCCGGTAAGGATCCGCCAGGAGGAAAATTCGGTAGTCCGCGCGTTCACTCAGATCGATGACCAGGCGGGTCTTGTCTGGATGCACGCCCACTCTGAGATCGCGCACCTCAAGGCGGGCTTCGGCCGGGCTGATAATTGAAACGCAGGTAGCCAGGACCAGACAAAGGACTGCCACCGCGAACGGACCATGAGTTCGCCCACTTAGCCACCTTGTCGATCTGGATACCAATTTGTCCATACGCACGACCTTCCCCCACGAAACCTGATCATGCTACACTATCTCGGAGTGAAATCGCAAGTTTTTGCCCTTGAATCAATTCTCTACAACAATTTTCTTGAGTGAAAATTTAACAAACCGCCAGCGATGCAGAGTCTAGACGAAAAGATTGTTAAAAGGGCTTGAAATGACTATGTTGTTTTCGCACCCAAGAATTTGCGTCATGAATTAGAGGCATTGACGCGTGATTAGTGTGCAATGACGCCCCGCAGCTATAAGAGCGGGGCGGACCTTTTCTGGAGCCGCGATATCGCGGCTCTGGACCCAACGCCGAGGACGAGTTCCTTTCAGTGGTACGCGAACGTAAAACCTTTGAGCAGACGAAAACGGGGCTTTTGAGCCTCCCGTCTCTCTGTCGCCGCGCGACCGTTTCGGTCGAATTGCGGATGCAGGGTTCTTGCGAGCGCACCGCCGACGTACGCACCCGCCGCGCCGATTTTGGCGAGCGGGCCGAAGCAACACAACATAACGCGGGCACGCATGCCCTCCGAGACCACAGCCGCGGCCGCCTAATCGGCCAGGCGCCAACGATCCCTCGGAGACGCGACGATATGCTCGCGGCCCTGGAGTTCCAATTAAATGACAAAGCGAATGCTGATCGACGCCACCCAACCGGAAGAGACCCGGGTCGTGGTGCTAGGCGGAAACCGTGTCGAAGATTTCGACTTCGAGACCGCCACCAAGAAACAGCTTAAGGGAAACATCTATCTCGCCCGCGTTACTCGGGTCGAACCGTCTTTGCAGGCTGCCTTCGTCGAGTATGGCGGCAACCGGCATGGTTTCCTGGCGTTCAACGAAATACACCCCGACTACTATCGCATCCCGATGGAGGACCGCGAGGCATTGCTGCGCCAGCAAAGCGCCGCGCGCGACGACGAAGACGATGACATCGAGATCATCGAACCGGAAGATGCCGTAGACGACAGCGACACCGAAGATGACCAACCGGACACGCCGGAAGTAGATTCCGAAGCTGACTCTGATGATGAAGCCGGAAGCGGCGACACCGGAAGCGAGGACGGGACTGACGAGACGGCGGAAGTCGCCGCAGCCCACCCCGAGACCGTCGGCGGCGACGCCATGGAAGAGGTCGAGGAGCGACGGCCCCGGCGTCAGTCGCGCCACTACAAGATCCAAGAGGTCGTAACCCGGCGTCAGATCATGCTGGTCCAGGTGGTCAAGGAAGAGCGCGGCAACAAGGGAGCCGCTCTGACGACTTACCTATCACTTGCCGGCCGTTATTGTGTGCTCATGCCGAACACCGCGCGCGGCGGCGGCGTCAGCAGAAAAATCACCAACCTCGGCGACCGAAAGCGTTTGAAGACCATCGTCGAAGATCTCGACGTGCCAGAGGGCATGGCCGTGATCGTGCGCACCGCCGGCAGCGAGCGCACCAAGCCCGAGGTCAAACGCGACTACGAGTATTTGCTGCGGCTCTGGGACGACATTCGCGAGCAGACATTGGAGTCTAGCGCACCGGCTCTCATCCATGAAGAAGGCAACCTGATCAAGCGCACAATCCGCGACCTATACGCCAGTGACATCAACGAAGTGTTGGTCGATGGTGAGGACGGTTACAAAGTCGCAAAGCAGTTCATGCGAACTCTGGTGCCGAGCCACGCCAAGCGCGTGCAGCTCTATAAGAACGGCGGCGTTCCACTGTTCCAGCGTCATCAGGTCGAAAACCAGCTCGACGCTGTGCACAATCCGGTCGTCCAGCTGCGCTCCGGCGGCTACATCGTGATCAACCAGACCGAAGCGCTGGTTGCCATCGACGTCAACTCAGGGCGCGCCACGCGAGAGCGCAACATTGAAGAGACGGCGCGCAAGACCAACCTCGAAGCCGCTGAAGAGGTGGCTCGGCAGTTGCGATTGCGCGACATGGCCGGACTGATCGTCATCGACTTCATCGATATGGACGAGAATCGTAATCAGCATGCGGTCGAGCGGCGCCTGAAGGATGCGATGCGCAACGATCGCGCCCGCATTCAGATCGGGCGCATCAGTCACTTCGGACTGCTTGAGTTGTCGCGCCAACGTCTGCGGCCAAGTCTATTTGAGGCCAGCTCACAGCCGTGCCCGGTCTGCAACGGCACCGGACATGTCCGGTCTACCGAAAGCTCGGCACTGCATGTATTGCGCGCAGTTGAGGAAGAAGGCATCCGCCAGCGCACGTCGGAAATCAACGTGCACCTGCCAACTGCCATCGGTTTCTACATTTTGAACTTCAAACGCGACATTCTGGCGGGGATCGAAGAGCGTTACGCCTTCAAGGTCAACTTGCAGCCCGATGATAGCCTGATCCAACCGGACCATCGTATCGAGCGGCTGCAGACAAAGAGCCCATCGGAGCGGATCAAAACAGATCTCGTCGAGGTTCCGGAAGCCGTCAACGACGAAGAGGAAAGCCCGAGCAACGGCCAAAGTGGCGACCAGAATGGCGGGGGTCAGGACGAAGACACGCGGCGCGGACGCGGGCGTGGGCGGCGGCGGCGGGGCGGAAAACGCCGCGACGAGGAGCAACCCACGAACGAGGAGACGACGGAAGAGTCGGTCTCCGAGGACGCTGCTGAGGGAGATCGCGGAGAGGGCTCCGACGTCACGCGCGATGAAGACGAAGAAGGCACGGCCCGCAAGCGCCGCCGTCGCGGTAAGCGTGGCGGACGCCGCAGGTCTCGCCGTCGCGAAGAGGGTTCGGTGGAAGAGTCCACAACCGAGGGCACCGAAGGTACGGAAGGTGGCACGGCGAGCAATTCTGATGAGCCTCAGACATCTGTGACCGAAGTCGCGGCCGCAGAGACGGAAGTAGCGGATGTCGTCGCAGAAGCTGTCGTTGATGCTGTCGTTGAGGCCGCCGTCGAGGCAGTAGCCGAGACTGGGCAATCCAACGAAGCGCCAGCGGACGCCGAGGAAACCAAGGCAGAAGCGGCCGGCGATACTGACGGATCTGCTGAGCCCGATCCCGAAGAGAAGCCAAAGCGCGCCCGACGGACCCGAGCACCGCGCAAAAAAGCAGCTCCGAAAGTGGAAGTCGCCGAAGACTCATCCTCTGAGGAAACTCCCTCTGAGGAAGCTCCCTCTGAAGCAGCTGCTGAAGCTGAAGCCAAACCCGAGGAAGCGGCCGAAGAAAAACCGAAGCCACGGGCGCGTCGAACACGGGCTCCCCGCAAGAAAGCGGAACCGAAAACGGAGACTGAAGCAACACCAGAGACTGGTTCCGAACCAGCTCCCGAGCCCGTCGCTGCGGCCGAGGAACCGGCACCAGCACCAGTAGTCGAAGAGGCAGTAGCCGCAGAGGCGCAAACAGACGAAGCGCCCGCCAAGCCAACTCGGCGAGGATGGTGGAACCGATTGTCGTCGTAACCACGCATTAGCGCGACGAACGCGATAGAACGACCAGCGGCCCGCTCTAATTAGAGCGGGCCGCTTCGGTTTATCGGGGCAATCTCCTAAAGCCAGGCCGCCAAGCGCCGGCAGGCTTCTTCCATGTCCTCGGTGGCCCCAGCGAAGGAGAAACGGACAGCGGCGTTGCCCCGGTCTGGGTCGAAATCAACACCCGGCGTGCACGCAACCCCAGTGTCGGCCAGGAGACGGCGACAAAAATCAGTACTGTCATTGGTGAAGCGAGCGACATTCGCATAGACGTAGAATGCGCCATCGGCTGGAGCCAAATCGTCAAGGCCGGCCGCCGGTAATGCCTGCAACAGCACCTCGCGGTTGCGGGTATAGCGAACGATGTTGGCCTGCAGTTCCTTATGGCTGTCGAACGCAGCAATCGCCGCAACCTGTGACAACGTCGGGGCAGAGATAAAGAAGTTTTGCGCCAAACACTCGACCGATCGCAGTAGATCCTCCGGCACCACCATCCAACCGAGCCGCCAACCGGTCATCGAGAAATACTTCGAGAAACTGTTGATGATCACAGCATTCGGGTCAGAGGAAAGGGCCGTCACTGGGCGCGCGCCATAGTCGATCCCGTGATAGATCTCGTCTGAGATCATCCGTATCCCGCGCTCTTGGCAATACCTCGTCAGCGCCGCCATCTCGCTCTGACCAAGCATGGTTCCGGTTGGGTTGGACGGGCTGGCGACGATCAGTCCATCGATCGGACCGTCGATCGCCTCGAGCAGCTCCGGTGTTGGCTGGAAGCGGTGCTCCGGCCCGGAAAGGAGCAACACGGGCTCGACGCCGAGGGCCGTCAGTATGTTCCGGTAGGCCGGGTATCCCGGCGAGACCATTGCGACCCGGTCACCGGCCTCGAAGGCGGCAAGGAAGGCCAGCGTAAAACCAGCCGAAGACCCAGTGGTCACCGCGATCCGCGCTGGGTCGACCTCTACGCCATACCAGTCCGCATAATGCGCCGAGATTCGCTGCCGCAGTTCCAGCACACCATAGGCAACCGTATAGCCGAGACGGTCATCGATGAGAGCCTGCCGCGCGGCCTCCAGCACCGGTTCCGGCGCCGAGGATGCCGGTTGCCCGACCTCGAGATGCAAGACCTCACCGCCAGCCGCCTCGCGATCAGCCGCCGCCTGCATCACATCCATGACGATGAAGGGCGGCACCTGGCCACGACGCGCGACTTTGAGAACCATCAGTTCTCTCCCTCGAAAATCACCAAGCCGCTTGCCCGCCTGTCGTTGCCTATACCGCACACGCCTTCGCCCTTGGGCAAGCCGCCAAAGCATCGCATCATCCGGACCGCGCCAATCTTGGCGACCTCGGCCGTCCGGTATCCGAGGCGTGCTATCCCGCTTCTGGCCTTCTCGCCCATCCCCGGTTCAATCAGCATCAACCCGGCCTTAGCCGCGAAATGCGCTCTCGGGGCCGCAATTGCCTCATCCATCGGCTTGCCGTCTAGGTAGTGCTTCATCACGACCTCGGCGAGGGCTGAGGAGCTCCCTCGGCCACCGGAAGCCGTCATAGCCAAATGCACCTGCCAGACATTGCGGTTGCCAACCAGCAAACCGAACGCGGTTGCCGAGCGCTCTGGTGCAACATCGACCGGCGCCATCGTGATGCCGGTTTCCCCGGCAACCCGGCCGACCCCAAACGGCGCGCCAAGCGTAAAGCTGCAGGACGCCGCCTGCCCGCGCCGATCAACAGCAAATATGCCGCCTGCACCCACAGAAGGCCCTCGGCCATCGCCTAGCACGCCGACGTTCGTGGTGGCGGCAGACGACTTGCGCCCGGCTTCGGCCAGCAGGTGTGCATCCTCGCTGTCGGCCCCGGACAAACGAGACCGGGAAAAGAACGCTGCCTTCAGCATTGCCTTAGCCGTGGCCTCTTCTCCAGAGTGGGTGCCCGCTACAGCCCAGACATGATTGTCGTATTCCGTGCCCTCAACCGTGGACCAGACCGGCAAGATCCGGCGCAGTCGGTCTGCGTCGACGCGATAACCAGCAGCCGTAGCGCCGTCAACAAAGGAGCGGGCCAGACGACCCTCGTATAAGTCCCCGATGCCGGCCGCACGCATACGGCCCAAGGTCACGGCCAACTCGAGTCGGGTTGCGGTTTCCCCTTGTCGCAGCTTCGCGCGGGATCGATCTCCAAACGGATTCGTCCCCCGGTCGCCCCAATCCAGGCGATCGCCATACGTCTGGATATCCTCGGATACCTGACGTGAGACGCGGAACCCGAAACGGGCGAGCTTTTCCGCCTCGGTCGTGAGCTGTGCGATTCGGGTTCGGCCGTATCGTGCATGCAGCGCAAACATTGCGCGCGGTGCCAATGGCAGCGCAATTGCCGCACCGCCGTCACTGGAGGGCGACGGATGGAAGCTCAGTCGTTCAAATTTCTTTTCCGCCGGATCAAACACGACGCAAGACCCACCAGCCGAGAGACCAAATGAAGACGGCAAAGTAACAGCCGATACGAAATAGGCCGAGACCACGGCATCAACTGCCGTTCCGCCGCTGACTAGAACGTCGCGGGCCGCAAGGGCCGCCAACGGCGCATCGGCTCCGACGCCGCCAAAAAAGCCTTCGTTGACCTCAAACGGTTCTGCAGCGCAACCGGAGATCACAAACGCCAACGATCCCGCGAGCAAGGTCCGCACGAAGCGCCCTCTTGATCCATCTTGTTGCCCATCTTGTTGCCCATCTTGTTGCCCATCTTGTTGCACAGCGGTCTCGGCACGATATGGTACCGATGGGTTTCGATCTATTGGGTGGTCATTCATGCGTGTGGCGTTCCTTGCCAAAGCTATAGTTTTCGCCCGGTTGGTGATGGCGCTGGTTGTCGTGGTGACCACACTCGGGCCAAGTCTTGCCAGAGCCGCCGAAAGACGGGTTCTTATCCACGACGCAGAGGTGGAAACTACCATCCGCTCTCTGGCGACGCCACTATTCCAAGCGGCGGGTTTAGCGCCTGAGGCTGTGCGAATTTATTTGGTCCAAGACGATACGCTCAACGCCTTCGTAATCGGCGGCCAAAACATATTCTTGCATACCGGATTGTTGTTACGGACCGAAACGCCGGAGCAACTTGCGGGCGTAATAGCGCACGAAACCGGACATATCGCAGGCGGACATCTGGTTCGAACCGGAGAAGCGGTACGCGGAGCCTCCAATATCGCCCTGTTGTCGTTCATCCTCGGTGCCGCAACGATCGTGGCAACCGGCCGGGGAGATGCCGCAGCGGCCATCATCGCTGGCGGACAGAACATCGCCGGGAAAACCTTCATGAGCTTTAGCCGAGCGCAAGAATCCGCCGCCGATCAAGCCGCCGTCAAATTGCTCGACCAGACGAGCATTACGTCGGTTGGATTGTTTGAATTCCTGAAAACCCTCCAAGGCCAAGAACTTCTGGTGGCCGAAAGGCGATCCGCATACGCAGGCACTCACCCACTCACGCGCGAGCGCATCAGCTTCCTTTCCGAACACGTCAATACTTCACCGATTGCGCCCAACCGCTTACCCAAAGACGCCGCCGACAAACACGACCGCCTGTTGGCGAAGTTATTTTCCTTTGTCCGACCACCGATCCACACGTTTCGTCAGTACCCGGTTTCCGACACGTCCCTGCCGGCCCGATATGCAAGAGCGATCGCGACCTACCGCAGGACGGAGACCGACGCCGCTATCGGTTTGATCGACGAATTGTTGAGTGAGGCGCCCGAAGACGCCTACTTCCACGAACTTCGCGGCCAAGTCCTGTTTGAAAGCGGCCGAATTGTCGAGGCCGAGGCCTCCTACCGGCAAGCATTCATGAGGCTACCGGAGCAACCGCTAATCGCCATGGGCTTGGCCCAAACCATTCTTTCCCGACCGGATCGAAGTGGTGCTGCCGAAGCTGAAGACCTGCTGGAACACGCGCTGCGGGACCGCCCGGCCACGCCCTTCGCCTGGCGCCAATTGGCGATCGCCCGTGGGCGGGCCGGCAACAAGCCCATGGCAGCGCTGGCTCTCGCCGAGGAAGCCATTCGAACAGGTCAGGTCCGTGATGCGGTAGGCCAAGCCAAGCGCGCCCAAACCGGGTTGGCGAACGGGTCCGCTGGCTGGCTTCGGGCCGTCGATATCGAAGAACTGGCGAAGCGCCAAATACAAGCGCGAGGGCAAACGAAGTGACACCTATGGGTCCGCGCTTGCATCCATCACGCATTCGTGGCTGGATCTCGCTCGTGCGCGCCGCCAATCTGGCGTGACCTCAAACCTCTCAAGATCAACGGAAGTAGCAACACCGATGCGACACATCCTTGCCGCCCTTCTCCTCGCAACCCCGATGCTGGTAATGGGTATTCCAAACAGCTCAGTTGCCCAAGATAGCTCAATCGCGGGAGCGGACAAAAAGGCCATCGAGAAGCTGGTCCGTGATTACATCCTGTCGCATCCAGAAATAGTCGTCGAAGCGCTGACCCTCTTCCAGAAGCGCGAGGAGCAGGATGCAAAGCAACGCCAATCTCAAGCACTCGTGCACTTGCGAGAGGCTTTGGAGCGCGCTGAGGGTGATCCGGTTCTCGGCAACCCCGATGGCGACGTGACCTTGGTCGAATTTTTCGATTATCAATGCAGCTACTGCAAATCCATGACAAGCCGGATTGAAAAGCTCCTCGATACAGACAAGAACGTCCGTTTGGTTCTCAAGGAATTTCCGATCCTCGGGCCGGCCTCAGTCACGGCCGCACGCGCGTCTCTCGCGGCCGAGCGCCAAGGCCTCTACAAACCCTTTCATCTGGCGCTGATGGCAATGCGTGGTCGGTTGACCGATGCAGCGATCTTCCAAACCGCGCGGGAGGTCGGATTGAATATTGAGAAATTGCGCCAGGACATGAAACACCCAGCGATTGGCGCCATGATTGAGCGCAACAAGCAAATTGCAAACGCACTGGAAGTACGAGGAACCCCCGCCTTCGTCGCCGGTAACGAGCTGATGCCAGGCGCCGTGAGCACTGATCGTCTGATGGCTGCCATCGCAACCGCACGCAAGAACATGAACTGACCGGCAACCCAGAGCAACTCTAGGTCGCCGGGTTTGGCTTCACGTCTTGCGCCGTCAAATATACCGCGCCCGCTAGCCCCAAGAAAGCCGCGACACTGGCGAAGGCCATGCGATAACCGAATTCAGGCCCTTCGCCGTCGACCCCTTGCAAGGTCTCGACGATCAGGCCGGTAAACCATTGCAGCGCAAAGATCGTGGCTATTCCCATCATGCTGACGAAGGTGATCGCGCGGCCGGCTCGGCTGTCCTCTACAAATCCGCGACAATGAGCCGAGAGCGTGAAAAAAAACGGTGCCGACGCCGAGAACACTACAAGCAAACCCAACGCCGACCACAATCCAAGACCGGGTACGATTGCCAAAACCAACAGCGACACGATCATGATAACGACGCCGCCCAACACCACCCACTTTCGTGTGTTGAACAAGCGATCGAGCGGACCGTATAGAGCCGTCCCGACATAAAACGCCAGCATCAGAGCGCCCAATCCCAACCCGGTATCGGCCTCGTTCAAACCGTGCACGTGATGCAGGTACGGCCCGGCCCAAAGTCCCCCGATTGTGCTGAACGGTGCTGAGAAGCACGTCGCCATGGCGAATATCGGCCACATTCGACGGTTGGTTACAACGCTCCACAACCCGCGAAGACTTTCGATCAAACTCTCATGGCGGCCCAATGAGTTCGTGGCGCCGGGTGGGTGATCGCGCACCATAACGGCAATCAATCCCGTCACCAGCAACGACACCCCAGCGAGCGCACCGAAACTTATGCATAGACCGGTCGCCTCCAGCGCGATCGCCAATGGCGCCGTCGCCAAAATACCGCCAAGTGAACCGGATGCGGCGATTACGATCGCCGTCACCTGGGCGACACGGTCCGGCGGCGCCCAATTGATCGCCAACAGGATAATTGCCGTAATGACCCCGCCATGACCGGCACCAATCAGGATGCGCCCAACGGTCAGGCCGGTGGTGGTTTCCGCACAAGCAAAAACGGCCATTCCGGCAGCACCAATCACGCCGGACACGATCACCACAAGGCGTGGCCCATACCGATCATAAACCAAGCCGAATGGGATTTGAAAAGCCGCCGCTGCCAAGAACATGACACCAATGACAGTCGCGATTTCCGTCGGATCCAATCCGCGTGTCGTCGACAGTGTATTGGCCAGCACTCCGCCAGCGGACCGATTGATCTGAACCAGGACAAAATATGTCCCCATCAGAGCCATGATCGCGAGCAATCCCGAGCCCCGGCCCTGTGATTGAGATGCACCGACAGTCACGTATCCCTCCGGTCCCGGCCAACGAGAGCTGTCATTCGGCGTCCGGTTGCCTGGATGGATGGGCTTCGGCAAAGGCCGCTTCGGCCTCACATGCTTGCCAAATTCGGCTGATCGTCGGGTAAGGCGTGAGGTCGAGATCGTGACGTCGCGAGTTGAATACCTGCGGCACCAAGCAGACATCGGCCATTCCAGGGTGATCGCCGTGGCAGAACCGGCCGGTGCGCGGATCATCCGCCAAGAGCGTCTCAATAGCGTCGAACCCGAGCCGGATCCAATGATTGAACCAATCGATCATCGCCGCCTGGTCGATCCCGAGCGGGCCCTGGAGGAACTGCAAGACGCGCAAGTTTCCAAGGGGATGAATGTCACAGCAAACGATATCGGAAATCGCCCGCACCCGAGCCCGGTCGACGGGGGCAGAGGGCAACAGTGGCGCGCTATCAGGATAGGCTTCGTCGAGATACTCCAACATCGCAGGTGACTGGATCAACGCCGCATCCCCGTCCTGTAGCACCGGCACCAGCCCCTGGGGCTGCAACGTCAGAAAATCGTCAGCCCTTTGCTCGCCGTTTCGCAGATGGATCGATCGTTGCTCATAGTCGAGGCGCTTCAAGTTCAGCGCTATTCGCATCCGATAAGCTGCGGAAGATCGGAAATAACCATAAAGAATCATCGACATCGAGGTCCTCCATACACGGGCATCCTAGTCCCTGATATTGAAGCACATCATGCTACGGAGCGAAATTCTTCCGGCTCTCGCAGTTTCAATAATTTCGGACTTCTGCCCAAATTTAACCTGGTACATGGATACTCAGGCGGCCGGGCTAGCCAGTTTGGCGAACTCTCGCGGACGTTTGAACGTGATCGGGAAGGACGGCGGCAAGCACGACATTCAGAGCAACAACCATATCGGAATCACGATGGCCTTCGCTCTGCCACTAGAGGCAAAACCGAAGGCCGATAGTTAAGATTGCACGCCGAACAGATCAGCTCTGTTTCACCTCTTGATCGATCGCGCCAAAGATATTTTCCCCGTTGCCGTCCAACATCTCAACCCGAACCGTATCCCCGAAGGATAGGAACGGCGTTGTCGGCTTGCCATCACGAATGGTTTCGATCATCCGAATTTCGGCAACGCAGGAATACCCGTGCTCCTGGTCCGAATTAGAGACCGTGCCAGACCCAATGACCGTTCCGGCAGCCAAGGGACGGGTTTTGGCGGCATGCGCGATGAGTGTCGGGAAGTCGAAAGTCATGTCCACCCCCGCGTCGGTCCATCCGACCCGTTCACCGTTCAAGTAACTGAGGAGCGGCAGATGCAACCGGCCACCGTCCCAGGCATCGCCAAGCGCATCAGGTGTCACCGCAACCGGTGAGAAAGCAGTTGGTGGCTTGCCATGTACGAATCCAAAGCCCTTGGCCAGTTCGGCCGGGATCAAACCGCGCAGGCTCACGTCGTTGACCAGCATGATAAGTTTGATGTGACCGCCAGCCGTCTCGACTGAGACCCCGCATGGCACATCATCAACCACCACGGCGATCTCCGACTCGAAATCGATCCCCCAATCCTCGCTTCCGGCCACGATTGCATCCCGTGGGCCGAGGAAGGCGTCGGAGCCGCCCTGATACATTAGGGGATCGCTCCAGAAACTCGGCGGTAGGTCCACGCCGCGCGCCTTGCGCACAAGTTCGACGTGATTGACGTAGGCCGAACCGTCGAGCCATTGGAACGCGCGCGGGAGCGGCGATGCCATAGTCGCCGCATCGAAATCGAAGGCATCAGCCCGGGTCCCGGCGACGAGCTCGGCATGCACTTGACGCAGCTTTGGCTCGCAGCCTTCCCAGTCCTCAAGAGCCTGGCGCAAAGTCGGTGCGATACCCGCCGCTCGCACGGCTTTGGCAAGCACATCGTCGACGACAACGAGCGTGCCGTCACGGCCGCCCTCTTTCAGGGATCCGAGCTTCATTCGGCAGCCTCCGCCTTCGGTTTCCAGGAATTGACGTAGTCCTCGTTCTCCACACCTGCGGGGAGTTCGGCCACCTCCAATGCGTCCCGGGTATCGATCATGACCGCGTATTCATCCGTCTCCAGCCGCTTTGGCTTGAGCATGCCCTGCAATGCTTTGGGGTGTGGGCCATGGGTGAAACCGCAGGGGTGAAACGTGATCATCCCGCGATCGATGTTGTCGCGCGAGAAGAAATCACCCCGATGATAGAACAGCACTTCGTCATAATCGTCGTTGTTGTGGAAGAACGGCACCTTGAGGGCTCCGGGATCGCTCTCCATCGGCCGCGGGCAGAACGTACAGATGACAAACCGCGGCGACATGAAAGTCGTGTGGGCCGACGGCGGCAGATGATAGCGATGGCTCATCAACGGCCGGAAGTGCTCGACATTGATCTTCACCGGCATCAGATCGCCATGCCAGCCGACCGTGTCCAGCGGATTGTAGTCATAGGTCACAACCGAAAGCGCATCCCGGCGCTTGATTTCGATCTTCCACTCCTCCTGCTTGCCTTCAGGCGTCTGTTGCGCCACGTAGGCTTCGTCGATGGTCGGGCTCTCCAGCATTGCCGCATCGAACAGCGCATGGTGGCCAACCATGCCCTTGTCGGGCAGATGGTAGCTCTCATTCGTTGCCTCGATCATCAGGACGTCGGCGGCCCCCTCAAACTCGGTACGCCAGACCGTGCCACGTGGCAGCATGATGTAGTCGCCGGCACGCAGGTCCATGCGGCCAAAATCGGTGAAAATCTGTCCCTGGCCATCGTGAATGAACAAGAGCTCATCGCCATCGCCGTTACGCGCGAGGTGCCGCATAGCCCCTTCAGCCCGCCACATCCGAACTTTGCAATGGGCATTGAACAGCACCATTTGCGCCGCCCAGGGCGAGGCGACCGCGCCGGCGAGCTTGTTCAAGTCCAAGGCGCGAGGTCTGAGCGGGCCTTCCCAATCACTCCAGCCGGTCGGTGGCCGTTTGTGATAGAGCTGGGCCGAGGGGCCAAAGAATCCCTCCTTACTCATCTCGCGCTCGTAGGTTCCCTCCGGTAAATCTGTGTGCGCCTGACGCGAGGCGGCACCTTCTACTTTTGACAGCTTGATATAGTTTTTCATCCCTCGAGCACTCCCCGATTGATTTGGTCCTGTTCCATCGATTCAAACAGGGCCTTGAAGTTGCCTTCCCCGAAACCCTCATCGCCCTTGCGCTGAATGATTTCGAAAAAGATCGGTCCGATCACCGTCTCGGTGAAGATTTGTAGTAACAATCCACCTTCCGGGCCCCCGTCCAGCAGGATACCCCGGTTGGCGAGTTCGGCCACATCTTCGTCATGGCCCGGCAAGCGTTCGTCCAAATTGTCATAATAAGCAGCCGGCGGCGGATCCATGAACTGCACGCCAGCAGACACCAAACGATCCACGGTTGCGACAATATCCTCGGTCGACAGCGCGATGTGTTGGATGCCCTCGCCGTGATAGGCCGCGAGGTATTCCTCGATCTGCGACTTGTCGTCGGAAGACTCGTTGATCGGGATTCGAATCTTACCACAGGGACTGGTCATCGCCCGAGACCGCAACCCGGTCAACTTACCCTCGATATCGAAGAATCGCAGTTCCTTGAAGTTGAACAAATCCTCATAGAACGATCCCCAGAGATCCATCCGACCGCGATGAACGTTGTGCGTCAAATGGTCGATCATAACGAGACCAGTACCGCTCGCGCTCACCTCGGCGCCTTCGACCGGCACGAAGTCAACGTCATAGATCGATTGATCGCCGTAGCGGTCGACGAGATAGATAAGACTATCGCCGATCCCGCGAATGGCCGGAATGTTCAACTCCATCGGGCCGACTGAGGCCTGATACGGCCGCGCTCCAAGAGCCACAGCTCGCTCATAGGCCGCCGCCGCGTCGTGAACCCGAAACGCAATCGCGCAGACACAGGGCCCATGCACCTTGGCAAAGGACTGCGCAAAACTGTCAGGCTCGGCGTTGATGATGAAGTTCACTTCGCCTTGACGGTACAAGGTTACATCCTTGGAGCGATGCCGCGCCACGGCCGCAAACCCCATAGCTTCGAACAATGCGCCAAGGGCCGCCGGATCCGGGGCTGCATATTCGATGAACTCAAATCCGTCTAAACCCGCCGGGTTACTATTGGGCTTGCTCTGGAACTTAGCCGGTTCGGCGCTGGCAACGCCAATAGGATTAACTTGAGCCATGTCGACCTCCGTGGAACTTGACGTCATAGCAACATTCAGTCAATTTAGTTACATATGAAACTATTTCTAGGAGCGGGCATGCAAAGTCAAGAAAAACCCGATCCGACCAACCCGTCGGAATTGCCTGGCGGCGATAATAAGCGACTCATTCTAGAGGATTTTATTCCCTATCGGCTCTCGGTCCTCTCGAACACGGTTTCGCGCACGATCGCCCGGCTCTACTCCGACCAGTTCGATATCACCATCCTGGAATGGCGTGTGATGGCGGTAATCGGCAGTTTCGGGCCAATGTCCGCGAATGAGATCTGCCAGAATACAGAAATGGACAAGGTCCAGGTCAGCCGGGCAACGACGAAATTGATCGAAAGCGGTCGATTGGCTCGCAAGGAAGACGAAACAGACCGCCGCCGTTTCGTTTTGTCGCTGACGGCCGGGGGACGCCAAACCTATGATGAAATTGTGCCAATAGCCAAACGCAGCGAACGTCGTTTACTCGACGTGTTGACCTCCGAAGAAACTCAAAGGCTGAGCATTCTGCTCTCAAAACTTCAGATAGGGGCCACGCGCCTGAACGAAGTCGATGGCAGTTAAAGCTGCGGTATTTGGTAAATTATGACCGGTCAGCGCATTCGATCCGACGCTTGATTGCGGCTCCACGACTGGCGCAAGAACAGGGTCGGGCTTATGTGGTTTCGCTGGTGCAATGGCGCGTTGCACGGCGCCCACCCCATGATATAACCGAACCTATAGTTCTTTAGCTACAAGCGCGCGGCGCGGAAGCGAGCAACGTGAACGAACGCCCGGAAATCCTGATCCTGAACGGCCCCAATCTCAACATGCTGGGGGTCCGTGAACCGCAGATTTATGGCCGCGAAACCTTAGGCGACATTGAGGAAATGTGCATCGCCCATGCCGACGCTTTGGGGCTTGATACCGATTTCCGACAATCCAATGTCGAAGGTGAATTGGTCACGATGATCCAGGCATCCCGCGATACAGCCGCTGGAATTATCATCAATGGAGCCGCCTATACCCATACCTCTGTCGCCATTCAGGACGCCCTTAAGCTGAGCGACCTTCCTGTGATCGAGGTGCATCTCTCGAATGTCCACCAGCGAGAACCATTTCGCCATCACTCCTATATCTCGGCCGTGGCAAAAGGCATTATCGTTGGTTTCGGCAGTCAGGTGTATACTTTGGCATTAGACGCGATGGCCCGATTGATTGAGGGTGAAACTTGAAGCCTGGGCCGATCTCCAGGTGCACCGGGAATGCCGCAAGTCATCGGACCCGTTAAAGGACTAGGTCAAAGGAATAGAATGTGACCGACACAAAACTAGACGCAGAACTGGTCCGAGAACTGGCGAAATTGCTGGATGAGACTGGGCTCGGTGAAATTGAATACAAAACCGAGACATGGAAAATTCGAGTGGCCCGTCCGACGCAGACAGCCCAGACCGTCATCGCTCAAGCGCCAGGATCCGCTGCGGCGGCACCGGCCCCCCAAGTGAGCCCGATCGCCACACCGACAGAACCGCCTGCCATCAGTCCCGGCGCCCTCACATCCCCTATGGTGGGAACGGTCTACACAGCGCCTGATCCCGACTCGCCAGAGTTTGTCTCGGTCGGCGCGACAGTCACCGTTGGACAGACGGTTCTGATCGTCGAGGCGATGAAAGTCATGAACCCGATCACAGCGCCCAAGGCCGGAACGGTTACCCAGGTTTTGGTCTCCAACGCCCAGCCGGTCGAGTACGGCGAGGTGTTGCTGGTCATCGAATAAGACGGGGACAGGACCAATGTTCGAAAAGGTTCTCATCGCCAATCGCGGCGAAGTCGCACTTCGCATCCACCGCGCCTGCCGCGAGATGGGGATCAAGACCGTCGCCGTGCATTCGACCGCCGATGCCGATGCAATGCATGTGCGACTGGCAGACGAGAGCGTGTGCATCGGGCCACCGCGCCCAGCCGACAGTTATCTGAACATTCCCGCCATAATCTCGGCCGCCGCCATCACTGGCGCCGAGGCCGTGCATCCGGGCGTAGGATTTCTCTCGGAGAACGCCGAGTTCTCTGAAATCGTCGAAGCCCACGGCTTGGTCTTTATCGGACCCTCGCCAGAACACATCCGTATGATGGGCGACAAGATTACCGCCAAGCGCACGATGATAGAGCTTGGTATTCCATGTGTTCCCGGAACCGATGGCGCCGTATCCGACGAAGCGACGGCGCTCGTCGAGGCTGATCGCATCGGCTATCCGCTCCTGATCAAGGCAGCAGCGGGCGGCGGCGGGCGAGGCATGAAGGTAGCGGAGACCCGCGAGAATGTCGGTGAAGCCTTGTCGATGGCGCGGCGCGAGTCCAAGGCCGCTTTCGGCGACGACTCGGTCTACATGGAGCGCTATCTCGGCCAACCCCGCCATATCGAGATCCAGATCATGGCCGACAATCACGGCAACGTCGTGCATTTGGGCGAACGCGACTGCTCGCTACAGCGCCGACACCAGAAAGTGCTGGAGGAGGCTCCCTCGCCGGCACTCAATGCCGAGGCCCGCGCGCGGATCGGGAAGATCGCGGTCGACGCCATCAAGGGGCTCGGTTACCGCAGTCTGGGCACGTTGGAATTCCTTTACGAGAACGGAGAGTTCTATTTCATCGAGATGAACACCCGCCTGCAAGTCGAGCATCCGATCACCGAGATGATCACCGGCATCGATCTGGTCCGCGAGCAGATCCAGATCGCCTCAGGCACGGCGCTGACCATGACGCAGGACCAGATCCGCTTCCAGGGCCACTCGATCGAGTGCCGGATCAACGCCGAACACCCCGAGACCTTCATGCCGACGCCCGGCCGGGTTGGTGAGTATCATGCGCCGGGCGGGCTCGGCGTTCGCGTGGACTCGGCCCTCTATGCCGG